>DASYSA010000135.1:0-3641 GCA_036003885.1 Blastocatellia bacterium | reverse complement strand
CCCACACCCCCGAGCTGCGTCGTAGAGATACCACAAAAGTCCACGATCAAACGAATAGTCGGAGCCCCTATGACCTAGTTTGATTAGCAGCTCGCCTGCCATAACAGTAGCAACCTCCCAGAGTCCTCAGCCTCCGGTGCGCACGGCGTCCATACGGCCCAGCTCCGTGCATTACGGATTACCCTTGTCTACGGCGGCCAGGACTTACCAGCCAAAACGATTGGGCCAAGGAGAAGTCATGAATACATATCGTCGATACACAATCGTCCTTTTATTGTTGTCTCTTATCGCAGGTTCATTCATTTTGAGACCGATGTTTACCGCTAGCGCAAGCGGGCAGGATAAGCAGCAGGCCCTACGCATCAGCGATGCCGCAGCCAGGCAGATGCAATCCTTGATTGCAGAGAAGGCTTCTCGGACACCCGAGCAAAACAAGATCGATTCGCAGCTGCTCTACAGCCTGAAAATGAGCCGGAATGAGCAGCTCGCGGAAGGCGTCGAGAGCCTTAAGACCGGATTAAGCACCGATACTAAAGACCTCGTTCAGGTAGACATCAGAAGCACCAACAGCAAGCCCGTCCTCGAAAAGCTGAAAGCGATCGGTGCGGAGATCGTCAACTCATTTGAGAGGAGCGTTCGCGCCCGACTCCCCCTCCGCGACATTGAACAGCTCACAAACATGCCGGAGGTAACGTTCATCATGCCGGGCGATGATGCGGTCACTTCGGCGGAAATTCGGCAGAATCCGTCTGTGAGGCCGGCTCCGCAAATCAGCCGATCTCCGATTCCGCAGCTCAACCCCGGCTTCCAGGCACGTGCGGCAAGGGTCCGATACGCGATTGCGGAGGCACTTTCGCCCTCCACCAGGAGGGGCGCAGCAACCAGTCGCGCTCCTATGTTCATAGTCAACACGTCCGAGGGCGACACGGCTCACCGCGCGGCGGAAGCGCGAACCAAGTTCGGCGTGACCGGGGCGGGCGTTAACATAGGAGTCCTCTCGAATGGGGTGGACTCTCTGGCTGCCCTGCAGGGGAGCGGCGATCTGCCCGCGGTGACAGTTCTCTCGGGTCAGGCCGGATCGGGTGACGAAGGGTCCGCGATGCTGGAGATAGTTTTTGACCTCGCGCCTGGGGCGCAGCTCTTCTTTGCCACCGCGAATGGGGGTCCTGCCAACTTCGCCCAGAACATCCGCGACCTTCGCACCGCGGGTTGCGACATCATCGTTGACGACGTCTTCTATTTTGCCGAATCGGTCTTTCAGGATGGCCAGACTGGAAGCGTGTCATCGACCACCGACGGCGGAGTCATCACCCAGGCAGTGAACGACGTCACCGCAGGTGGTGCGCTCTACTTCTCGTCGGCAGGAAACGAAGGCAATCTGAACGACAACACGTCGGGTACCTGGGAGGGCGACTTTGTCGATGGGGGCACCCTGAGCTCGTTGCCGGGAGGCAATGTGCACGATTTCGGCGGGGGGAATGTCGGCGACACGATCAACGCCATCGGCATGGGTTCGGGGCCGCTTCCAGCCAATCTCTTCTGGGCGGATCCACTGGGAGGCTCCGCCAATGATTATGACCTCTTCCTGTTGAATGCTTCGCTCACCTCCGTGCTTGCGGCCTCCACCAATACGCAAAGCGGCTCGCAGGATCCCTTTGAACAAATCGCCGGGGCTTCTCTGGTCACGGGCGCGCGTCTGGTTATCTTCAGGCATTCTGGCGCGGCTAATCGTTTCGTACACCTCAGAACCAATCGAGGCCGACTCAGCGTCGCAACAGCGGCTTCGACCAAAGGGCATGCGACCGCCGCCAACGCCTTTGGTGTAGCTGCAGTTGATGTGGCGACGGCCGGAGGCGGCTCATTCACTGGCGGCAGCGCAAATCCCGTCGAGACCTTCAGCTCTGACGGACCGAGGCAACTGTTCTTCAACCCGGACAGCTCCCCAATCACACCGGGAAATTTCTCTTCAACCGGAGGACTCATTAGACAGAAGGATGATATAGCCGCAGCCGATGGAGTGAGCTGTGCTGCCCCGGGGTTCGCCACGTTCTTCGGAACGTCAGCCGCTGCACCTCACGCCGCAGCCATCGCTGGCTTGTTGAAGTCGCTCAAGCCCGCTGCCACGCCGGCTCAGATTCGAGCAGCGCTCACCTCTTCCGCCCTTGACATCGAAGCGGCCGGAGTCGACCGCGATTCGGGCGCGGGTATCGTGATGGCCTACCAGGGACTGGCGGCCATCAGCAGTGCCGACCTGAGTATCGTAAAAACCGACTCACCGGACCCGGTGGTGGCCGGCACTGACCTTACTTACTCGATCACGGTGACAAACAACGGTGGCGACAGAGCCGTTGATCTCGTGATGAGTGATTCGCTGCCTGCCGGAACGACCTTCGTCTCTCTGGCGACTCCAGCCGGATGGACGAGCACGACCCCATCGGTCGGCGCGAACGGAATTGTCACGGCGAAGACGCAGACGCTGGACAACGCACAGTCAGCGGTCTTTAGTCTCGTAGTGCATGTACTGCCCAACACGCCTGACGAACGATGCTGTCCAACACTGCAACAGTCGCGTCGCCGGTGACTGACCCTAATCCGGGTAACAACGCCTCGACGGCCACGACCGCCGTTGTCGCGCGCGCCGACCTTGCAGTTACCAAGTCCGACTCGCCCGACCCTGTGATTGCGGGAACCAACCTCACCTACTCGATAACCTTGATCAACAACGGACCAAGCGACGCTCAAAATGTTTCTCTGTCGGATACTCTGCCGGCCAACACTCGGTTCCAATCCTTTACCGCTCCCGCTGGGTGGACAACTGTTACGCCGCCGGTGGACGGAGCAGGAACCGTGACGGCTACCAGGGCCACGCTGGCTTTTGGAACGCCATCACAGGCATTCACTCTCGTGGTGCGAGTCTGTCCGGAGGTGCTTTGCAACGCGACGGTATCCAACACGGCCTCGGGTACGGCGACGACGATTGATCCCGACCCATCCAATAATTCACCGACGGCGACTACGAGCGTGAGGACGCAATCCGATCTCTCGATAACCGAGAGCGCCGCGCCAATCGCGGTTGCCGGCTGCACAGCTGAATTCACTATCACGGTTAGCAACGCGGGGCCTTCCAACAGCGCAGGCACGACGGTGACCGACACGTTGCCGGCCAACTGGAAGGTTGTGAGCATCACGACGAGCCAGGGAACCTCCGCAGGCATCGGATCGGGGATCGCGACGTGCAATCTGGGCATTCTCGGGGCGCCCAACCAGTGCAGCGCAGGCGCAGCCACCTCGGCGACTATCACGATAGTCGCACAGGTGCCGGCCAATCAGCCGCCCGGCGCGGTTACCAATACTGCGAGCGTCTCGTCGGGCAACTGCCTGGCTGATTCAAATCCGGCGGATAACACTGCCTCAGTCTCCGTCACAGTCTTTGACATCTTCATGCAGGCCTTTGTAAACGGAGGGTTCCAGTCTCTGATCTTCAGATCGGACACGGCCGACTACATCTTCTGCAGATCGGATGGATTCAAGATGTGCGGGCAAGGCAGGATAACGAGACACGGGTGCACGTTAACAATGATCGAAGGTCTGCCGGAGCGCGATCGCCGGGTGACGGTTAGCCTGGACACGTGCAGCAAGAA
>DASYSA010000134.1:0-3959 GCA_036003885.1 Blastocatellia bacterium | reverse complement strand
GCGATTGCGGGTTGTCGGGATACTTTGCCTTCAGCGCGCGGATGGTTTCGAGGTCAATTGCCGAGTTTACTGCACCGGCTCGGCCGTTCGCTAACACATCAACACCGTCGAATACGGGAATCCATCCGGGCAGTTCCTGATGGTGCTTTGACACGTAATGATTCACGCCAGCTGCATACGCGTTGAAGATTCTCTGCAATAGCGGATCGAGCTGGCCGAAGTTCTGTCTGCACACTTCGAGGTTATCGAACCGCTTCATCAGAAAATCGTTTTCAACTCCCTGCCCGAGATACTTTGCGATTTCCCCGCGCGCAGCGGTTAAACGGCGGGCAATCGTAAGGCAATGATCTTCGGCTTGCGCATATCCCAAGCCGAAGGCTGCCGCCTCTTCGGTTTTCGCGAGAATGTGCGGGACGCCGTATGTGTCGCGCCGTATCGTGACTTCGGCGGCGATACGCGCGTTCCCAGTTTCCGCCGGTTCTCTAAGAGAAGCCTCGCCGAGGCCGGTGTTCAGACTCACAGCGCACAACAACAGCACTGCGCAGACCATGGCTCGTTTCATCATCTCCATCTCATTTCACCGAATCGCCCGGTCGCCCATTCTCACGCCAATGACCCAATGGCCCAATGAATCAATGATTCAATCTATTCGTGCAAACAAAATTAGCGGCGTCGTCCGTGCTGCCGCTCCCTTTGTATCGGGCCACCTGCGGGTACGGGCAGAGGGGGCGCGTGCGCATGATGGGACTCTTTGGATCAGTGCCCGTCCGTTTCGCAGCGATTATTTGATCCGGGGCGATGCCTCCTTCGACCCAGCGTTCGAGCGCCACGGAGATGTTGTGCTGCGGATCAGACGGGGCGCCACTAACAAATGCGCCGAAAGCGTCCGGACCGGGACCGCCGGCGCAATGTTGCATGCCTGGCACCATGTAAAGGCGAATGACGGAGCCGGCATCGCGCGGCCCCAGCTTCCTCACTACGGATTCGAAATAGTTTATCGTGTTCACCGGTGGAAGCGCGGCGTCGCTCCAGCCATGATAAATAATCAGCTTCCCACCGCGTGCTTTGAAGGCTTTCAGGTTCGAGTCGGTTGCATTCACATTCAGGGCCAGCTTCTCGTCTGCGAGCTTGCCGTCCTTTTCGAGGTTGAAGGTTTTGAAGTCCCACGCCGGACTGTTGTAGATCATATTCGTAAAAACCTGGGTGCCGAAAATGAACTGAAGCGATTGCCTCGGCGCTGCGCCAGTGACCCAGAGGCCCCAGCCACCTGACCCTGTTTCGCCGCCCGGCAGAAAGCCCGGGATGATCTGCTCGCCCTTTGAATCGCGCGGCCCGGCGTAAATTTTCTTCAGCGCCGCCACTTGCTTTTCCGTAAGGCAAGCGTCGGACTCAACTCCTTTGCAAAGCAAGACAGATGGATCGAAGCTGCACTTTGTAGGATCGTCAATCACAGAATCCGTCACGCCGTCACGGGCGTCACAGGCAGCCAGAGCCGCAGCCTCGATCGCTTTCAATTTAGTTGCTGGAATGTAGCTTGCGGGATCAACTAAGGTCGCCTGCAGATTCCAGGCGAATCCTGTGAGTATACGGGTGAAGTAATTCGCGGGAGCGCCGGCGAGGATGCCGTCATAATCGTTTGGATAGCGCTGCGCTTCCATCAGCGCCTGCCGGCCTCCGTTCGAGCAACCGCTGAAATAGGAACGCTTCGGGCCATTTCCGTAGAATGCACTGATAATCCCCTTGGCTTTCTCGGTCATCTCATGAACTGCGCGGTGTCCGTAGTCGACAATCTTCTCAGGGTGCCCCATCGCCCAGCTCCCATCCGTGCCACCCGCGCTGTGCCCGGTGTCGGTGGAGGCGGCCGCGTAGCCGCGCGCGAGCGCACCTGCAAGCCCAACGTGAATGATCGATCCGGCGAAGCCCCCGTTGCCGATCCCCTGAAACTTTCCATTCCAGGCTGAACTGGGCATCCACACTTCGAACTTGATATCCGAGTCAGTGCTTGGCTTGATCACGCCGGCGACTCGACAGAAGGCGGGCAGCTCTTTGAAGGGAGCAGCCGAGCCCGTCGTCGGGGTGAACGCGCCAGGAGCCACAGACTGCGCGGCGGTGATGGTCGTGTTTGCGAGCTTGAGTTCGGCGAGCTTCTCGCAGGTTTGCGCGGCTGCGGTACTTGCGGTAAAGGCAAGCGCGGCAAGCGGTAGAACAGAAAACGCTCGAGACCAGAGTTTTCGTCGAGATGTTTCGCGGTTGCTCATATTCATCCTCCAGGAGGTCGCATTCGAAGCGCGAGAGTATCAGAGCGGTTAGTTAAGAACAAGAATCTGGTGAGTTACGAGCGCGTCCAGGCCCGATCGATCGCGGCAGGGGTTTGGGGACCTGTGGGCAAATTACCCTCCCTGAAATGTTTTTCCCCTTCTGTCTTATCAGATTGAAAACCAAAGTAAAGTATTCAACATCAAAAAGGAGAAATGACATGAGAGACAATACGATTCGTCACGCATCTGCTACAAGCGGTATTCAAACCGAGACATCTTCAACGGTGCAAACTGCGAACAAAGTCGGTGGCTTCACGCTGACCGAGCTTCTCGTAGTCATTGCGATAATCGCTATTCTGATCGGGCTGCTTCTTCCCGCCGTGCAGCGCCCGTGAGCGGGACCGCTGCCGGAAAAGACGGACATGCGCTCAGTGCCACTAACGCCTGGCGCAATCCTGTATGAGCGAACAGAATCTTCGTTGAATCTGCCCTTTAAGAGGAGGAAGAGAGTGAATGCCATTCTCTTCCTCTATTAACTTTATTACTTCATCTCCTTTGCTGTTCCGAGGTTTTCATACCACTTCAAGTTCGCTGTCGCCGCACCGATACAAGCCACATCGGGCCTTCCGTCTCCATTCAAATCCGCCACAGCGCACCCGGCTGCCGCGATGCCGCCCTCATCGAGACTCTGTCTGGTCCAGCGACTCCCCTTCAAATCTTCTGCTGAAAAGATGTAGACGCTTCTCCCTTGCCCGCGATACCCTGCGATGATTTCATCTCTGCCGTCCCGATTCAGGTCCGCAGTCAGCAGAACGTGGCCGTCGTTCAGGGTGGCGTCAATCACCTGTCGTTGCCATCTCTGTTTGTGCCGGCGGTAGACGACGACCTGGTTGCCGTGCCACGGTTCGATGGCGCAGAGGAACCGATCTGTCCCCGACTTGCCGACGGCAATTTCGCTTGAGCCGCCGCGAGGCCAGGGATCGGGATTTCCAGCTGCGATCTTTGTCCGGCGCCACCGTCTGTTCGCCCCGAAGGTGAACAGATCTATTCCGAGGAAACTCGCCGTGAAAATATCTTCTCGCCCATCCTTGTCCCAATCGGTGATGAAGATCCCGTGCAAGACACCTTGCAGCTCTTCCGAGATAGTGTCGCGCTTCCAGGAGCCAGGACGATAAAAGACCAGCGGGACAGCGCCTCTGTAGTCAGGCGGTTTCACGAACTCGCCGGCGAGCGGAGCGTTAACCAGAACCTTCTTTCCATTCCCGTCAAGGTCGAGCCACCGAAGCCGATGCGAAGTTGAGAGCCGATCAATCTCGGTCATCTCCCACGGCTGTGAAGGGTCGCTCCTGTGTTTGAGGAGTGAAAGGACACCTGTGCTTTTGGCCGGATCATTCGAGAACTCATGAGCGAGTGCGATCTCCGGAATTCCATCTCCATCAATGTCCCAGGCGGCGCAGTTGATGGGGCGGGATATATTGTCGACCAGCACGTGCCGCTGCCATCCGGGGTTTTCAAACCAGACAAGTTCTTTCATTCCGCTCGCGAGCGCGATCAAATCCGGCTTACCGTCGCGATTGATGTCCGCAACGACTACCTGGTAGCCACCCGCGAGGTCAGTGGCGATTGTATGCTCTGCGAACCTGGCGGGCGGAGCGCTGAGGTATACGGGGTGATGCGCGAAGAGGTTGAGCGAAATCAGGC
>DASYSA010000133.1:0-13964 GCA_036003885.1 Blastocatellia bacterium | reverse complement strand
GAGTTCGGTCGAGTCAGGCTTTTGCAGGTAGAGTACGCAGGTCGTATAGCTGACAATATCCTGCAGCCTCGAAGAGAAGACCGCGAAGGTGTCGCGCAGATCAAGACTGGTTCCGATTGTCTGGGCGATGGCATACAGGGTTATGACTTCGCGGTGGGTATTTCGAATACTCTCGAAGGCCTGTCGTCCGTTGTCCTTCATGGAACTCCTGAAGGGTCGAGAATTCGGCGCGTGGGGCCTCGCGTGAACATCCAGCTTCTGCTGGCGTATTTGCATCTCGAACTCGGGCAGGTTCTGGAGGAACGCGGTAACCACCTTCGGGTCGTACCTCTTGCCGCTTTCGCTCATGAGCAGCCCGATAGCGTCGTCTCTCGTCATAGCCTTCCGGTACTGGCGATCTTCGCGTACCGCGTCGAAACAGTCGACCACCGAAAGTATTCGAGCGGTGATCGGTATCGTGTCGCCCTTCAGCCCGTCAGGATACCCCTGTCCATCCCAGCGCTCGTGATGGTGCCTGACTACGGGCACGACGGGGTATGGAAACGTGACGCGCTCCAGTATCTCCGCGCCCACAATGGTGTGAACCTTCATCTTCTCGAATTCGGCCGGAGTGAGCTGACCCGGCTTATTGAGAATATAGTCGGGCACGGCGAGCTTGCCGATGTCGTGAAGCATTGCGCCCGCCTTCAGCGCCTCGATCTCCCCGTCGGTCAGCCCGAAGAGCCTGCCCAGCCCTATGGCGTAGATCTGAACGCGATGAACGTGGTCGTGTGTGACTTCATCCTTGGCATCGATGGCAACGGCCAGGGCCTCAATCGTCCTCAGATGGAGATCGGCCATCTCTTCGGCGTGGTTGATGGACGCCTGAACCTTGTCGAGGTAATTCTTGTATGTCAGATAGGTGACCGCCAGCACCGGCACCGATATGATGAAAGCGTAGAAGGAGACGACCGAGATGAGCTTGACTATCACGCAGGCGGCCACGCCTCCGGCGAAGTAAGACATCGAGGTCCACAGCAACGACTCCTGCCATATCTTGATGAAGTCGCGCTTGTTTCGAAGAGCCTGCACCAGACCCACAATCCCCGAGTTCAACGCGTAGTGAATCAAGGCCAGTGTCTCTGCGGCCAGAATGAGCCGGCCCAGGTCTGTCTGGTCGTTCAAGTCGCCAAATAAGGCATTCACCACGGTCCCCGCGGCGAATACAGAGAGGCTCATCAATCCAATGTTGAACGGACCGACTTTCCTTCTATTCTGATAGTTAACCGAGCAGATGGCCGCGTCCGCGCCCGCCAGCACAATGGAAGGGTAGACTCCATAGAGCAAAATCGAGATGAATACGAAAGTGTCTGAGATGGTTATCGTGCTGGTTATCTTCGGAATCCGAAGATCGGTGCGCGAGGCGACCAGAACCGCCACCAGCCCAAGAAGCACCCACTGGAGAGTGATCCTGCTGGTGAGGGTGTCGAAAAGCGCGTAGGCGAAGATCGACATCCCGACGACCGACACTACATTTATGAGAATGCTGGAGGAGGGGCTATCCACCTTCAAGCTGTTAGTGTCCATACTCTCTCCGGAGCCGGCCCCCAACGCTTCCGCGGGTGCTGGCCACTCTCAGCAGAGCACCCCCGTCTCTCCTCTGGTCTTTGCTGCGACGAATCCCGTGAAAGCTCTTGGTGCGGTCGTATTCCTGCCAGGTCGGCTTTTTTCATCAATGCGTGTGCCAGAGACAAATCGGAGAGAATATGGCGCGCTTTCTGGTGCTCACACTCTGTGGCACTCCTTTACCTTGAGGATGTTCGAGGCTTTTGCACAAAGGGTTTAGGTCAGAGTCCGAGGAGATCTGCGCCGCCTCGACCGGTGAGAGGGGAGTTTCGCCACGGCATAAGGCCACAGTCGCGGGGCGATACAGTTCGGTCAGATTGACATAAACCAATCGGTCAATCCAAACGAATCGCAAAAGTTGACCGGTTCGGGTCCCCGGTCTCGTCATCCGACCCTTCGGCTTCCTCCCCGGTTGATTTCCTTGGGGTCGAGATCTGAGCTTCTGGGCATTGCGCCCACACTCGCGCCGGGGCCACCCAACCGGTTAGAATGCGTCAAGGTATGCGAATCACCGAGATCTACCGGAGCATTCAAGGCGAGTCGAGCTATGCCGGACTGCCGTGCGTATTTGTTCGGACGACCGGATGCGATCTGCGCTGCAGCTGGTGCGATTCGGAGTTCACCTTTACAGGAGGCTCGAGTATGAGCCTCGATCAGGTACTGGCTGAAGTCGAGAGGTTCGACTGCCGGCTGGTCGAATTGACGGGCGGAGAGCCGATGCTCCAGCACGATATCTACGAACTGGCATCGCGGCTCGCGGACGCCGGCCACACGGTGCTGATTGAGACCGGAGGCCATCGCGACATCTCGGCTCTGGACCCGCGCGTGATTCGAATTATGGATCTGAAGTGTCCGGCCTCGGGCGAGTGTGAGAAGAACCTGTGGTCTAACCTGGACCACCTGCGTTCGGTTGACGAAGTCAAGTTCGTGGTCGCCGATCGCGGTGACTACGAATGGGCGCGTGATACGATTCGTCGTCACTGCCTGGAAGAGCGAACGGGGCTTCTGCTCTCAACCGCGTACGGCGAGGTCGCTCCAGCACAAGTTGTTGAGTGGATGCTCGACGACAAGTTGCGCGCGCGTTTTCAGCTTCAACTTCACAAGTACATCTGGGATCCAAACGACCGCGCCAGATGAGATCACATTCCCATAATGTTATAGCCGCTATCGACGTGAAGAGTCTCGCCGGTGACTCCACGAGACATGTCTGACAACAGGAAGAGCGCAGCGTCCGCGACTTCGGCTTGATCGACGTTTCGCCTTAGAGGAGCGTGGTTTCGCATGTGCTCGAGTATTTTTGAGAAGCCGCTGATGCCGGCCGAGGCCAGAGTCTTGATCGGACCGGCCGACAGCGCATTGACTCTTATTCCGCGCGGTCCAAGGTCCGAAGCCAGGTAGCGGACGCTCATATCGAGCGCCGCCTTGGCCACCCCCATTACGTTATAGTGGGGAATCACCTTTTCACCTCCCAGGTATGTCAAGGTCAGAATGTTTCCGTTCCGGCCTTCCATCAGCGGGGCTGCATGCCGGGCTATCGCCGTGAGCGAGTAGACGCTGACGTCTTGCGCGAGGCGATAGCCCTCGCGCGATGTGTTGACATAGTCTCCCTCCAGTTCTTCCTTCAAGGCAAAGGCGATGCCATGAACGACGAAGTCCAGGCCCCCGAACTCTTCATGAACGCGCGCGAAGACAGCCGCGATATCCTCGTCCTTCGTCACGTCGCATGGCAACACCAGGGGATTGGTGAGCGTCGCCGCAAGCTCCTGGGCGTTCTCTTCAAGACGCTCACCCTGGTAGGTGAGTGCAATACGAGCGCCCTCTTCGGCGGCGCGGCGAGCGATGGCCCAGGCGAGACTGCGCTTGTTGGCTACTCCAAAGACGATTCCCGACTTTCCGTTCAATAACATGATCACCTCACTTGCCGATGCGCCGCTTCACGCATAGAGCCCGCGCACGCAGTTCGCTTCGCGTTTGTCGTTTGTATCCGCTTTGATGCTATGAGCGCAGATTGGCGTAGATTAGCGGATTACTTGCGCTTTTCCGGTGTGATCTTCAGCCGAACCTCGCGTCCGTCCCGGCGCAACACGACCTCGATCTCCTCGCCCGCCTTCAACTCTCCGAGCGCGTAGGTGTAGTCATAGACGTTCTTCACCGGGACGCTGCCGAGCTTTGTAACTACATCGCCCGCCTGCAACCCTGCGCGCTCGGCCGGCGACCCCGCGCGAATTCCGTCCAGCTTCAGACCGTCGCTTTGATCCGAATAGTTGGGCACCGTGCCGAGATAGACGGCGAACCCTCGCCCGGTCGGCTTCGATTCGGTCTTCACTCGAGTGAAAGCTATGCGCTGAGGTTCGTTCGCGATCTCGACGGTTATCTTGCGAACGAATTCACCGATCTGACTCGCGCCCTCAGAGTTGATCTTGTCGGCGGTATCGGATGGCTTGTGATAGTCGTCGTGACTCCCGGTGAAGAAGAAGAGCACGGGGAGATCCTTTACGTAGAACGACTGGTGGTCGCTGGGACCGAATCCGTCCTGGCCGATCCCAAGTTGAAATCGGCTCCCAGAGCTGCTTCCGCCGGAGGGTGCCGCCGCTCCGCTTCCATTGAGTCTATCGAGGAGCGGCTGCCACGCCGGTGAAGTTCCAACTCCTCCCACAAACAGCGAGCCATTGCGCAGACGGCCCACCATATCCATGTTCAACATGGCTACGGTTGACTTGAGCGGGACCGCGGGATTCCTGGTGTAAGCGGCTGAGCCGAGTAATCCCAGCTCTTCGCCCGAGAACGCGATGAAAACGATACTCCGCTTGAATTTGGGCCGGTTGGCCGACATTACTCTCGCCAGTTCGATCAGGACAGAGGTGCCCGACGCGTTATCGTCAGCTCCGTGATGTATCTGACCCTCGGGTTTGGCGGCCAGCGACTCGGAGCCGCCCAGGCCCAGGTGATCGTAGTGCGCGCCTATAACTATGAACTCGGAGGAGAGCTCCGGGTCAGATCCCTGCAGGATGCCGACCACGTTCTCGGCCTTCCCCTCGACCTTTACAACGTCGGTCTTGAACTCGATCTCGACATTGCGAACCGTCGATGGAGCCGCCGATTCTTTGGCGCGGTTCTGAAGCTCGGCTAGAGTCGAGCCGCCGGCCGACAGAATTGCTTGTGCGACCTGTTGGGTCACGGCAAGGGCGGGAATTCCTGCGTCCAGAAAGTTCAAGTCGTGATGCAGGCGAGAAAGGCGATCTTCGCTGAAGCGCTCTTCGTCGCTGATGAAGACTATTCCACTGGCGCCCTTCTCCCGGGCCTTGAGCGTCTTCTTCTGTATTTCGAGGCCGGGCGTGGTGTAATCGCTGAATCGGCCGTGTGGATTGTCCCCCTCGGGACTTCCTCTCATGACCATGACGATCTTGCCCGCCACATCCACCCCGGAGTAGTTGTCGTACTGAAGTTCCGGCGCGCCGATACCGAAGCCCGCAAAGATGACCTGGCCCGTGGCGCGCGCGGAGGACGAGAAAGCGAGAGGCATGAAGTCTTCGGTGACTTTGAATGCACGGGAGACGTCTGTCGCCTTCATTTGAAAGCTGTTGTCAGCTCCAAGCTTGACGCTTGCGACGAAGGTGAATGTCTGAAGGAAACCGGCCGTGGCAGCTGGTTTCAGGTTGGAATCTCGAAATTGCCGGGCTATGTAATCGGCGGCCTGGTCGGCCGCCGATGTGCCCGCTCGCCGGCCCTGAAGCTTGTCCGATGCAAGAAACTCGACGTGTCGGGCGATTCGTTCGGCGGACACTTCCGAGTCGCGTTTTCCAACTTTGCCCTCGGCTGCGCTCGAGGATCGGAATGTGGGCAGCCAGGATCCAATGGCGACGGCTGCCAGGATCACCAGGGCACCTTGTCTTATTCTCATTAACGCTCCCATGTTTCGGCTCGCATGTTGAATCGAGCTTGAATCATATCCATGGGCTTGAACGAGTGTCAAACAGGGCAGTGTCGATGGTGACCTCGGCGCTTCTTTGGGTTAATATCCCTGAGCGCAAAGGAGAGCAACGATGAACTACCGGCGGTTCGGGCGAATGGGATGGATGGTCAGCGAGATAGGCTATGGTATGTGGGGAATGGCGAGCTGGTCGAAGTCGGATGACAAGGAGTCGCTGGGGTCGCTTCAGCGGGCGGTCGACCTTGGCTGCAATTTCTTCGATACAGCCTGGGCGTATGGCGAAGGACACAGCGAAAAGCTCCTGGGCCGGACGCTCCGCGCGAACCCCGATAAGAAGCTCTATACAGCTACCAAAATACCTCCTAAGAACTGGGCGTGGCCTTCACGCCGCGAGTTTACCCTCGACGATTGTTATCCCCCCGATCACATTGAAGAATATCTGACAAGCAGTCTCCAGAACGCAGGAGTCGACAGCTTCGACCTGATCCAGTTTCACACCTGGGAAGACGGTTGGCTCAAGGACGACCGCTGGGTTAAGAAACTCGATGAGATGCGCCGCCGGGGAATGGTCCGCGCAGTCGGCATCAGCATCAACCGATGGGAACCGGAGAACGGAGTTGAGACTGTGCGCAGCGGGTTGATCGACGCGGTGCAGGTCATCTACAACATCTTCGACCAGAACCCCGAAGACGAGTTGTTCCCCGCCTGCAGGGAGATGGATGTGGCGGTTATCGCGCGCGTGCCCTTCGATGAGGGCACTCTGACAGGCGCGTTGACCAGCGCCAGCAAATGGCCCGAAAGCGATTGGCGGAGCACTTACTTCGTGCCCGAGAATCTGATCCCGAGTGTAGAACGCGCCGATGCTCTGAAGCCGCTGGTGCCTGTCGGAATGACTATGCCCGAGATGGCCCTGCGTTTCATTCTGAATGACCCGACCGTCAGCACGATCATTCCAGGAATGCGTAAGCTCGCCCATGTCGAGACTAATACTGCCGCAAGTGATCGAGGGCCGCTTCCTGAAAATCTTCACCGGGAGTTAAGAAAGCATCGTTGGGTGAGGCGACCCCAGAAGTGGTCGCAGTAGAGAGAAAGATTGAAAGGTCTCTGAAACCACGAGCGTTTTGGCCCAACGCAGCTTTCAGACAAGCCATTTGTTCTCGGTAAACTGAAGACAGAGCCGCTCGAAGCCATCCTTGCCGACGTAGCGATTGCGTACTACGGCCAGGCTCGAGAAGTTGCGGCTTCGGCTGGTTATCTTGAGTATGTCCGATTCCGGCGACGGTGTCTTCACCCTGATGCGCATACCTCGATGACTTGTATTCTCGGTGACCGCTGTCTCCTTCCTGAGCGATTCCATGTCGTCGTCCAGGTACTCGATCGTTATAGCTTCGGACCTTGTCACGCGAGGCTCACGCCGCCGGTCGACTCCCGGCCACTTCTGAGTTCGGAACGCGCACCATGGGTCGTTCAGGTATCCCGGCGGGGGATGTTCGCTTAAGAACTCGAGGCCGATGACCCGAGTCCCGTTCCTGATCGGTTCGGCTCTGCGAACGATGGCGTACAGTTGATAGCTGGGATCGGAATATCCGTGACTGCGAAGCTTGGTCGGCAGAGGCATGTTCAGATGCAGCACGAGACCGGGCTGCACCCGGCGGCTCATCGTTATGCCCACACCCATCTTGCTGACGTCGATGGTCTTCCCCACCTCCTGCCACCTTCCGTTCAAACGGTCGTGCCCGACGAGCAATATCGGCATGGACAGCTTGAACCGCTCGCAGCGGCGCCGGTTGATAACCGTGGAGGCATCCTCGACGGCCTTCGAATAGACGGGCTGGCCCACCACGGAATTGCGGACGTTGATGGCCTCCTGCTCCGCGCCTGCCTGGGAGAGAGAGGCCGGAGCCTCTGGTTGTGGAGCATTTATGGGCGCCGGCGTAGCCAGAGGTGCAGAGCTGGTTAAGGGCGCCGAGTTGGTTCCGCTCCTGTGCACTGGAAAGGTTGTTACCGGACCGGATCGGCTTAGCGACCGGTCGTATTCCACCTTCCTGCTGTGATCCGTGAGCACAAAAAATGCCTGAGACACTCTGCTGAAGGACTTATCTATTCGCTCAAGTATGTCGTCGGAGATCGCGGCTCTCACTTTGTAGTATGGCGGATGAAGCACCTTGATCGTTTCCTGGTAGGCGCGAACAACGTCTTCCGGTGTGGCGGAACGCTCAAGCGCAAGAGCCTGGTAGTAAGTGTTCGATTGCTCAACGCGATCGAGCAGATACTCTATCTCGAGATAGTAAGAGCTTATCAGCTTACCGGTGTTGCCCGCCCGCGCAGGTTTGACTGGCACGTTTGGGGTCATTTGCTCCGCCTTGCCCATGAGACTGCCTCGAAGGACTGGTCCTCAAATCCCGCAATCAGACGGTTGACACGTGGGGGTATTCGACGGAGCATCGAAAAAGTGACCAAATTATGTACTACTTTGCACATTTGTCAACAATCTTCTAAGGAAAGGCCCGGTTTCACATACTCGTCCACGGGGAAGGCTTCCGTCTCTTTTTGCGGCGGCTCGCGGATCTGAAGGTTTGACGACAATGCCCATTCCAACGGGGTTGCGAGGATCAACGACGCCCCTCTCACACTCATACCCCGTTCCAGTAGTCTGCGGTGTTTAATGTTGCGGTTTTGAGACAGTATTGGTAGTCTTTGAGCGGCCATCCAGAAGTCGATATCCACACAATCCAAAGAGGTCGAGTCGTCTGGTTTGATTCGTAGACTGTTTGTAATAAGTGCGGCGTTTCTGGCTGTCTCGTGCGGACAGAAGCCGCCGCCTTTACCGACCTCGCCTTCTGCCGGCGGGCCGGGCGGCGTACGTTGGGCAAGTGCTCCCGCTGTGGGAGCGTTCGATCTGCTTGCGATCGATTTCGTCGATGGCGACGAGGGTTGGGCTGTTGGGAACATAGGGCCCACCGGCGGCGCGATCTTTGAAACCTCTGACGGTGGGAAGAACTGGACACCTATCGCGCGTACTCTTGAAGTGCTCAACAGCGTTCAATTCATCACTCGAACCAGGGGGTGGGTAGCCGGACTCGCGGGGCGCATCGAGCGAACCGACGATGGTGGCCGCACCTGGAAGACTCAGCGAATAGAGCACGGCAGCGAGCTGCTGAACTCAGTCTTTTTCCTGGATGCGCAGCGCGGATGGATCTCAGGCGGAGCCGGATTGCTGCTTCGGACAACCAACGGCGGCGACACCTGGGAAGTTGCCCGCAGTGGACGGGTAGAAGATCTTTGGACCATTCGGTTCTCGTCGGAGAAGAACGGGTGGATTGTTGGAGAGGACGGCCTGATTCTGGCAACGGCAGATGGGGGTGCGACGTGGAACCAACAGGTTTCAGGCACCCGAGCAGGCCTTTACGGACTGGCGCTCGCGAGGCCTGATGCTCTGATCGCCACAGGCGAAAAGGGAACAATTCTGCGAAGTGAGAACGGCAGTACCTGGACACCGGCGCCGTCGGGGACGACGGAAGCGCTGAATGCGGTATCGGCGGCAGCCGAGAACGTCTTTTGGGCTGTCGGCTCGGCCGGGGCAACAGTCGGTTCAAGTGACGGGGGAAAGACATGGACTCCCATCGCCCCCGTTTCGTCGCGCGCTCTGATGGCCATTGACCTGACGGGACCGTCGCATGGAGTTGCAGTCGGTCGTCGCGGCGTGATGCAGAGACTCGAACCCGCAGCACTCCAAGGGGTTGATAAATAGGAAATGCCAGGCTTTGGGCGAGACAACACCGAAGTGTTTTCAGGGCATCATGCTTTAGATAGTGGAGCGAAATCAGGCGCTCAGGGAAGAGTTCGGAGGTTTGGGATGGCGATTAGCGGCGCTGAGAGTTAGAATCGAAGCCTCCCCAACATCTCTCAGAGGTGAGCGTTAGATCTCGAGAATCCTGTCACCACCCGAAAGCAACTGAGGAGACACCTATGTCATCATCACATTCATTTCGAACTTCGATGGTCGTGGTCGCGGTCGCACTGATCCTGGTCAGTTCGGTTCAGCCGAGTGCTGCTCATCATGCAGTGCTGCGATTCAACCTCGAAGAGATGGTTGCCACTGCCGATCGCGTGTTTGTCGGTGTGTGCGTTGGCGCGGAAGACACCACTGAGTTCATCGCCGGGGGAGATTTGGCGGTAACTCGCTACACCTTTGATCTCGAGCATGCCATCAAAGGGAAGCTCCCCAGGCGATTGACATTCACGCAGCTCGGGCACCGATCGCAGCCGGCTACGGGCAAGGGCGGACAGATAACCATGCACGGCCGCGCCGTTACCCCCGACACGATTCACGGAATGGGCGAATACAGCATAGGCGACCGCATGGTGCTGTTCCTGATTCCGAACTACCTCGGAGGCAAAGTTACCTATCCCGTTGGGGCTGATCAGGGCGCGTTCAAGATTTCCCGGATGCCTTCAGGACAGGAGCTTGTTCGCAACAACATCAACAATCTCGGCCTGTTCACTACTCCCTACAATGGCTGGCGGATGAAAGATGCCGACGCCAAGATGATCTTCCCAGATCGTGATGAGCCCCTTTTGAACTTTCGAGAGCAGGGTTTGAGCGCGCAAAGTGAAACGCTCGTGAGGAAGCGCGGAGCCTTACCGCTCGACGCGTTTGTTGGACTTGTCGAACAGATCGTTGCCGCCCACGGCGAGCAGAAGGGGAGCATAGCCCAATGACTAAGCACAGTTCCAAACTTCGCCTGATGCTGTCCCTCGCGTTTGTTTTTGCGGCAATCGCAATCATTGCGCCGCGGGCCAGGGCCGGCGGGCCGCTGCTTGTGGCAAATGGGCAACCGACCAGGTGGCCTCGCACTCTCGTCCAGGGCGGACCACTCAATCTGAAGACTGTAGACGAATCGGGGCGGGTCCTATACCGAGTTGATTCCGGACCGCTTGGACCGCTATCCAACACAAGAGCAGTCGGCCTTGTCGATAGGATCTTCAGGGAGTATTCCGAGATTCCCACTGCAAGCATAGATTTTGTAAATGCAGGCTCGATCCTGGACCCGGACACAGGGGCCCCGCTTGACGTCGATGGTACGAATTTCGGGAAGATCAGTAAGAGCCGGAGCTTTCAGAACGCGATCATATTCGACAGCGACGGGGCGATTACCGGCGGGGGCGGAGTGCTTGGCTTCTTTACCTTCATTCAACTGGATCAGCCGACCAACACATTGAGAGAGGGACTGGTGGTGTTGAACGGCGCAGCCATCAGCACGCTGGGCGAGATCCCCTTCCTTGGGGTCTTCACTCACGAATTCGGGCACTTCGCCGGCCCACTCGACCACGCGCAGATCAATGGGCTGATCGCAAGCGACAGAACTGGAGAGACGCTTCCGGCGGGATTCACTCAGTCGCAGGCGTTTGACCTGTATGCCCCTTTCACCGAAACCCTCTACCCCTTTATTTTCAACCCGCCGGGCGGGTCTGTATTTCTCAGTTCAGGCGGCTTCAGGAGCTCCGGCTTCTGGGTCGCTTCGCTCGATTTGGACACCAAAAACGCTTTATCAAATCTATATCCGGCGCCGGGCTATCGTGCAACGGATCCAGGTTCTCAAAACGGCGCAATCGAGGGACGGGTTCTCATTCGGACGAGCTCAGGTGACTTTCCTATCAGCGGAGTCAATGTGGTCGCGCGGCGGATAAGCCGAGGCGCTTACCCACCTCCGGCCGGCGCCCAGGCATTTCCAGGATTCCCTGGAACCCAGATTCAAGTCGACTTAGACGGGGTGCCGGGCACACCCCCCGATCAGGACGTAACCGATCCGCTTGCCACCAGCTCGAGCGCTGTAACAGGGTTGGAGTTTGGCACGGGCGCATATCGTATCGATGGTTTGCCACCGGGCCAATACTCGATTGAGATACAGCAGATCAACAGTCGAGCGGTTGGAGGTTCAGGTATTGGTCCGCTCAGTGAGCAGCTTCCGATTCTGGTGCCCGAGTTCTACAACGGCTCGCGAGAGTCGGGGGATTCATCAGACATTCCGGGAGACTTCCAGCCCATACTGGTGACACCCGGTAGGGTCAATTCCGGCATCGATATCATCCTGAACGGCTTCTCGAGCGCCGCCGTCACTCTCGCCGACGAACGAGAACCCAACGACAAGACAAAGAAGGCTCAGCGGCTCGATCTACCGGCTGAGATCAGTGGCAGTGCGGCATTCAACGATCCCAGCGTGCTGCGACTGACCGGCTTTCCCGACGGGTCCAGCGATCAAATCGAGGATATCTATAAATTCACTCTCACCGCCCCGAAGGTGGTCTATATTCTGCTCCGGCCGGTCGGCGGCACAGCCAGCAGCGATCTGGATTTGTATCTGTTCGACTCTTCGCTAGGCAAAAAGAGGGTGGCGTTCAACAGTTCTACGATTATCGCTTTCAGCGCAGGAGAGACCGCGACGGAGGCGATCGGAATCGAGCTGGCCTCCGGCGATTATTTCATCGGGGTGAGCGCCTTCGACGGGACGAGTGTCGGGTACAGGCTTGCGGTGCTGACCAGTCAATAGGATCTAGGATCTAGGATTTAGGATCTAGAGGATATCCTAAGTCCTAAATCCTAAATCCTAAATCCTAAATCACTAGTGTCCGGTTAAGGTTTTTGGGAAATCGCCCAAGTCACTGAGCGATATAAGATTATGGTGCATAAATGATCTAAACGATTTGATTTTCGTTCGCGTGTTTGTGGCCCTATCCTTCTCAAAACTCGCAGAGGAGGAAG
The DNA here is from genome assembly GCA_036003885.1 of Blastocatellia bacterium. GTDB lineage: Bacteria > Acidobacteriota > Blastocatellia > UBA7656 > UBA7656 > DASYSA01. The sequence goes on along the minus strand of DASYSA010000133.1, from coordinate 1,665 downwards.
GGAAATGAATCAGGGTCGAACAGTGTTTTCTCAAATCATGGAGCTCATATCTCATAACGAGTTCAATCGATGTGTTGAGCGATACAGTGGCAATTGGCGCGTCCGCCGTTTGTCGTGCTGGGATCAGTTTCTGGCTATGGCCTTCGCGCAACTTACCTATCGCGAGAGCCTGCGGGATATAGAAGTTTGTTTCGGGGCGCATCATAACAAGCTTTACCACTGTGGACTCAGTGCGCCGATCAAGCGCTCGACTCTCGCTGAAGCTAATGAGAATCGCGATTGGAGAATCTATAGCGATCTTGCGCACTCCCTGATTAGCGTCGCTCGACCTCTTTATGATGATGTCGAACTCGGAATTGACCTCGATGCCACGGTGTATGCCTTGGATTCGACCACGATCGATCTGTGCTTAGCACTATTCCCTTGGGCAGTATTCAGGAGAGCTAAGGGAGCCATTAAGCTTCATACCATGATTGAAGTACCCAGCTCTATTCCGGTCTTTATTCACATTACCCACGGGAAAACGCATGATTTGAGAGCGCTCGATGTTCTGGTGCCAGAGCCTGGTACCTTCATCGTGATGGACAAAGGGTACATCGATTTTCTGCGTCTTTACAGCCTCCACGTCGCTCTCACCTTCTTTGTCGTTCGCGCTAAAAAAGATCTGCGGTTCCGTCGCCAGTACTCGCGCCCGGTCGACAAATCCACTGGCCTGCGCAGCGATCAGACCATCCTGCTCACTGGCCCAAAGAGTCAGACTCTCTACCCTGATCCTCTGCGCAGAGTTTCCTACTTTGCAGAGGATATCGATAAGTACTTCGTTTTCCTCACCAACAATTTCAATGTCACTGCGCTGACCATTGCCGAGCTGTATCACAAGCGCTGGCAGATCGAACTCTTCTTCAAGTGGATCAAACAACACCTACGAATAAAACAGTTCTTTGGCACTTCGATCAACAGCGTCAAGACTCAAATCTGGATCTCAATCTGCGTATATGTTCTCATTGCGATCCTCAAGAGGCGTCTCGCTCTGCAACAAAGCGTCTACACTATTTTGCAGGTTCTGAGTCTCTCACTTTTCGAAAAAAAGCCCATTTTAAGCCTATTCGACGGCCTTGATGATCAAGGTAAGCCATATAACAGTCGCAACCAACTGATTCTATTCGATTTTTAACCGGACAGCAGTGATCCTAAATCCTAAATCCTAGATCCTACTTCCTATTCCCTCGAGCAGATCCGCAAGCCCGCTCAGGTCCTCAAGCTCATACGTGGGATCTATGCCGCCTTCGCCGATGCTCTCACCTTTGCGATTGACCCATGCAACCGGGATATCGAGTCTGCTCGCCGGAACTACATCGTGGAAGTAACTCTGCGCCGCATGCAGCATCCGCTTGCCGGGCGTCTGAGCGGCCGCTTCCCGAAAGTGTGCCAGTCCGGGTTTATACGAACGCACTCGTTCGGCTGTTATCGTAAGGTCGAATCGCACGGTGAGGTGTTTGAGGGTTGCGTTGAGCAGGTCTTCATCGATGTTTGAGAGGATCCCAAGCTGAAACTTCTGAGCAAGCCGTTCGAGCGCCGGGTTTGTATCGAGAAACGGCTGCCATCTCGGAACGCTGGCGGCGAGGAAGCCCACCCTCTCGGGTTTGATCTTCCAACCCAGCTCCG
>DASYSA010000132.1:0-6533 GCA_036003885.1 Blastocatellia bacterium | reverse complement strand
ACGAGAGAAACAGGCGGGCCAGAAATCTGGAAGGGAACCATGACGATTCGGCTGATGCTCCTCACCGCAGTTATCCTCGCAGTGACCTGCCTGGCGTCGGCGCGGCAGGAGACCGCGAAGAGCCAGGCCCAATCCGCGGCTCTCACGCAGCCAATGCCCATCGATCCGCAAATCAAGGTGGGCAAGTTTGCGAATGGACTGCGCTACTACGTCCGCACCAACAAGAGGCCTGAAAAGCGCGCGGAACTCCGGCTCGTGGTCAAGGCCGGCTCGGTTCTGGAAGATGACGACCAGCAGGGACTCGCCCATTTCGTCGAGCACATGGCCTTCAATGGAACGCGGCACTTCCCCAAGAACGAGATTATTTCATTCATCGAGTCCCTGGGGATGCGCTTCGGAGCCGACCTGAACGCGTACACGAGTTTTGACGAGACGGTCTACACGCTCCAGGTTCCTATCGACAAGCCTGAGACGATGGACCGCGCGCTGATGATTCTTGAAGACTGGGCGCACAACGTCACTTTCGATCCCGCGGAAATCGACAGAGAGCGCGGGGTGATCATGGAGGAATGGCGGCTGCGACGGGGCGCGGGCGCGCGAATGACGGACAAGATATTTCCGATCATGTTCAAAGGATCGCGCTATGCCGACCGGCTTCCGATCGGGAAGACGGAGATCATCCAGGGCTTCAAGCACGACCGGTTGAAGAAGTTCTACACGGACTGGTATCGGCCCGATCTGATGGCCGTGGTCGCCGTTGGCGACTTCGACAAGGCCGCGATTGAGAAGCTGATCACGACTCACTTTGCCTCAATTCCGGCGGCGACTGCACCGCGGCCACGACCCACCTACGACATCCCGGACCATCCCAACACGGTCTACGCGATTACGACCGACAAAGAAATGACCACGACCAGCGTCTCGGTCACTAATCTCCTTCCCGCGCGCGAGGTCCTATCCATTGGGGCGTATCGGCAGCAGATGGTTGACCGTCTGTTCTCGGGCATGCTCTCCGCCCGGTTTTCGGAACTGGCGCAGAAGCCCGACGCACCTTTCATGTTTGCCGGCGCAGGACGCGAAATCTTCCTGGTGCGGACGAAGGAAGCGGCTACTCTCAACGCGGTGGTCAAGGAGGATGGCATCGAACGAGGGTTGGATGCGTTGCTCGGCGAGGCCGAACGTGTGACGCGTTTCGGGTTCACTGAAACGGAGATGAACCGGCAAAAAGAGCGCCTGTTGAGGGCCTACGAGAGCATGCAGGCCGAGAAGGAGAACCGCGTGTCCGCAAGTCGGGCCGATGAGTACATCCGAAACTTCCTCGAAGGCGAGACCCTGCCCAGCATCGACGACGAATACGGGCTGCACAAGCGCTTTCTGCCGCAGATCACACTTGATGAGGTCAACAGGCTTGCCAGGGAGTGGTTTCCTGATCGGAACCGATTGGTCGTCGTCAGCTCTCCGGAGAAGAGCGGTCTGGTGATCCCGGATGAGGCGAAGCTGGCGGCCGTGATCAAGGCAGCTTCGGCGAAGGATCTGAAGGCTTACGCGGACACGGTTGGCAGCGCGCCGTTGCTGGACTCAATCCCGGCGCCGGGCACGATTACCAGGACGTCCTCGAAGGACGCCATCGGCATCACTGAGTGGGAGTTGTCCAACGGAGTAAAGGTCATTCTCAAGCCGACCACCGCCAGGGCGGATGAAATCCTGTTTCGGGCAACCAGCCCTGGGGGCACCTCGCTCGCCAGCGACAAGGACTTCATCCCGGCAAGCGCGGCCACGCAGGTCATCACGGCCAGTGGCCTGGGCAAAATGAACGCTATCGATCTGGAGAAGATGCTGACGGGAAAAACCGCGTCGGCGAATCCACTTATCGGCGAGCTTGAAGAGGGGCTCAGCGGGAGCAGCTCTCGCAAAGACCTGGAGATAATGTTCCAGCTCATCTATCTCAGGTTCACGCAGCCCAGAGCCGACTCGACTGCGTTCGGCGTACAGGCCGCACAGATGAAGGCCATGTTTGCGAACCAGACAGCGGTCCCAGAATATGCATTTTTCGATGCCCTCGTGAATGCTCTATTCCAGAATCATCTGAGAAGGCGTCTGCCGGCCGCTGCTACTGTAGACGAATGGAATCTGGAAAAGTCCCTCGCGTTCTACAAGGACCGTTTCGCCGATGCGAGCGACTTCACATTCGTCTTCGTCGGAAGTTTTGATCTGGCGACGATGAAGCCGCTCGTCGAGCGATATCTGGGCGCGCTGCCCTCCATTCATCGGAAGGAGACGTGGAAGGACATCGGCGTGCGAACTGCTACTGGAGTCATTGAGAAGAAGGTCGAGAAGGGCATCGAGCCCAAGAGTCTTGCAGCGATCGTGTTCAGCGGGCCATTCCAGGACGACCAGACGCAGCGCGTGGCCCTCCGGGCAATGGCAGAGGTGCTGCAAATGAGGCTGATGGAAACGATTCGGGAGGAGTTGGGAGGCGCTTACAGCATCACCGCAAGGCAGAGTACCCAGAAGATCCCCAATTTGGAGTACTCCGTCTTTATTCAGTTCGGGTGCGACCCGCAGCGCACCGACGATCTTGTCAAGCGAGTGTTTCAGGAGATCGAGCTGCTCAAAACGAAAGGACCCACTGAGACGCAGGTCAGCGCCGAGAAGGAAGCGCTCCTTCGAGAATACGAGACTAGTAGCAGGCAGAACCGCTACATCCTCGATCAGATTACGGAGAAGTACCAGTATGGTGAAGATCCCCTCGGGCTGTTGACCATCCCGGACTACTACAAGAAGATCGACGCGGCGATGCTTCAAGAGGCAGCCAGAACGTATCTCAACTCGAGGAACTACGTGAAGGTGACACTGGTACCGGAAAAGAAGTAGACAGTGAAGGCATTGAGATCACAAAACTGACTCGGTGCCCCGGCTCTATCAGGATGCGGAAAAGTCGGATCTGCCACCAGGACACGAAGGCCCAAAGGCGCACCAAGTCAACCTGAGCTAAAGCAACCTGCATCCTCATCGATTTCACCGTGCGGGCTGAACCTGGTCGTCAGAAAGTAACGCGAATGACGTCCTGGCTCGCCGACGCGAAGGACACAGTCCAGAGAGGAGAGGAATCATGGTACAAAGCTCATCTAGTGGAAGAGGACGACGGAGATGAAACGACTGACGCCCGCCGTTTCCGTGGTAATAGCCATAGTCGGGGTGCTGGCGTCTGGCGCCGGCATCCAGCGTCAATCTCCTCGACCCGGGACCCAACAGACCAACAACCGGCGCCCTTCCTCAATAACCGGATTCGTGATCGGTAGCGCCGGAGAACCAGTCGCCAACGCTCAGGTGAGGCTCAGTGAGCTGAACAGACCGGAATTCACGAGGACGCGCCAGACGACCGCCGCGCCCGACGGCAGTTTTGAATTCGCGAGCGTTCCTCGCGGAGTCTACATCGTGAGCGCTTTTCTACTGGATTGGCCTGCTCAGGCAACCTGCCGTCCTGGCGACTCGATTACACTGAGCGTTTCGACCAATAAAGGAGGCGTGATCACCGGTAAAGTGACAGACGCCAACGGGAAGCTGGCGATTGAATCTCCAGTTCGCGCCATCAGGGTGCGCGATTTCCAGGGGCGCCCGTCAATGCAGTCGGGCCGGCCCATTGAGGGTCTAACCGATGACCGAGGGGTCTATCGCATCTGGGGTCTTCCGGCCGGCTCATACATGATCTCAGCAGGAGCCAGATCTCGTTCTCTTAGCGAACCTCGGCCTTACGATAAGGAACCCCCGACCTATTTCCCATCGAACAGTGCGGCCACCGCCGCAGAGGTGTTCATCAATTCGGCCGAAGAGCAAACCGGTTTGGATATTCGATTGCGAGACTGGCACGCCCACACGATCAGCGGCAAAGTCTCCAGGACGCTCGAGAACCAGTCGGATCAGGGCTACGTTGGGGCTGTGCTGTGGGAGGCGTCGAGCAGTCAGTTTGAGGCGATGGGGCAAGGACAGACCGACCAGGTGACTGGAGAGTTCAAGTTTGACGCGCTGGCGGACGGTGATTATTGTCTCCAGGCGCTGGCGGGCAACGGAACAGTTTTCATGGCTGTCTCACCGGTGACGCAAGTCGTCGTGAAGGACTCGGACGTAGCGGGATTGGACTTGAGAATCAGACCGCCGGCGGGAATCTCCGGGCGAGTCTCGATCGATCCGTCTTCCGCCAGTGTTGCGAAGACATGCTCGCGTTTTCCGGAACCGGTCATGGAAGAGACGATGATCTCTCTATATCTTACTGGCCGGCGTCGTCAGGATGCCGGCGCCAAGTGTCAGGCCTCATCGAGTCTCCTGAACAGGATACTTGCTGCGGGAGCCGGAATCGGCAGGGCGACGCCGGATGCACGCGGCGAAGTCTCTATCAAACCATTGGAATCCGGACACTACCAAATCGAAGTTGATCCCCCAAATGACAACTACTATGTCAGGTCCATCACCGCGCCCCAGCCTGGAACGACTCGGCCGGCGGACCTTGGCCGAAACGGGATTGAGATCAAAGACGGAGCACGAGTCAATGGAATTGCGATCACGCTGGCGCCGGGCGCCGTCTCCTTGAGCGGATCAGTAGTGCCTGCCCAGCGAGGCGCAAAGCTACCCTCCGGCATCGTCGTTATTCTTGTTCCTGCTGATACGCAGTCCCAGGATGACTTGCTGCGATTTGCTGAGACCGCGGTAGCTTCTAGTGGGGCTTTCGCGTTCAAGAACCTCGCCCCCGGCCGTTACTTTCTGTTGGTTCAATCCGAACAGATCAGCGGGGTTGGTTATGTTGCTTTGAAGCGGCTTTGGTGGGATGCCAATACTCGGGCCGAGCTTCGGCGGCAAGCGGAGAACGCCAATGCCCTGGTAGAGCTCAAGTCATGCGACCGAGTAAAGGATCGCGTTCTCGCCTGTACCATCAAATAAACCGCGAGAGGCGTTTTCCTTACGGGAGAGAATCATGAAAGCAGTCATTGGCGGGCTGTGCATCTTGATTGGCCTGGCGTCGAGTGGCGAGTGTCAAAGCACGAGCCAGAATCAGACCAACGTTAAGACCACACTAGGCTCCATCTCGGGCCGGGTCACAATCGACGGGCAAGCCGCGAACGATATGAGTGTCATGCTTGCGACATTTGACCAGAATACAAACTCAAAGCTTGTTGCGAGTGCGAAGACCGATCCTGAAGGACGCTTCCACCTGACAGATATCCCAGCCGGCCGCTATGTGATTCGCGGGTTTGCGCCGGCATACACAGGTAATTCAAGCGGCCTACCCATAACCCTCTCAGACGGGCAGACTCTTGAAGGAATCGAGATCGCGCTTGTACCCGGAGGCGTCATTACCGGTCGACTCCTCGACGCGGACAATCAGCCGGTGGTGGGCGCCCCGGTTGAAGCCGTGAGAGCGGAGAACGATGGTGGCTGGGATTGGGGCTACCGTCCTTATTTTTTTGCTTCCGATGACCGTGGCGTTTACAGAATCTACGGTTTGGCGCCGGGACGCTATATCGTCCACGCTGGGATCGACATAGCAAACACCAGCGGCCTTTCGCAACGAAAGTTCCTGCCTGTCACGTTCCACCCTGGAGTGCCTGATCGAAACAAAGCCGCTATTGTGCGCGTGGAGTCCGGCAGCGAGGCCACAGATATCGACATCGTTTTCGGGCAGCCAAAGACCCTCTTCGAGGCCAGGGGACGTGTTATTGAAGCGGAGACCGGGCGGCCGGTCGCAACCGCTCGCATCGGATATGGACGCATCAGTGAGAACAGTTCGTCGTGGAGCTTCGTCGGGATCAGTGACGCTGAGGGGGGCTTTAAGATCAGCGGCCTCGGGCCCGGCCGCTTCTACGTCTCCGCTGAAGTAGAAGGCGCCAACAGCTATTGCGTACCTGCGCAGTTCGAAATCAAAGAGGGCGATGTCAGTGACATCAGGGTGAGACTTCAGAGAGGTGCAACAATAGGCGGAGTCGTTGAAGCGGGAGAGGGAGTGGATCGCAACACGTTTTCAAAACTCCAGATATGGGCTATAGGCAGCGTCTCGAGAGGCGATCAGTCGGGCCACTCCGGGTCGTCGAGAACCGTCCCCATCTCGCCTGAAGGAGTTTTCCAGGTGATCGGTTTACCCGCGGGAGAAACCAGAATTCTTCTCTTACTTCCAAAAGATTTGCCCGGCATCGTGATTTCGCGGATCGACCATCCCATGGTGCAGATGGCAGTTCGGGAAGGGCGCGAGCCTGAAGGCGCGGTGACCCTCCAGCCGGGCGATCAGATAAGCGGCATACGGATCATCCTCAAACGACTCGCGGGAGGGATTCGCGGAGCGATCAAACTGGCGGGCGGCAACCTCTCGCCCGGCGCCTATTTGAACGTGACCCTCTGGCGCCCCTCCGGCGTTTCGGGATCAGAGAGCGGAACTGAGGTCAAGGTCGATGGCAACAGCAGGTTCGACATTAGAGGGCTGGCTGCCGGACAGTATCGTCTGACAGCGCAGATAATTGTGCGGAATCAATCCGGACCGCCCGATT
>DASYSA010000131.1:0-13117 GCA_036003885.1 Blastocatellia bacterium | reverse complement strand
CCACCCGCTGCTGCAACTCGCTCCAGAAGCCCGCCTTCTTCTCCAACTGTGCATACGCGCCGGGCAGATCAACTCGGGCCGTCAGCAAATTCTGCTCGTCGAATCCGGGGCTGACCTGCTGTAGCTTGACGAAGCTCTTCAAGAGCAGACCCGCGCCGATGAGCAACACCACGGCGAGCGCGCATTCACAGATCACAAGCAAATTGCGGGCGCGATTGGTCTGGTCGCTGTTGCTTCCGCTTCGGCCACTTTCTTTGAGAGCTTCATTCAAATCAAGGCGAGAGGACTGCAATGCCGGCGCAAGCCCGAAGACCAGGCCCGTCACGAGCGAGATGGCGAATGTAAAGCCGAGCACCGTCCGATCAATACCGATTTCAGCCGCGCGCGGAAGGTCGCCGGCGCTGAGCGCGACCAGCAGATCGGCTCCCCAGCTCGCTAGAATCACGGCACACACGCCGCCGCACAGCGCGAGCATTAGACTCTCGGCGAGCATCTGCCGCACTATGCGCCCGCGGCTTGCGCCGAGCGCCGAACGCACAGCCATCTCTTTTTGCCGCGAGGCAGCCCGCACCAGCAATAGATTGGCGACATTCGCGCACGCGATCAGCAGGACAAATCCCACGGCGCCGAGCAACACAACCAGCGTCAACTTGACCTTGCCGACAATCCGCTCCTGCAGCGGCATCAGGTACAGACTCAAGTTGGTGTTGGTTTTGGGGTATTGTGATTCAAGCGCCCGAGCGATCGTCTCGACCTCCGCCTGGGCCTGTTCAATGGTCATACCTGACTTGAGCAGGCCGACGGGTCGAAGGAAATGAAACTCGCGGCTCTTCATTGGGCTCTGCGGAGGCCCGTCAAAGCTCATTGGCTTCCAAAGTTCCGCGCCCAGAGGATACTGAAACTCCGGCGGCATCACACCGATGACTGTGAGACTTGTGCCGTCGAGCGTGATCGTTCGATCGATGATGGATGGATCAGCGCCGAAGCGCCTCTGCCATAAACTGCGGCTCAGCACCACGACGCTGCCGCGTCCGGCCTGCTCCTCTTCAGCTATGAATGTCCGCCCCAGCTCAGGTTTCAGGCCGAAAACGTCAAGATAGTTTGCAGTCACCGCAGCGATTTTCAGTCTTTCAGGTTCGCCACTTCCCGTGAGTGTGGCCGGAAGCGTATCTGAGATTGACGCGGCGAACTGCGCGAAGGTCGTGTTCTGCTCACGATAGTCCAGGAAATCCGCCGGGGTTACGCCCATCTCTTTGTCCCCGCCTCGCGACCATCCTCCCATCCATACCAGATGCTCGGGTTCAGAATATGGCAGTGGCCGCAGCAGCACCCCATTGACAACGCTGAAGAGAGCAGTGTTGGCGCCGATGCCGAGCGCCAGCGTGATGACAGCGATTGCAGTGAAGCCGGGTTTCTTCAAGAGCACTCGCGAGCCATAACGAAAGTCCTGCCACAGGTCTGCGAACATATTCCTTCTCCTTCCACCCAAAGTTGTCTCGAACGCTGCCCCCAAACAGACGGGTTCTTCCAGCACTCTGCTCTCAACGCGCTGCAGCTCCCGTTGAAGCAACTCACCCCCACTCAACTCTGCGAGCACTGTGGTGCGGGCATCCTCTTCGGCCGCGCCGCCTGATCGCAACTCGAGGTAACGGTCTTCGAGATGCTGCGAGAGTTCCTCGACGATCTCGGCTTCGCGCGTCGGCTCGAGTCTCAAGTCGCCCAAGCGCTGTCTGATTTCATCTTTCCAATCAGACATTATGACCTTTCGATTTTGGATTTTAGAATTTGGATTTTTGGATTGGGGAAAGCGGTGGCCCCCCCCGAATCCAAATAAATCCAAATCGAAAAGCGTTCCGCAATCCAAAATCCAAAATCTAAAATCCAAAATCGCAAGAATCCAAAATCGACATCATTCGCGTCGCAGCGCCACCATGGGGTCCACCTGCGAAGCCCGACGTGCCGGAATCCAACAAGCAAGGACCGCAACCGCGATCAGCAAGGCTGCGACACCCGCAAACGTAGCTTTATCGGTTGTGCTCACCTCGAACAGGAGTCTCTCCATCAAACGCGTCAATGCGAACGAAGCCGCCAGGCCAATCGCCACTCCGATAAACGCCAATGCAATACCCTGCTTGATAACCAGCTTGATCACATCGCGAGCTTGCGCTCCCAACGCCATTCGAATGCCGATCTCGTGGGTGCGCTGGGTTACCGAGTAGGAGATCACGCCGTAGATTCCAACTGACGCAAGCATCAGCGCCACCGCGGCGAAGATTCCAAGCAGCAGAGTGCGGAAGCGAGGCTGCGCGACCGACTCTGCGAGGAGTTGATCCATGGTTGCGACTTTGGCGATGGGGATGTCTTTATCAAGCTCCCAAATCTGCTCTCGAATCGCGGGCACCAGGCTGGAGGGATTCGGTGGGGCGCGGACTACCAGGTACGCGGCGCGCCAGGTGTCCTGAGCTAACGGCGTAAAGTAGGCAGGTTCCGGCCGGGCATCGAGGCCCGAATACTTAACATCGCCAACCACTCCGACGATTTCCATCCAGGGATTGCGTGGCCGTTCTGCGCCTCCGTTCCTTAACCGTTTGCCGATCGGGTTCTCGTCTGGAAAATATCGTTCGGCCAGCGTCTTGTTGATGATGACGACGAGCGGAGAGCCTTCCTTATCCGCTGCGTTGAAGCCCCGCCCTTGAAGGAGTGGGACGCCTAGCGCGGTGAAGTACTCGGGGCTGGTGAGGACGATTGGAACGATCGGTTCGCTCGCTCCCGGCGGCCATGGTTTGCCTTCAATGGTAAAACTATCGCTGACCTCGAGATTGTTCGGAGGAAGACTGATACTCAATCCTGCTGCTTCCACTCCTCGCACCGCGGTGACTCGTTCGATGAGTTGCCGGTAATAGCTGGTGATCTTCTCGTCACTGTCATACTTCGCGCGCGGCAGGGTGAGATGCATCGTCAGGATGTGATCGGGCCTGAATCCGGGATTGACGCTTTGCAATTTCAAGAAGCTCCTGGTCATCAGTCCCGCGCCGACCAACAGCATCATCGAGAAGGCTATTTCGGTTACCACAAGGGCACTTTGCATTCGACGCCTGCCGGAGCTATCAGTGGCGCTTCGGCCGCCTTCCTTGAGTGACTCGTTGAGATTAAGACGCGAGCTTTGCAGCGCGGGTGCGAGCCCGAAGATCAGACCGCAAACCGCCGCGACCAGTAGCGTGAATCCAAGCACCCAGCCATCAATATTGATCTCTTGCAGGCGAGGCAGGTCGTCGGGGCCGAGTGCTACCAGCAGATGAACTCCCCAGATCGCAAGCGGCAAGCCCGCCGCCGTTCCGACCGCGGCGAGCAAAAGGCTTTCAGTGAGCAACTGACGAAGCAACCGCCCGCGGCTCGCGCCCAGGGCGATTCGCACCGCTATCTCTTTTTCACGAGCCGTCGCGCGAGCGAGCAGCAAATTGGCGATGTTTGCACACGCGATGAGCAACACAAAGAGCACGGCTACGAGCAGCACGACCAGAGCGGGACGAATTTTGCCGACGATTCTTTCCGCCAACGAAATCGACGTCCAGGTCCAGTCCCGGGTCGGGCTGTTGATCTGGTCCTGCACTCGCCGAGCAATCATATCCATCTCGCTTTGAGCCCGTTCGAGTGTCGCTCCGGGACTGAGCCTTGCGAGTCCCCACATGTAATAAGGTCCTCTGCGTGTCGCAGCTAGTCTTTCAGCCGCCCAAAGCTCGACGTCTCTTTCGGGAAACAGAAAACCCGGAGGCATCACGCCGATGATGGTGAATGCCCGGGCGTTGAGAGTTATCTGTTGATCGATAACGTTCGGATTTGAGCCGAGATGTCGTCGCCAGAACCCGTCGCTGATGACGACCGTCTGCGGGGTCTTGGGCAGATCTTCCTCGGGCAGGAAACCACGGCCCATTGCGGGTTGAACTCCAATGGTGGAGAAGAAATCAGCCGTCACCCAGGCGCCCTCGATCTGCTCCGGAGTTTCACCGCCGGTGTAGTTGAAGCGGTTGGTTGAGAAGGCCGCGAGACTTTCAAAGACATGGTTTTGCGATTTCCAGTCGAGGAAGTCTGCTTCGCACAGCGGTATTTTGTCCTGCGCGGCTTGTAAACTGATTCCGCAGACCATCACGAGGCGATCCGGGTCGGGATACGGGAGAGGCCGCAGCAGCACGCTGTTGACGACGCTGAAGATCGCGGTGTTAGCGCCGATGCCGAGCGCCAGAGTGATTACAGCGACCGCGGTGAAGCCGGGATTCTTTCGCAGCGAGCGCGCGCCATACCGAAGGTCTTGCCAGAAGTCACCAATCATATGCTTTCTCCTTGTTCCAGGAACTACGTGTTCCCGCGTCTCGGTTCGTTCGACTCGCCGAAGTTCACGCGCCAGGAGTTCGCTCTCACTCAACTCCGAGAGCGCCGCGCGAGAGGATTCTTCCGGGGTTGCGCCCCCGGCAAGGAACTCTCGGTAGCGATCATCGAGGTGCTGGGCTAACTCCTCGACGATCTCCGACTCGCGCGAGGGTTCGAGCCTCAAGTCGCCCAATCGCTGTCTTATTGCATCCTTCCAGTCAGGCATCTTGGACCTTTCGATTTTGGATTCTTTCGATTTTGGATTTTAGATTTTGGATTGGGGAAAGCGTTCTCGATTTTGGATTGGTGAAAGCGCAGCGGCCACTCGAATCCAAATAAATCCAAATCGAAAAGCGTTCCGCAATCCAAAATCCAAAATCTAAATCCAAAATCGACATCATTCGTATCGCAACGCGACCAACGGATCCACTCTCATCGCCCGCCGAGCGGGAAGATAGGCGGCCAGCATTGCTACACCGGTCAGAGCGACGGCAGCCAAAGCGATTGTGCTCGCATCGGTGGCCGATAGACCGAATAGCAGACCTGAGATCTCGCTTGCGGCAAGGCGTCCGGCGACGAGTGCGACTGGAGCTCCAATAGCGATCCCCAGCGAGACCAGCAGGAGACATTCGCGCAATACGATCCAAAGGATGTTCGCGCGTCCGGCGCCGAGAGCCAGACGGATCCCGATTTCGCTGGTTCGCCGCGCGACGTTGTAAGACATCACCCCGTAAAGTCCAATGCATGCGAGCAAGAGGGCCATGCCTCCAAAAAAGCCGGAGAGCGTCGCCACGAGTCTTTCCTGAATCAGGGAGTTATCCACCTGCCTCGCAAGAGTGCCGAAGCCGGTAAGCGGAACACTACTGTCCAGCGCGCCGATCTCATTTCGCAAGGGGGCGATGATGCCGGACGGATCTCCAACAGTCTGGACCTCGAGAGTGAGCGAGCCATCCACGGTTGCATCCTGCAGGCAGTTCACATAGACGGTTCTATGGATCTCCTCCCGCAAGCTCATGTACCTGGCGTCTTTCACCACGCCTATTATCTCCATCGGCTCTCGGCCTCCGAGCGTCACCCGCCGCCCAATGGGATTGGCTCCGGAAAAATAGTGCTTCATCATTGTCTCGTTGATCAGGGCGACCTTCGGCGTGTTCTGACGATCCTGTTTGCCGAAATCGCGTCCGAGCAGAAGCGTCGTGCCCAGGGTCTCAAAGTATCCCGGGGATACGCCATTCACGTAAACGGTCGGATCTTCATTTGGCTGCGGTGTGTATCCCTCCACGGACGCCGAAAGATCCCAGCCACCCCCGGAGATCGGCGTCAACCGTGACAGGCTGACGGAGCGAACACCCGGAACCAGCGCGGCGCGCTCGACGACTCGCTCGTAGAACATCGCAAGGCGCGCATCTTTGTAACCTGCCTTGCCGGGATTCAGGTTGACCATCAGCACGTTATCCCGATTGAAGCCCGCGTCCAGCGCCTTTAGATTGCGAAGGCTGCCCGTAAACAGGCCTGCGCCTGCGACAAGCAATAACGACAAGGCGACTTGCGAAACGACGAGAGACCTGCCGAGCTGCCCGCCGCTTCGACCGCCCCCGAGAGTCAGCGCCTGCTCCTTAAGGGCAGGACCAGGATCCAGTAAGGTGGCTTTTAAGGCAGGTGCGAGACCGAACAGTATCCCGGTGAGCAGTGACGCCAGCGTGGTGAACCCCAGGATGGATGCATCGGGGCGAAGGTGGAGCACAATGCGGGTCTCGCCGCTTGACATGAAGGCCACAATGAACCCGCCTGCCCAAAAGGCGAAGAGCAGGCCCGCAAGACCTCCAATGCAAGCGAGCAGGACGGATTCGGTAAGTATCTGCCGCACGAGGCGGGAACGGCTCGCTCCCATCGCGAGACGTATTGCCAGTTCCCTTCGGCGCGAAGCGGCTCGCGCGAGGAGCAAGCTGGCAATGTTGGCACAAGCGATGAGTAACACCAGGCCGACGAGAGCCATCAAGATCAAGAGGGGTTTCGAGAACTGCTGTCGCAGCCGCGAAAGGCCGTTACCGGCCGGCTCAACTCCGATCCTCTGCGCGAGGAATACCTGTCTGTTGTGTTCATTCTGAATTCTTGCCGCTCGTTCGTCGAGAAGCTGACTGAAGATCACTTCCAGGTCGGATCGGGCAGTCGCAGTCGAGATGCCGGGTTTGAGCCGGCCGACAACGCTCAACCAGTTGAAGTCGCTTTGCCGAAGCCAGCTCTTGGATCGCACAAGCGGCTCCGCAGCAATGGGTATCCAGAAGTCAGGTGCACTGCCTGGCTGCAGTCCGAAAAATTCGGGCGGCGTCACGCCAATGATGGTGAACGGCTTTTCTTCGACAGCTGTTTGTGCCCCTACTACCGAAGGGTCGCCGCCGAATCGCCGCTGCCAGAGACCATAGCTGATCACGGCAACCGGAGAGCCGGCGTCAGAAGGGGTGTCATCCTGTGGAGTGATGGTGCGGCCAAGCCAGGCTTCAACGCCGAGCAGGGAAAAGAAATTCCCCGAGACGTATTGCCCTTGCGGCGATTCCGTGTCGCCGTCGCCGGTCAAGCGCAACGAGGTTTTCGACACGGTCAACACGCCGCTTAGTGATTGGTTGCGATCACGAAACTGTTCAAAGGCCGGATAAGAAAAACTGGTTCCTGATCCGTGCTCACTCGACCTGCTGAACTCCACCAGTTCTTCCGGTCGTTGAACCGGCAGCATCTTCAAGAGGACTGCGTCGATCAGGCTAAAGATCGCGGTGTTGGCCCCGATGCCGAGCGCGAGGGTGATCACGGCCACGGCGGTGAAGCTGGGATGCTTCAGCAGCATCCGCAATCCGTAACGCAGGTCTTGCCACAAGTCTCCAAGCATATTCATTTTCCTTCCCCCCAGAACTACAGGCTCACGATTGACCTGGTGCTCGATGCGCCGCAGCTCCCGCGCCAGCAATTTGCGATCACGCAACTCCTCGATTGCCACGCGGCGAGCCTCATCTTTATCCGCGCCGCCGATGAGCAACTCTGCATAGCGGTCTTCCAGGTGCTGCGCCAACTCCTCGACGATCTCCGCCTCACGGGTCAGCTCGAGCTTCAAGCTCGCCAGCCGATGTTGGATCTCTTCCTTCCAATCAGGCATGAATCTTGTCACTTGGATTTTGGATTTTGGATTTTGGATTTTGGATTTGAGGATTGGGCTCTCCCCAATCCAAAATCCAAAATCTAAAATCGATTCACTCGTACCGCAACGCGACCATGGGATCAACCTTCGTTGCCCGCCGCGCCGGAATGTAGCAAGCCATTAACGCTATCAGGCCAAATAGCACAATGAGCGTAATGAACGTCAGCGGGTCGGTCGGACTAACGCCCACTAGCAGACTCCTGAGCAATCTCGTGAGCATTAGCGAAACCGCCGCACCGACGCCGATGCCGATCATTGTCAGCTTCATCGCCCGTCCGATCACCAACCGCAGGATGTCGCGCGGACGAGCCCCCAGCGCCATGCGAAGTCCGATCTCGCCCGTCCGCTGTGATACGGCGTAAGAGATCACGCCGTAGATTCCCACCACTGCAAGGCTCAACCCGAGCACTCCAAACAGTCCCAGCAGAGCCGCCCCCACGCGCGCAGGCAGGAAAGCGGTCGCCAGGTTTTCGCGCATCGTGACGACTTCGACCAGCAGGGCTCCGTTCAGCGACAGAATGCTGTCGCCCACTCCGCTTCGCAAGAGGGTCGGTTCACCCGATGTGCGGATGTGCAGCACTGCATGCCTGCTGTAGTTTTGAAGTGAGGAGAGATAGAAAAATGACTGCGAACCCTCGCCCAGTGTTCCGTACTTACTGTCTTTGACGACGCCGACAATCTCGTGGTACGGGCCGAAGGTGTCCCCTCCTCCCGGGAAACGCAAGCGGCGACCCAATGGACTCTGATCGGGCCAGAACCGTCGCGCCATCGTTTCATTGACGATTACCACGCGGGCGGCGCTTTCGTTGTCCTGACGATTGAACTCCCGCCCGGCAACAACAGGAATTCCCATTGTTTCAAAGTAGCGCGGCCCGATTGTGTTGTTGTCGATCCCCGGGTAGTCACCGTCGGCCGAATCGTAGCCTTCGACAGCGACGCTGAAGGTTGTGCGGCTGAAGGTCAGGGGGATGCTCTCCGCGAGACTGGCCGACTGAACGCCTGGCAGGCTTTCGACCTGATCGAGCAGTTGCCGATAGAACAGGTTTCCGCGAACTCTGTCATATCCGACCGGCTCCAGGTCCAGCGACACCGTCAACATACGCTCGGTTTCAAAGCCCGGATCCACGGTGTGCACTTGTTGCAGGCTGCGAATGAAAAGCCCCGCACAGATCAACAGCACCAGGGACACCGCTACCTGCGCGGCCACCAGCAGATTGCGGAGGCCGAATCGCGCCGACCGTCCGCCTCTTGTTCCTCCCTCATCCTTCAATAGAGGTACGATGTCGTATTTGGAGGAGTGCCACGCGGGCGCGAGACCGAACAGTACGCCTGACAGCACGGACACTACCAGCGTGTAGCCAAGTACGCGCGCATCCAGCGTCAGATCGAGTTCCATTGGAACGGGAAGAGGCGGCTGGAAGGAGCGCAACGCATTGACGATCCAGAAAGCCAGCAAACAGCCCGCTGCGCCTCCCGCAAGGGCCAGCAGCACGCTTTCAGTGAGGAACTGGCGGATCAGTCGCCGGCGGCCGGCGCCGAGCGCCAGGCGGATCGCCACTTCCTTCTGCCGTGTGACGGCACGAGCCAGCAGCAGATTGGCGATGTTCGCGCAGGCAATCAGCAAGACGAGCCCGACGATCACCGTCAGCAATCCCAGGAAGACAAAGATGGCGGGCGCAAAACTCAACCCGCGAAAGGCAAAGATCCCGCTCAGCGGATAGATCTCCGTTCGGTCCATCCCTCGACTTTGGTCCGGATAAACCTCAACCAGCCGTCTGGCGATGACACTGATCGCGGCCTGCGCCTGCGACCTGGTAACACCGGGTCGCAAGCGGCCAAACACTTCCAGCCACTGTCTGCCTCGATCGTTGAAACGATCCGCTCCCTGCAGGAGCACCGGCTGCATTGTCACCGGCACCCATACTTCGGGAGTGAGACCGAAGGCAAACGTCCCGCGAAAACCTTCCGGCATGATTCCAATCACCGTGAATTGCCGTCCGTTCAAGATTATGGTCTTGCCCACCATTCCGGCATCAGCCCCGAAGCGCCGCTCCCACAATCCGTGGCTCATGACCACCACTGGATGAGCACCGGGCGGGCCGTCAGTCTCAATCCCGAAGGCGTGCCCGATGAATGCCGGAACTCCGAGAGCTGGAAAGTAACTGCCCGTCACCAACTCACCGAAGACTCTGCCCGTCACGCCTTCCTGCCCGGCATTGCCCAGATTGAACGCCGCGATACAATGGGCGGCCAGGGTGGAAAAGGCCTGAGTGTCATCTGATAGATCGCGGTAGTTGGGGAAAGAGGTGTGGCTGCTCCCTGTGTAGACGCGCACCAGTTCCTCAGGCCTGGCCGCTGACAGCGGTCGGAGCAGGAGGGCGTTGACCAGGCTGAAGATCGCGGAGTTCGCGCCGATGCCCAGAGCCAGAGTGATGATTGCGACGGCGGTGAAGCTGGGGTTCTTGCCCAAAAGCCGAACGGCGTAGCGTAAATCCAGCCAGAGGTCTCCAATCATATTGCTCCTTCTTGCTCCGAGAACTACGGGTTCGAGTTCGACGGGGCGTTCCACCCGCTGCAGTTCCCGAGTCAGCAAATCGCTTTCGCTCAGCTCCGCAAGCGCGGAGCGATAGGCGCCGTCTTCGGCGGCGCCGCCGGCGCGTAACTCTGTGTAGCGATCGTCGAGATGCTGCGCGAGCTCGTCCACTATCTCCGCCTCGCGAGTCGGCGCAAGCTTCAAGTTGGCCAGCCGCTGTCTGATCTCTTCCTTCCATTCAGGCACTGTTGTTGTTTCCTCCTTGCTTCAACGCTTGATTCAAGCCGACTCATTCACAGCGCAACGCCACCAGCGGGTCTACTTTCGTAGCCCGTCGCGCCGGCAGATAACAAGCCAGCAGCGACACCAGCGCCAACAGCAACGCAATCAAGCCGAAGGTCAGCGGGTCGGTCGCACTCACCCCAAACAACAGCGCGTCGGGGCAAGCTTCAGCCTCGCCAACCGTCGTCTGATCTCTGGTTTCCAATCAGGCATTTGAACCTTTCGATTTTGGATTTTGGATTGAAGAGAGAGGTCGCTGCCTATCTGAATCCAGAATCCAGAATCCACATCAAATCACTTCCCCCAATCCAAAATCCAAAATCTAAAATCCAAAATCGAGTTCACTCGCAGCGCAGCGCAACCAGTGGGTCGAGACGGGCCGCTCGCCAGGCAGGAATCCAGCACGCCAGCAGTGCGACGACTCCAAGAACCAGTGCGACCGTAACAAGTGCTGCAGGATCGGATGCTTTCACCTCGAACAGCAACCCAGTGATGAAGCCTCCCAGCGCCAGCGCACCCCCAAGACCCAACGACACGCCGATTCCCGCGTAACGATCCTTGAGGTGTTGGTTCAACTCTTCAACGATCTCGGCTTCGCGAGTTGGATCGAGCTTCAGGCTAGCCAGCCGCTGTCTGATCTCCTGCTTCCAGTCAGGCATGTTCGGCTCCGGTGATGCGATTGATCGCCGCCACAAACGCTTCCCAGGTGTTGCGCTGGGCTGCGAGCACCTTTCTTCCGGCGGGCGTCAGCTTGTAATAACGTCGCCGCCGTTGTCCCGCCTTTTCCACCCAGCGGCCCTGAATCCAGCCGCGTTTCTCCAGCCGGTAAAGCAGGGGGTAGAGCGACGCGACGTGAAAGCTCAAGGCGCCCTGTGAGCGAGACTCGATCAGTTTGCTGATGTCGTACCCGTGCCGAGGCCGGTTCTCGATCAGCGACAGTATCAGCAGCTCAGCGCTGCCCTTCTTGAGTTCGCGGTCAATCATTCGTGATTTCATATATGGTATAACCATACATAATCTAAACATACGTTCTCAGTCAAGAGGAGTTTCGTCTATCACGCATTTTTTCTTGCGGCGTTCGCTAGGTCAGACTCCCAGTCACCAGTGCGCAGAACGGCGGCATGGGCGCTGGGCGAAATTCAGGACAAGCGCGCAGTCGAGGTCTTGTGCAATGCGCTGGGGTCTGACTCGCAGTCCGAAATGCGCAAGACGGCGGCATGGGCGTTGGGCGAGATAGGAAGTTCCAGGGCTGTCTCTTTTCTAAAGCAGGCCCTTTCAGATCCGGATCAACAAGTACGCGCCAAAGCCACCTGGGCTCTATCGGAGATTGAGAACGAATAGCAGTGGTCAGTGATCCATCGTTCGTCGTCGCTAGTCCGTGACCACTGACATCGGACAAAACGGACATCGGACATCGGACCACGGACTACGGACAACTGACAGCTGACAACGGACAAAATCGTTCACTCGTATCTGAGCGCAATTGTCGGGTCAAGCTTGAGCGCTCGCCGCGCGGGAACGTAGCACGCTAACATCGCAACGGTCACGGATATCAAAGGCGCGCTGATGAAGATCAAGGTGTCCGTCGCGCTTACTCCGTACAACAGATTCGCGATCAAGCGAGAAAGAACGAATGCAGCCAACAGACCAACTCCCACGCCAATCAATGTGAGGAGGCCGATTTGCCCAAGCATCAACCTCAATATGTCGCTCTGTTTTGCGCCGAGCGCCATCCGGATCCCAATCTCATTTGTGCGTTGAGTAACTATGTACGACATCACGCCGTAGATGCCCACCGCCGCAATGATCAGAGCGAGCGCAGCCAGCGTTCCCAGAAGAGTCATGCTGACTTTTCTGAGTGAGACAGACTCGGCAGCGAGTTGTTCGAGGCTCAACACCTTGAAAAGCGGTTGGTCTCTGTCTACCGACCAGATCTGTTGGCGAACTGCCGATGCCAGACTCATAGGGCCTGTGTAAGTGCGAATCGTGAATGCCATGAGCGGGAAGGTTACTTGAGCGAACGGGCGAAAGATATCTGAGTGCGTCTCCTTCTCGAGCCCAAATGACTTGATGTCGTTGATCACACCGACGACTTCCCACCACTCGGGTTGATTCGTATCTCCCAGGTTAAGAAGCTTGCCCACAGCGCTTTCACCCGACCACAGCTTTCGTGAAAGAGTCTCGTTGACGATCAATACTTTCTTCGCGCCGTCGCGATCCTGATCGGTGAAATCGCGCCCTTCGATGAAGCGAACACCCATTGAGGAGAAATAGCCCGGTGTGACAATCCGACTGTCTGCTTCCGGTTCCTCTCCCGGATTGGGCAGAGGCTGACCCTGAGCTGCATAGGACGTTGTTCCCCAGAACCCCGAGAGCGGCAGGAAATTCGTGACGCCTACGGATTTCACGCCAGGCAGGGCCTCGATCCTCTGAAGCGACTCGCCGACAAACTGTAGACGCTTTGCAGGCTCTGAGTACGTCTTTTGCGGCAGAATCACCTGCACAGTCAAAACGTTCTCCGGGTTGAAACCGAAATCGCTTTGCTGCAATCGCGCAAAGCTCTTGAGCAACAATCCGGCGCCGATCAAGAGCATCAGCGAGAGAGCGATTTCGGATACGACCAGAGCATTTCGCCAGCGACTGCTGCCGCCGATGGTGGTTCGACCAGATTCTTTCAGGGCAAGATTGATGTCGCCTTTTGACCCTTGAATAGCAGGCACGATCCCAAATATCAGGCCCGTCAAGAGGGA
>DASYSA010000130.1:0-4765 GCA_036003885.1 Blastocatellia bacterium | reverse complement strand
CGGGTGGCCCGCCTGCGGCGAGATCGACATCATGGAGAATCGCGGACGCGAACCTTCGATCAATCACGGCAGTCTTCACGGACCCGGCTATTACGGCGCCAACCCTCTTTCATCGAGCTTCACCCTGCCTGGCGGCCAGCGCTTCACGGATGACTTTCACATCTTCGCAATTGAGTGGGAATCGAGCGCGATTCGTTTTTATGTCGACGATAACCTTTACCAGACGAGAACGCCGGCCGATGTGCCGGCGGGCCAACGATGGGTCTTCGATCATCCGTTCTTCATCCTGTTGAACCTCGCGATCGGCGGGAATTTCGGAGGCAATCCCGATTCGACGACGATCTGGCCGCAGATGATGCTGGTCGACTACGTGAGGGTGTATCGCGACGCCAACTTGCCTGTTCCGACCATTACCGCGGTATCGATCAGTAAGAAGAATTTGATCGTCTCGGGCACGGGTTTTGACGCCAAGCCTAAGATCCTGCTGAATGGAGAACAACAAAAGACTCTCGTCGATGAATTGGAACTCGGAACGCTGGTGGGCAAGAAAGTCGCAAAGAAGATCGGCCCCGGTGAGAGCGTGATCCTGCAGGTGAAGAACTCTGATGGGACGCTGTCGTCTGAGTTTCACTTCACCCGACCCTAGGGGCAGGGGAAGGATCTAGGATTTAGGATCTAGGATTTAGGATCTGGGATAATCTGGGATTTAGGATCTAGGACCTGGATCGTGAGTGCCGAGATGGCCTCAATCCCTGATCCTACCTAATCCTAAATCCCAAATAATCCTAGATCCTAAATCCTGGATCCTAAATCCTTCTTCTCACATGAACTCTTCCATGAGATCGTCAAACACCGTCCCATCCAGGCCAAGCTTCTGATGAACGAGGGGTCCCTTCTGTAAGACCGGTTCGCTATCCTCGTAGATCGGGATTTCTTCCTTATAGAACACGCCGATCGGGATCTTGTCGCCCCACTCAAAAGACCTGTTCAAGGCCATCCCGGTATCCGACGATGCATACGCCTCATCGTCCTCGAGCTTGTAGACCCGCTGCTTGAAAAATGGATACGTGTTGACCTTGTTGTAGGTCACGCACGGACTGAAGACATCAATCAGCGCAAATCCTCGATGCGCTATGGCGCCTGCTATCAATCGGGCCATGTGCTCCGGCTCGCCTGAGAAACCCCGAGCGACATAGGTGGCGCCCGAAACCAGGGCAAGTGCGATCGGATTGATCGGCATCTCGGCGTTCCCTCGAGGCGTCGACTTAGTGCGCATGTCCTTCATCGTAGTCGGCGAGGCCTGGCCCGTTGTCAGACCGTAGATCTGGTTGTTCATCACGATGTAGGTTATGTCGATATTTCGCCTCATCGCGTGAATGAAATGGCCAATCCCGATGCCGTAGCCGTCGCCATCGCCGCCGGTCACCACAACATTCAGGCCGTGGTTCCCGAGCTTGATCCCTTCCGCTACTGCGACCGCGCGGCCGTGCAGACTGTGCACGCCGTAGGAATGAATGAACCCCGGCAGATTTGAGGAACACCCGATGCCGGAAACCAACATCAGGTCTTTCGGCGCAATGCCGAGCCTCCCAGCGGCCATCTTTAAAGATTTGAGGACGCCGAAGTCCCCGCAACCCGGACACCAGTCCGGATCGATGAGCCCCTCATAAGACTGGATCGGTAGCTCTATGACTGTCGCCATGATAGGTCCTCCGCAATTAGTCTAGTCGGAAACTGGTTCATAAGTGCCGCTGAGGCGGCGCGACTTGAGCGAGGCTCAAGAAGCGCCTATCCGCTGGCGCCTTGCTTAAGCTCCGCCGCCCTCCACGAATGAGTTGAGCCGCTCTCAATGCCGATCAGCAACTCGCCGCTCTTTTCCGCGGTGTCGCGCGTCACGACCTCAACGCTCCAGAGCCGCTCATCAATCCCCTCGCGAGTCGTCAAACTGATCGCTCCCGGGCGAAGGGTCTCGCTCAGCCGGGTGCGAATGTAGTGGTAAGCCATCTCTCGCGCTTCGTCCAGAGTCACATCCGTACTCTTTACCGTGCCCGCCAGAATGGCCTTGACCTCTTCGACGATGTGATGCGGCTCAAAAGGCTCGCCATCGTACTTTCGAATGTGATCGTCGATCGTGATGCCGGTTTCAGCTCTCAGATGCCGGGCGAACTGGCCGGTGTAGTTGGCCTCGACACAGATCGTCCGCTTGCACTTGCGCAAGATTTCACTGATCTCATTCGTGTGAAATGGAACCAGATACTTGACGTGGAGTTGATTCGCGGTGATCCCTTCCGCAGCCAGCTTGCGAATCGCTTCCACAATCACCCCTCTGGTCGATCCCCAGCCGATCATTGTTATTTGAGCATCCGCCGGGCCTTCCAGTGTGGGCGGCGCCAGTTCGCCAAGCGCGGTCTCCATCTTTCGCATTCGCTTCTCTTGAATCTTGCGGCGCACGGGCGGCGACGTAAAGACGTCGCTGATCAACACGCCACCTTCGTCGTGATCGTCGGAGCCGGCGACGTAGATTGTGTTTTCGGTCCCCGGCAGCGCTCGTGGCGATACTCCGGACTTCGTAAACTCGAACCGCTTATACGGGCCCTTGTCCTCGGACCACTCGGTAACCATCTCGCCGCGATCTATTGGGACGTTGCCGACTAGCGCTCCGGCTTCCACGGTTTCGGGATGTTCCGACACGAGCAGATCGCTGATGATGGTCACCGGAAGTTGATACTTGTCGGCAAGATTGAAGGCCTCAACGGTGGAATAGAAGCAATCGGTCACATCGGCGGGCGCAATGATGATTCGGGGATAGTCTCCCTGGGATGCGCCGAAGACCTGGTTCAGGTCCGCCTGCTCCGTCTTCGTTGGTATGCCGGTCGAAGGTCCGCCGCGCTGCACTTCGACGATTACAACCGGGGATTCGATCATTCCCGCGAGTCCTATGGCCTCGGTCATCAGAGCGAAGCCGCCGCCCGAGGTTGCACACATCGACCTCACTCCCGCGTGCCCCGCGCCGATGGCCAGGTTGATCACCGCAAGCTCGTCTTCGCATTGCTTCACCACGATGCCACATTGATCCGCGTGGTTCGCCATCCAGTGAAGTATCGCAGTGGCGGGGGTCATCGGATAAGCAGAATAGAATCTGCACCCGGCGGTCGCCGCCCCAATCGCCATTGCCTCATTCCCCGTGAGGAATGGGCGGCGCTGACGCGAAAAGCTCCACTCGTAGCCCAGCGGGACAAAGTTCTCTTTCGAATAGTCATAACCCGCGCGCGCGATTGCCACGTTCTGATCGACGACCGCCTGGCCTTTATGCTTGAAGGTGTCTGCAAGCACCTCGGCGGCGGTATCGAAATCGAGGCCTGACAGAAAGACCAGAGCGCCGATCGCTACGGTGTTTTGCATGACGGGCTGAACTTTGCCGAATTGCTTTGTGAGCGTGGTGATCGGAAGAGGAACGGTAAGAACATTCTCCCTTGGGAGCACCGGGTCGACCTTCAGCTTATCGGAATTGTAGATGATGGCGCCGCCGGGGTTCACTTCGGGCGCGTGGCGCTCGATCGAATCCTGGTTGAGGGCGATCAGTACATTAAGTTGATCGCCATGAGAGTAGACCTTCTCTTCGGAGAGTCGCACACGCAGCCAGATGTGGCCGCCGCGAATTACCGACTGATAGCTGTTGTAGGCGTAGACGTAGAGTCCGAGTCTGCTAACAGTCTTGGCCAGAGTATCGCCGGTCTTGTCTAATCCATCTCCGGCCGCGCCACCGATCCCCACCGTCAGTTCCCGCATAGCAGAACCTCCTGAGGGCACATCTTCGATGTACCCGTGTTGAAGTGATCATCGGACAGGCAACTTGACCTGCTTTTGCCGGGCTAAGGGCCCGGCCTCAATGAGCTACGCTAGTGCCCAGGATTATGACGTTATGAGTGCGTTTTCTAAAGATGGTGCCAAGGTATGCCGCACGACTCAGTTTGTCAATCGTGGACATTCTCAGCGAAACTTCGCTAATAGCAAAGACCGCGCAAGTGGGACGATTTGCAGTGTGGCGAGATTAATCATGGACAACTTGACTATGTGCAACCCAAACCCACAGAATTCTGCCGCTATTGGACTGCTAACAAACTCGTTGCATAGGAGAATTCTGATGGTGGACCGACGTCTAATTCGGGATAGCCTTGAGTCGTTCGGCAAAATCACTGACGTGTACGAAGTGACAACGTTCACAGGACATCGGAATGGCAAGGTCATTACAGTGCGCATTCTCGATCAAGGAGAGGACTGCCCCGATCCGAGCATTAGGTTTGTCTGCGAATCCACGCAGGACGATGGCAAGGAAGCGCGGGGCAACGAGGCGTCAACGGTTGATCAGGCGATTGGAATCGTTCACTGGGAGAAATTAGACTGAGTAAAATGTCCAACCACAAGAGAGTCCACTTCCCCCGATATGTCGTGGTGGGCGCGCTTCGGACCCCCGACCTAAAGGGCACACACAGTAGGGAGACGCATACGCAAACTCTTCGAAGGGTAGGAAAGAAAACTCCAAACTCCGCGCCCCTAACAGTCTTAAGCAAGCTCTCACAGTAGCGAACGCAATCGTTCCTTGATGACTGCTTCTTTGGGAGATCTGGCACCCCCGTTCAGCCAGGTTTGAAGCTTCTTTGGTGTAATGGCGTGAGTGACGGAGCTTCGGACTTCGACTTCGAGTTCGGTGGCTGGTGCCGGCTCGCAGTGATGCTCCCGGAATATGCGAATAGCGAGAGCCGCA
>DASYSA010000129.1:0-10996 GCA_036003885.1 Blastocatellia bacterium | reverse complement strand
AAACGCACCGTGGCACAACCTCATAGTCAGGCCATCGGCGCCAGTTGATCACGCCGAGCACGTGCTGGTGCTTCTGGTCGAGCAGAAGGATTTGAAGATGGAAGAGAAGATAAAGTAGACCGAGGTAGCCTGAAGAGTGCAGAGCCTAAAAGTCGCCCTGACCATTATCGTCGCGCTCTTGCTACAGATGGTGCTTCCAAGTCACCTGTCGTTCTTTCAATACGTCGATCTTGCCCTTTTGATCACCGTCTACTTCAGCCTTCAACGAGCGCCGATGTCCGGAATGCTGGTTGGCGTCGTGGGTGGAATAGGCCAGGATGCGATAGGCGGAGGTATACTTGGTGTCCAGGGATTTGCAAAGACGTTGCTGGGATACCTGGTTGCAATCGCGAGTATCAGATTTTCTCTCGAGAATCCGCTGGCCCGGCTCGGCGTCGTTGCAGTAGCCGCGGCCGCCAATGCCGTGCTTTTTGCAGGTTTGCACATGGTGCTTGAAGACCCGTTGCCGTACACAGCAGCCTGGGGGCAATTCGGCAAGGTTCTTGGAAAGAGCGTTCTCGCTGATGGGCTCGCTTCCCTTGCTGTTTTTGCGCTGCTCGACCGTATCTTCCCCGAACAGCATGCGGCGAGGCGGATGGCGATAGGAAAACGATTCTATGAGTAGCAGAAGTTTCAGAGATGAATCGCCCGATCTGGGGATGCGGCTGTACGTCGTCCAGTATCTCGTGCTGGCGATCTTCATCGCTCTGGGCATCCGATTCTACTTCCTGCAAGTAGTGAGACACGACGCATACACCGCGAGAGCCGAAGAGAATCGGATACGTGAAATCCCGATCATAGCGACTCGCGGGTCAATATTCGATCGAAACGGCCAGCGGCTGGTCGACAGCACGCCCGCGTGGAACATCGTTGTCACTCCCGAAGACATTCCGAAAGAGAACCGGCAAGAGACAATCAATGCGCTGGTGGAACAGCTCGGGGTCGACTATAAGCTGCTGATGACGGAACTCGAAGATCCTCATCGGCCAAAATCACAGCCAATCCTGATTAAGCAGAATGCGACAAAGGCGGACCAGGCCTGGGTCGCGGCCCGCGAGCTCGAATACCCCGAGATCAGGGTGGAAGACCAGCCCCAGCGAATCTACCCGCATGGAAAGTTGGCGGCTCACGTGCTGGGCTATATCGGAGAGATCAGTCCTAAGATGCTCGAGGACCCCCGTTACGCTGACGCGGGCTACAAATCCGGCGATATCATCGGACTGGGGGGAATTGAAGCACAATACGACCTCATCCTGCGCGGACAGAACGGAAAGCGGCTTCTGGTTGTCGACAGTCGAGGTCGACAGATCCGTGAGCTGACGAGAGTGGAGCCGATAAAAGGAATGGACATTATCACCACTCTCGACATAGATGTTCAGCGCGTGGCGGAGGACCAGTTTGACAGTGTCGGCCAGACGGGCGTCGCGGTCGCGATGAATCCGCAAAACGGCGAGATTTTGGCGATGGTATCGAGGCCGGCCTTTGACCCGAATGTTTTTGCGGAAAACGTGATCTCCTCCGGTGAGAACCGAGCCGAGGTGCGTGCAATCATGAATGACGTCACCCACCCGCTTTACAACAAAGCGATTCAGGGCAGGTACCCGACCGGGTCGACGTGGAAGTTGATGATGACGACCGCGGCGCTCGAAGAGGGTGTAATCACGCCCAAAGATTCGAGGCTCGTCTGCGGCCACGGCATTCAGATGGGTAACAAGTTTGTTGCCTGCATGGGAAATCACGGCTCGCCTGACATTCACGCCGCCATCGTGCACTCATGCGATGGCTACTTCTATCGCCTGGGCCTGAAGATGGGTATCGACAAAATTCACGATTGGGTGGTCAGGTTTGGTGCAGGCGCGAAAACCGGAATTGATCTTCCACACGAGTTGAAAGGCATAATCCCGGACCGGGAATGGAAGAAGAGAGTGAATCCGCGCGACCCCGTTTGGAAGGACTTCGACACAGTGCTTGCCGCGGTCGGACAGGGATCGGTCGCGATTACACCACTGCAGTTGTTGCGAGCTGAGTCCGGCATAATGATGGGGGGCGAGTTCCACACACCTCATCTGCTAAAGGAAGCCAGAGAGACCCAGCTTTTTAAAGTCAAGACCTATGAAGACTCCACGGTGAACCTGGTGCTCTCGCCAACCACCGTTGACATCGTGAGTTATGGCGCATGGGGCGTGGTTAACGAAGGGGGCACCGGCGGCCGAGCCGCTTTGCCTGGAATTAATGTGGGCGGCAAGACCGGAACCGCCCAGGTAATCGCTAAGGAGAAGGTCCGCACAAAAGAACACCAGGATCATGGGTGGTTCATCAGCTTCGCACCTTTGCACACCAGTGAAAAACCGGAATTCGCGGCAGTCGTTTTGACGGAGCACGGCGGTCAGGGCGGCCTCACTTCCGCTCCCAAATCGCGGATGATTAACGCAGAGTACTTTTCAAAGAAGCTCGGACATCGAATCCTCCCTGAGTTGGCGGCGAAGCCCGACCCGGGCAAGTTGTCTCAGGCGCCAAAGACGCCTGCGCCGAACCCTGGTCGTGCTGTGGCACGTGTCGAACAGGGCCGCCGACGGTAGAGGGGTTGGGTGCATCAGTAAGTCAAGTCGCGTCGTCCGCAAGGTAGAAATGGTCGATATCAATCGCAGAAGTTTTAAGGACGTGGATTGGGTGTTGCTGCTGGCGCCCATTGCGTTGACGTTGCTCGGCTGCCTGGGAATAATCAGCACCGAGGGGGCCGACGTCACGCGAAGCTCCCACCACGGATTCTCCTTGTTTCAAAAGCAACTCATAGCGCTGGGAATCGGAGTCCTGATCGCGGCTGTTGTAATGCTCACCGACTATCGGAAGATCATCGTTGCGATCGCGCCCTTCTTCTACGCCTTTGTTATGGTGCTGTTGGTGCTGGTCCTCTTTGTTGGGGTCGAGATCCACGGAAATAAGGCGTGGCTCAACGTCGCCGGTTTCAGCCTGCAGCCTAGCGAGTTTGCCAAGGTGGCAACCATACTGATGCTGGCCCGGCACCTGTCGCAGCCCCGGGAAGGTCCCCTGTCGATCAAGGACATGGCCATAATGGGGCTGATAACCGCTCCACCGATAGCCCTGATCTATCTCGAGCATGACACCGGCACAATGCTCACATTTGGAGCTATCCTCGGATCATTCTATTTCATCGGCGGTATGCGCAAGACACTTGTGGTCGCTGCGGTTCTTGGGGTAGCCGTGGCCCTCGTCGCAGTCTACCCTCACCTGAGGGGATATCAGAAGGAGCGCATCGACGTCATCCTTCACCCGGAGAAGGCCGATCCGAAGGGCTACGGCTACCAGACCATCCAGTCAATGATCGCTGTCGGATCGGGCGGAGTGCTCGGCAAAGGGATAGGGCAGGGAACACAGGGACGCCTCGGGTTCCTTCCTTTCGCTTATTCGGATTTCGTAGGCGCAGTCGTGGCAGAGGAGACAGGTTTCGTCGGCGTCCTTGTGATGATGGCGCTATATCTCATGCTCATCTGGAGGCTTTTCGCTGTGGCTTCGGGGGCTCGGGAAAGGTCCGGAGCCCTGATGATAATCGGGTTCATCGCGCTCATCGCCTTTCACATCTTGTGTAACCTGGGAATGGTGGTCGGGCTGCTGCCCATCATGGGGATACCTCTGCCGTTGATGAGCTCCGGGGGGACGGCAATCATGTCGATGTTCCTCTGTGTGGGGTTGGCGCTCAGCGTGAGACTCCGTAGATTCGTGAACTGACTAGCGGGCCATGGTTCGGGTGGTCTGATGAAGCCTAAGCTCGTATTTCTTGCCGTCGTCTCCATCTCGTATGTTGGATCTGCAGGCTGTACCCTTCAAAAACACCAGTGCAACGAGCCAGCTAACCGAGCAGAAGCCTGTCCCAATGGTCTCGATTCAGATGATTCAGAAATGCTGGATGTTGTGAGCTGCAGAATTATTGGAGATCAAGTGAGGACACTCCATAAAGGCGGTGGCTGACGTCCGACAATTACGCGAGACCGCGACCCGTTTTTCGGCCGATTCCTTTGAGTGTTACGCGCGGCCCGGTGAATGGGTCGATTTCGCGGCTCACCCCAACATTATTCCTCGTCTCCTGCACCCACTGCGAGGTATGATAGCTTCTTGACCGAACGCCTCCGCAAATTGAAAGAGAATGAACGAAGACCTTAAGACCGAAAAGACTGCATTGTATCGAGCCCAGCTAGACTCGATCCTCCCGATGGTTGAGAAGCCCGCGCGCTACGTCGGCGGTGAGTGGAACTCCGTTCGCAAATCGCCTTCGGAGATTCACACCCACCTCGCGCTCTGCTTCCCCGATACCTACGAGATCGGCATGAGTCATCTGGGGCTGAAGATACTCTACGGTCTGCTGAACAAGCCCGAAGGCTGGGCGGCTGAACGAGTCTATGCTCCGTGGCCCGATATGGAAGCCAAACTCCGCGAGCGTGGGATGCCGCTGGTTTCCCTCGAGAGCTACACGCCGCTCGGCGAGTTCGACATAGTGGGCTTCTCGCTCCAGTACGAATTGAGCTACACCAACGTGCTTACGATGCTGGACCTTGGAGCGATACCGCTCCGCTCCGCGGATAGAACGCTCGAACATCCGCTGGTGATTGCCGGCGGTCCGACTGTCTATTCGTCTGAACCCATCGCTGACTTTATCGACGTGTTTGTAATAGGCGATGGTGAAGAAGCGTTTCCGGAACTTGTCTCCCGCTACATGGAGATTCGAGATTCAGGCCAGAGCCGCGAGGAGGTGCTGAAGCAGATAGCCCGGATCGAAGGCATGTACGTGCCCTCTCTCTACCCCACATCGGTGAGTCCGCATCATGGATTGCTGATTGTCGACCGGCCCGAAGATCGCACGATTCCGTTTCCGATTCGGCGCCGAGTCGTGGCCGACCTGAGCAAATTTCCATTTCCCTCTGATTCGCCGGTTCCGGGGGTTGAAGCGGTTCACGATCGAGTAGCAGTCGAGATTGCGCGGGGGTGTGTTGATGGATGCCGCTTCTGCCAGGCCGGCACGATATATCGTCCGGTGCGCGAGCGCGATCCGAAGGAGATCGTCAACACGATACTCGATGGCATTGAGAAAGGGGGCTACGACGAGACGAGTCTGACCTCGCTGTCGACTGCCGACTACACCTGCCTGGAGCCGCTGGTGAAAGTGCTGGGTGAGGAGCTTCAGCGCCGCAAGGTTAGCTTTTCGGTCTCTTCGCTGCGAGCTTCAGGAGTCACGGAATCGCTTGCACGGGAGATCGCCCGCGTGCGAAAGACCAGCTTTACAATAGCGCCAGAGGCTGGTTCGCAGCGCATGCGAGACGTCATAAACAAGAACATCACCGAGCAGGATGTGATTAACTCGTGCACGATCGCCTTCTCTGAAGGCTGGTCCGCAATGAAGATGTATTTCATGATGGGCCTGCCAACGGAGACCGAAGACGACGTCGCAGGAATCGCGGAGCTCGGCAGGAAGGTCCGCGAGCTGGGAAAGAACAAGTTCAACAAGTCGGTCAAGGTCACCTGTTCGGCTTCCTACTTTGTTCCCAAGCCGCATACGCCGTTTCAGTGGTGCCGGCAGGAAGAGATCGAATCGATCAAATCGAAGCAGCGCATGCTCAAGGATCTTGGCCGCCGCTACCGCATCGACGTGAAGGTTCATCACGCCGAGACCTCTCTTCTTGAGGGCATCATCTCGCGCGGCGATCGGCGGCTCTGCAACGTCATAGAGCGGGCATGGCGGATGGGGTGCAGGTTCGACGGCTGGACTGAGCATTTCAAAATCGACAAATGGATGGAGGCCCTGCGAGCCGAAGGGATCGACGTACCGCTGTACCTGCAGGAATTCCCGGTCAGGGAGTTCGATAAGCCTGGCGCACCGCTGGTTCAACTCCCGTGGGACCATATCGACACTCTGGTGAAACGCGAGTTCAACGCTCGGGAGTACATCAAGGGGATCAAGGCCAAAATTTCTCCGCCTTGTGAACTTCCGGTAAAGATAATTGACGGCCGACCGACGGCGATCGCTCCCTCGCATGAGGAGTTCGAGCGGATAGCTTCACAGCCATTGCTCTGTTACAACTGCGGCCTGGAATGCGATCTTGTTCGGTCGCGCGAGCACCTCGATGAAGCTCTTGCGCTTCATAAGGAGGTTCGGACCTACAAGGAGCGCGTGGCTTCGATTGAGGATTTATCGAAAGAGCGCCCGCTTGTGCAGATTGAAAAGGCGATCCGGGTCAGCGAGCGTTCGGCGCCTCAGAGTCCGGGCTTCGAAGTCGAGGGGCCTCCAACAACTGCACTCTCTCAAACTGAATCCCCGGCCGATACCCTTTATCATTATCGCGCAACGTTTCTCAAAGGAGACGAGGTGAAGTACCTCTCTCACCTCGACCTGATCCGGGCGCTGCCGCGCGGATTCAGGCGAGCGGGCATCCGGCTCGGCTATAGCCAGGGCTTTCACCCTATGCCGCTGATTCAATATGGGCCGGCGCTCGGAGTCGGCGTCGTGGGCGAGAACGAGCTGCTGGATTTTGATTCGCATGACGATCTCGATGAGGCGGATTTCCTGACCCGCATCAACGCCGTGCTTCCTGCCGGTTTGCGCTTCAACTCGCTGGATCGGCTGACCGCCGGCGCCCAATCGCTGATCAAGGTCGTGGACCGGGCCGAGTACTGCATTAGCCCTGACCTCCCAGAAATCGCCCAAGCGGTTGCAAGATTGCCCGAATTGCGCGACGATCTTGTTGGGCTTGACATTGATGAGGTTCACCGCAGGGTGATCGATGAGTTCATGGCACGCGATTCATGTGTTATTGAGCGTATTCGCAAGGACAAGCGACAGAGAGTTGATGTTCGGCGATATACCATTGAGATTGCCTTCATCCGTGAGAGTAAAAGCTTGCGCGTGGTGACAGAGATTTCTCCCAACGGAGGAGTCAAGCCGACCGAGGTTCTCGCCGCCGTCTACGGACTGAACGCCGGCGAGGTTCTTGCCATTAGCTCCCACGTAAGGCGGCTCAGATTGTATGCACAGACGCCGCCGGGGACGAGGCTGGCACACATGAGTGAGGCGTCGAGTCGAGCCGTGAATGTTTTTGCAGGAGATTGAAAACCAAAGCCTGACGTTGAGCGCTCAGAGGACGCGTGAGCGCAAGCCTCGGGCATGAAACCAGGTAAGAAAAGGAAGAGTTCGTGCTATCAGATGCACGGTTGAGTTTTGACTGCTGCTCGGTGCCCTTCAACAACGCCTCGTAATGCGTTAGGAAGGGCGAGTGGAACCGAGGCAAGCCGCACCGGAGTAGGTCGCTAAAGAGTTTTGGCCGGAGCGTGGAGAAGGCAGCGTCGCGCGGACCTATGAGCCTGCGCCAGCGCCACCTCCGCTTCGCGATTAAGTCCAGCCTCATCAACACGAGGCTTGCGCACCTCCTCGCTACCTGTGGCAACCGGAAGTTTTTGGCCAATCGAGCCATCGAATGCCACCAGTCTTGCTCATCCTGCCTGTCTCACCCTCCTGAAGAGTGCGAACCGGATTAGGAGAATGAATGACGAAAGAACTGATCATAAGTGCCAACGTGCACGAAAAGAAGGTCTCTATCATCGAGGATGGAGTAGTTACAGAGTTTTACGTAGAACGCAGGGATGAAAACCAGGGGGTAGTAGGCAACCTGTACAAGGGCCGCGTTATGAAGGTGCTGCCCGGAATGCAGTCGGCCTTCGTCGATATCGGGCTCGAACGCGATGCCTTCCTCTATGTCTCGGACTTCACCGAGTTCATGGAGGATGAAGAAGAGATCGATTTCAAGGAACCAACCGAAGAACCCCGAGTCGCTCCAGCCCGGGACGACCGCTCGAGACGTCCCGACCGCCAGCGACCACCCATTGCAGCATCCGCCAACCAGCGAAGCCCCGAACGCGTAATCGAAGATAAGGCTGCGGAAGGCCAGGTTCTCTTCGAAGACGTGGTCGAACAGTTGGCTGAGATTGCAGATGAGAGTGTCATCCCGCCGCCACCCTCTGAGGAGGAACTCGACGGAGAAGCGGCCAGATTTGCAGCCGGCGGCGAACGAGAAGTAGAGGAGACTGAAGCCGCTGTAGTCGAAGAAGTGCAGGGCGACGAATCCCGGGAGCCCTCAGAACAGGTCACTGAAGCAGAACCCGAGGACGAAGAACCTCCGCGACGGCGCGGCCGCGGCAGAGTGGTCACAAAGGAGAGAGCAACAACAAGAGTCGAAAAGACCCAGGACACCGCGACCGCCGCTCCTGAACCAGGAAAGCGCCGCGGGAAGGCACCCGCCCGACGGACCTCACGTCGCCGTGGTGAAGAACCAATCGACGAAGAGACACAGGTGCTGTCCGACGCTGAGCTTCCCTCACCTTTTCAACGAGTGACCGACGAGGATCTCGAGCGAGAGGCGGGAGAACAGCTGAAAGATGCGATAGTCCAGGAGAAGATCATCGATCAGCTCCACGATGCCGAATATCAAACCGGCACTCTTCCGCCCGTGCGCGAGCCAGAGCCTGAGCCGGAATGGCGCGTAGGAAGCTTTCGCTCTCAGTTGGAGCAGGACAAGGGATTCCAGCGGGTGGTGGATGAGACCGCCGAGGCCGCGGAGTCAAATGCGCCCGCCGCGGAGACGTTTCCGATCGAGACGGCAGGGCTACCGCCGCCAGCCGAAGCCGAGGAACGATCTGTATCGGCATTCCGTCACATCGCCGGTCTGTTGCCGCGCGGTCTGTTCCGTCGCGCGCAGCCCGAACTTGGAGTCCCGCCAGGCACTCCGGAGAAGGAGGCCCCTCACCAACTGGAAGGGGAAGAAGCGGAAGCAACCTTCGAAGACGCCGACGCCAGCGTTCGCGATCGCGGAGGCCGACCTGAGTTTGCAGTACGCCGAGGTGGTCGTGGCCGTCGCCGCCGCCCGCGAGAGGGAGTGCCGCCTGCCGGAGGGCCTGCCGTTGCAGGCGAAGAGGAGAAGGGCGGTGAGGCAACGTTAGAGGCTGTGCAAACAGAAGTCACCGAGGCAGCCCCAACCACGGAAGCAGAAGTACGAACTGATCCCCGGGCAGAAGCGCGATCAGAGCCGCGCCCTGTGGAGGCCAGACCGCTCGAGCCAAGACCCCCGGTCGAGCCGAGACCTAGGGAACCGATGCGCGGAGGACAGCGCCGCCCGGAAGGCCGGTTTGAGCGTCGACCCGATCCGCGAAGACCGGAGCCGCAGCAGACTCGCCGCCCCGATCGCACCGGCCCCGCTACGATCAGTGAGTTGCTGCACGAGGGGCAGGAGATACTCGTCCAGATCGCAAAGGAGCCAATAGCGAAGAAGGGTGCGCGCATAACCTCCCACATCGCATTGCCGGGGCGACTGCTGGTCTACATGCCCACGGTTAATCACATCGGCGTATCGCGGAAGATCGCTTCCGAGATCGAACGCGTCAGATTGAAGCGCACCGTAGTCGCGTTGCGCGACAAGGAAGGCGCCTCGGGCGGCTTCATAGCTCGCACCGCTTGCGCGGGGCACTCTGAGCAGGAACTGCACGATGACATGCGATATCTGATTCGCACCTGGGCCGATGTGCGAAAGAAGGTTGAGCGCGTGAAATCGCCTTCACTGGTTCATCGCGATCTCGATCTCGTCCAGCGGATACTGCGGGATCATATGTCGGACGAATACAGCTCGATCCGGGTCGATAATGAAGTGGAGTACGCTCGCATCGTCGAGTTCGTGAACCGGGTCCAGCCCAAGCTGGTGAATCGGGTGAAGCTCTACACAGGGACTCAACCCATATTGGAAAAATTTGGGGTCCAACCTGAGATCGACAAGGCCGTGAAGCCGCGGGTGTGGTTGAGATCGGGCGGCTACATCGTGATCAATCAGACCGAGGCATTGGTTGCGATCGACGTGAACACTGGCAAGTTCGTCGGCAAGTCCGACAGGCTTGAGGACACGATCACGAGAACGAATCTCGAAGCAGCGAAGGAGATAGTCCGCCAGGTGAGGCTTCGCGATCTGGGGGGCATCATCGTGATCGACTTCATCGACATGGAGGAGCGCAAGAACCGGCAGCGAGTGATGATGTCCTTGCAGCAGGAGCTTCAGACGGACAGGGCGCCGTCGAAGATTCTATCGATCAACGACTTCGGTTTGGTGGCGATAACGCGCAAACGAGTGAAGCAGTCGCTCGAGCGCACGTTGTGCACGCCGTGTCCGTATTGCCAGGGCGCCGGGATGGTGAAGTCGCCTCAGACGATGTGTTTCGAGATACTGGAGCAGGCCAAGGGGATGTCGCGCCAGATGCCGGGAAGCAGCGACGTAATGCTGCGGGTGTCGCCCGATGTAGCCGAAGCCTTCCACACGACTGAGGCTGCGGTGCTTGAAGAGATAGAGGCCTATTTTGCGACTCCGGTGACGATCGAGGCAGATCCGCACCTGCATCAGGAGCAGTACGACTTCGCCATAATGTAGCAAGCGGGTTTGCGTGACTGTCAGCTTGTATTGACTCTGCAAAAGCGGCTTTGTTAGTATTGCGTTTCGCGAGACGCTCCCAGGCGTCTTAGGATTTGAGTGGGGCTATAGCTCAGCTGGGAGAGCGCTTGAATGGCATTCAAGAGGTCAGCGGTTCGATCCCGCTTAGCTCCACCATCAATGAGACAGCTTAGAGCCGCTCGATTGGGCGGCTCTAAGTGTTTTTGGCAGTTTGACAGCAACTGCAGGTTCAACCTCGCCCTAATCTCTCCGTCGAAATCAATCAGGGTAGTCTTGAGGTCCTTTCCGACCAGCGAGTCAGACGGCTTAATGGCCTGAGGTCGAGTTTCGCCGAATTGGGATCGTAGAGATTGGCTCTGGTTTTGCGCAGCATTTGCCCAAAATACTCTTGCTGGTACGCTGGTACAGGTGTTGCTAGTAAGACGCCAGGAAGTGCACAAAAGTGCGCTTTCGCCCCCCCTTTGATG
>DASYSA010000128.1:0-25512 GCA_036003885.1 Blastocatellia bacterium | reverse complement strand
TGATGCGAAAGGGGGGACTCGAACCCCCACACCTCTCGGTACCAGATCCTAAGTCTGGCGCGTCTGCCAATTCCGCCACTTTCGCATCGCTCAAGTAAGGTAACATATCGAAAGAGGCCAGGATTGGCAATTTCGTTTCGCATTTAACGTTTTACGTTTTGCGTTTTACGTTTGTCGTTCTTCTCGCTGGGGTGTGTGGTTGCTCTTCGGAGCGGGAAACCCGAAACGGCAAACGTAGAACGTAAAACGTAAAACGCAAAACGCGAAGCGACCCTCCTTGACAACAGAATAGGGCAAACCTAAGATTGGGCTGCACTGAAGTAGACAAAGACCAGTGTCATTCCACAGGTGAGAAGATGATAGGCACACTTGGGATCTTGCTCCAGACTCAGGCCCAGCCATCTGCAGCTGCAGGCAGATCGTCTGCGCCAATCTACGGCTATGTTCCGATCATTATTTTCTTCTTGATCGCCGTTCTGCTGCCTTTTGTATTGCTGGGCGTGTCGAGGCTCATTCAGCGGCGTGTTTTTGGACGCGAAAAGCTCATGCCGTATGAGTGCGGCATAGATCCCATTGGAGACGCACGAGAGCGCTTCTCGGTTCGCTTCTATATCGTCGCGATGTTGTTTCTGGTATTCGATGTTGAGACGATCTTCCTGTTCCCATGGGCGGTTATCTACGATCGCCTCGCATTGTTCGGACTCGTCGAGATGCTGGTGTTCATCGGAATACTTGTCGTCGGCTACTATTATGCCTGGCGGAAGGGTGCTCTTGAGTGGGCCTAGATAAGGGAATTTGAGATCGAACCCAGTGGAGGGCTATGGCAGAAACTAGAGAAGAGACTATTGAATCGTCCAGCGGAATCATCACGTCTACTGTCGACTTTGTTTTCAACTGGGCGCGCAAGTCGGCCCTGTGGCCCATGACATTTGGTCTGGCCTGCTGCGCCATCGAGATGATGGCGACCGGGGCTTCTCGATTCGACCTCGACCGCTTTGGAGCCGGCGTCTTTCGACCCAGTCCGCGCCAATCCGACCTTATGATCGTCGCCGGCACTCCTACATTGAAGATGGCTCCGGTGATCAGGCGTGTGTGGGATCAGATGCCCGAGCCCAAGTGGTGCATAGCCATGGGGGCCTGTGCCTCGACCGGCGGCCCTTTCCCGACTTACTCAACTCTCCAGGGCGTCGACCGGATCGTCCCGGTTGATGTGTATATTCCCGGCTGCCCGCCACGTCCTGAGGCGCTGCTCTACGGTTTGATGAGGCTTCAGGACAAGATCATGCAAGAGCATCCAACGCGTTTCATCTTCGGACGAGGCAATGTCAGCCAGGCAGAGGTCGAGGGCGAAGACAATCCGGAAGCCGCGGCGTAAAGAAACGTTTCGCGTTTCGCGTTCTTCGTTTCGCGTTCTTTTTCCTTACGTCGGTTGGTTCCATTTGAGTACAGGCACCCCCGGCCAAAACCAGAAACGATGCTGCCCGGCGGCACTATCCTCGAACGCAAACTCATAGCGCGCATCGAGCGCGAAGGACCCCTCACCTTCCGCAGTTTCATGCAGACAGCTCTTTATGATCCTGAACACGGTTACTACAACACCGAGAGACTGAAGATCGGCCCCGCCGGTGACTACTACACATCCAGCAACGTCCACTCTGCCTTCGGTGCGGTGATCGCCCACGTTTTCTGCGAACTTCTCGAAGTGATCGGCAAGAGCTCCGGTCCGCTTTCAATCGCCGAGGTGGGCGCCGGCACCGGCCAGCTTGCCGTCGACATCCTAAGGGCGACGCGAGAAGAGCATCGAGCGATCTTTGACAGGCTGTCCTATGTCATCATTGAAACAAGTCCGGTAATGCGTGACCGGCAGCAGGAGAAACTGGTCGGGTTTGGTGATCGAGTGCGATGGCAACGCCTCGATCAGTTGGCACAGGTTCCATTCGCCGGAATCGTCTTTTCAAACGAACTGATCGATGCATTGCCTATCCACAGGGTGAGGAAGTGGCGCGGCCGAATCGAGGAGTTATATGTAACCGTGCTGCGCGCGCCAAATGCCGCTCGGGGCAAAGGTGCCGGGCCGGCCGGTGAGAAGCGCGAAACGACAAACGTAAAATGTGAAACGCGCGAGGGTTCCTCGCTGGAAGAATCAGACCCTCCTTCCGAGGCGACGGCAGGCCCTCTGGCATTCGCCTGGGGCGACCCTTCAACGCCAAGGTTGGTTGAATATCTTGCCCGGAGTCGCGTCACTCTGGCTGATGGCCAGATCGCAGAGATCGGTCTCGACGCTATCGACTGGTTGGCCGACCTTTCCGGAGCAATAGAGAGTGGTTTTCTGGTAACAATCGACTATGGCGATGCAGCCGAACATCTTTACGGCCCCGATCGTCGAGAAGGTACGCTGCGCTCCTTCCATAAGCACGCTCTCAACGACGCGGTCCTCGAACGCGTGGGCGAGCAGGATATAACAGCCAGTGTGAACTTCACGGCGCTTATCGAATACGGACAAGACTACGGATTAGAGACTATCAGCTACGAACGTCAGGCGACGTTCCTGATCCGGAACGGTTTGATCGACAGGATTGCGGCGATCGAGACGAGCGGCGGCGGCGTGGTGGACGATTTAAAGGAGCGGTTGGCGGTGAAGAATCTCTTCGTTCCTGGCGGGGTG
This sequence comes from Blastocatellia bacterium, assembly GCA_036003885.1. Classification (GTDB taxonomy): domain Bacteria; phylum Acidobacteriota; class Blastocatellia; order UBA7656; family UBA7656; genus DASYSA01. Next base: position 22,847 of record DASYSA010000128.1, on the reverse strand, counting down.
AGTGACAACTTCAGGGTGCTGATCCAGCGAAAGCGCCGGATGTGAGGCTAAGCTTTCGGGCCGGCCTTACTCCTGATGCTGACTTCTTCCTCGGCCATAGATCATCACCAACTTTCGTAGCCTATCGCTCGACTCGGAGGTCAGCGCGCCGGGTTGCAACCGCCAGTTCCAATTCCCTTCGGTGCTGGCCGGAAGATTCATCCGCGCAGTCGAGTCGAGTCCAAGCACGTCCTGCAGAGGTACTATCGCCAGATTTGAAACCGAAGCCATAGCAGCGCGGATGAAGTCCCAGTGAATCTCCCTGCCGTCTGAATTCAGATATTCGAGGCAGTAGGCCCTCTCACGGTCTACTTGTTCCGCATCGCGTGTCGATCCGGCGCCCGCCTGACTATTGAACCAGCCAACACAGGTGTCGTTGTCGTGAGTTCCTGTGTACACGACCGAGTTAGGAACATAGTTATGCGGCAGATCACAGTTTGTGGCGTCGCGAAAAGCGAATTGGAGGATCCGCATTCCCGGAAGGCCGAAGTCGTCGCGCAACGCTTCGACATCGGGGGTGATGACGCCGAGGTCTTCGGCAAGGATGGGCAGGTTGCCGAAAGAATCTCTGAGAACGGTGAATATCTCACGGCCGGGCACCTCGACCCAGCGGCCCCGCTCCGCCGTCTTGTCCTCTGCCGGAATCTCCCAACAGGCGGCGAAGCCGCGGAAGTGGTCGATGCGGACTATGTCGACTACACGAAGCGCCGCCCGAATGCGATCTACCCACCACTGAAATCCACCGGCCCGCATCCGGTCCCAATCGTAAATCGGGTTGCCCCACAACTGCCCGGTCTTGCTGAAGTAGTCGGGAGGCACGCCGGCAACCACCAGCGGACTGCCTGAGTCGCTCAGCTTAAACATCTCGGGGTGCCCCCATACATCCGCGGAGTCATAGGCCACGAATATCGGAATATCGCCGACTATCTTGATGCCTCGTTCGTTCGCATAGTTCTTGAGCGCGAACCACTGTTTGAAGAACAGGTATTGAGAGAATTGGTGAGCCTCGATCTCCTCTCGCAATTGTTCGCGCACTTCTGCGAGCGCGCCGCGCTCGCGACGGACGAGTTGAGGATCCCAGGTGTTCCACGCGGCCCCTCCCCGCCCATCCTTGATTGCCTGGAACAGGGCGTAGTCGTCGAGCCACGCGCGATTCTGATGTATGAAGGAATCGAAGCTAACGCGAACATCGGCCGCCGCATTCCGTTTGAAGCTCTCGAAGGCTTCTGCGAGCAGCGCTCTTTTCACCTCGATGACCCGGCCGAATTCGACGCGGGCCGCAGAAAACCCGGAACCGAGATCCAGCGCCTGACTCCCCAGCAAACCATCTTCAATGAGTCGATGCGGACTGATCAGCAGAGGATTGCCGCCGAACGCGGAGAGGCACTGATAGGGCGAGTCGCCATAGCCCGTAGGACCCAGGGGCAATACTTGCCATAGAGTCTGGTGGCCGGCGTGCAGGAAGTTCACAAAGTCGTAAGCCTCATCGCCGAGGTCTCCAATGCCGAACCTGCCGGGAAGCGATGTGGGATGCAGAAGAATACCGCTCGATCTGGGGAAGCTCACTTTCGGCCTCGTGTCTGTTGGCGATGCATCAGCGGGCGAATGGGATTATAGACGGAGGGGTAGGCAGGTTCCAGTTTAGTCTGGGCTCTAAGCTCCCGAATCCCCGCCCCGCAGGACCGCGATATAGGGCAAGTTGCGATAGCGCTGCTGGTAGTCCATTCCGTAGCCCACCACAAACACGTCCGGAACGTCGAACCCCCGATAGGTGATTGGTAGATCGATAAGGCGGCGCACGGACTTATCGAGGAGAGCGCATATTTCAAGAGTCGCAGGGCTATGCTGTCTGAGCACCCGAAGCAGATAGTTTGCTGTCAGGCCAGTGTCGATAATATCTTCGACCAGGAGGACGTGCCGGCCGGCGATACTCTCTTCGAGGTCCTTCGTGATTCGCACAACGCCCGAGCCCGCTTCGCCACCATAACTGGAGATTGCCATGAAGTCTATTGTGACCATACCCTGAATGGATCGGAGGAGATCTGCGGCGAAGATGAACGATCCCTTCAGGATCGCGACCACGGCAAGGTCTTTTCGTTCATACGCTTGAGAGATTTCGCGCCCGAGCTCTGAAATCCGCTGCTGGAGCCTTTCCTGTGGTATTAGTATCTTTTCGAGATCGATTTCATTCGCCTCAAAATTTTTCATGAAAAATCCCCTGTTTGGGTGCACTTTTTTGTTGACAAACGTATTTCCTGTGCTAATATCACGCAGCTCGGTTGGCAACAATCGGGCACGATCCCGAGAGGTTTGATTGAAGTCTTGAGGTTCTTGTACGCGAAGACGCTTCGCAAGAAGCGAGGACGCGTGCTGGAAACTTTGGTGTTGGACCTGGAGTTCGAAAGGACTTCAGGCGTCGAGGTCCTTCGGGGCCTCGAGGGACTAGGATCCGCAAGGATTCTGGGCGATGGCGCCAAGGGCCTGAAGATGGACATCACAATCACTCGGGATCGACTATTTCATGAAGTGCATTCGGCAGTCTTGTCGAGAGCCGTCCATTTTCCCTGAGGCCGCTGGCTCCCATTACTGAGACTCACCGTGTTCCGGAGTCGGGGGATCCTGCCAGGTCCCGCTCGCAGAAAACTTCTCTATCAGCTTTCGATAGTCTGAGGCGTAGAGAATCTTGACATTCACATCCGGATAGAGCTCTCTCAGTAGACGGACCTTTCGATTCTTCTTCGTGACCAGCGACTGCTTAAGAGTCGTAAGCTCTATGTAAAGGTCATGCTCCGGAAGGTAGAAGTCCGGAGTGAAACTACTGACCACGTTCCCCTCCGGATCCCACTCAATTGCAAATGTGCGCGGCTCGTATTGCCAGGCAATGTGGTAGAAATCGAGGATCCGGGCCAGCTCCTCTTCTGAGGAGTGCGCGAAGTTGGCCGTCCGCCTGATCTCCACGGAGTCTTCACCGAGGCCGTCATTGGAGTTCTCTTCCAACGCGGCGACCGCTCGTTTCAACTCCGGCAACAAAGCCACTGGTATTTCGATCTTGCGCTGGCTCGCATCCTCACGATCAGCGGCAAGGTCCTCCCTGATGACGATAACCTGATGTCCATCTCGCTGGGCAAGATGGATCGTGACCTCCGCGCTGGTGCTGTTGTTGAGACGACTTACGTCGCCCCTCTGTTTCTCTGAGTATCTTACACTCATATCGAGCCCTCGTACTGGACCTCTGTTCTCACAAACAACTCGTAAGCCACAGTGCTGACGAATCGTCTCGGCTGACTGACGATCGAAGGTCCTGCTTCTGTTCAGAGGTCTCGCCTCTTCGCGGGGGCTCGAAAGCAAAAATCCCCTGCCTAGCCACCATTGGGGGCAAGAACAGGGGTTCGATTGCAGAGTCTACAAGATTGGCCGCCTGAGTACAATCTCAGAGTCGTCATTTGTCATTTGTCATTTAATCATTGGTCAATGATCGTCGGCTCCTGGTCTCGGACCATTGGTCTATGCGCAAATGACAAGCGATAGATGACAAATGAAAATTCTTTCTTATGTCTAATAGTGGACAGACGAGGGACTCTGTTGCGTGATATAGATTCTCTCCGGTCGAACATTGGGAAGCGGAGGGCGACCCGGTTCGGTTATGAAACTGAGATGTCTACGCGGCAAGAGATAATTATTGACACCGACTGGGTCGCATCCTAACATAGATCGACGCGACGCCACCGACGAGTCAGGCGATTGAAGTTCTTGGCCCTCTTCCGGGTCCCCGTTGATTTGCTCCCCGTTAAATTTATTGCTTAGCGGCGTTTCTGTGGTGCCTCCACCTGGGAGGAAACTGCGCCATGGAGACGAATACGGGAACGAGTCTCTGATGTATCTAAAGCCGGCAATCTCTTCATTGGTCGCGTGCCTTCTGGTGACGCCGTTCGTCTCCGCCCAGTCATCAAGTGGGATGACCTTCACTCTTCAGGTGGCCTCGTTCTCTGAGCCAGCGGCGGCTCAGGAGTTCGCTGCCATTCTGGCCCGCCAGGCCCTGGACACTGTGTTGTATCCGGTCAAGCTGCCGGGTCGCGGAACCTGGACGCGAGTCTTCGTCGAAGAATTCAACACGGCGTCAGAGGCGCAGAAATACGGTCAAAGGCTTCTCATACGCGGCCTGATAAGAGAGTTCGTCGTAACGCGCATCAACGAAGCCGAACTACAAGCAACGCGACAGGTCAAGGCGAGCAGGGCGACAGCAGCGTACCGCAGCAGCGCCCTGATTCTTGCGCCGGGACTCCTGTCAGAACGAGTCGACACTGCGACTGCAGCTGGTGACGGTGCAGTAGCAGGTATGTCGAGATCCGGAACAGAATCGGTACGAGAGCTGGGACGGGGTGGTATTCTGAATGCACACAGGACCGGTAGCGGGCCAGCCGATCGAGCCCGTCTCGCTTCTGCTCTCGACGAACATGGGGCTGCTGATTCCTCGGCAAAGAGCCGCTCGAGCGGCGGATTGACGCTTCCCGCCTCAGTGCGGCGTGACCCGAGTGTTTCAGCTTCGGTCAATGGCGCGCAGATACCACGACCGAACCCGATTCAACTTGCGTTCAATCTGGTCGGGGGCACAAGGTCCGTCGATTCTTTCGCCCGCAGAGGTGGGTTGTGGCTCAGCGGCGACGTGGCGGAGGGTTTGGCGCGCCTGCGGTGGATCGCAGGAGCTGAGAACGCGGAAGCCATAATGGTCGATCGAGAGGGACAGGTGCGGCTGGACATCGCCTTGTTGGCCAGGCTCGCGGGGTTGGATAGAGTTGGGGCGGCCGCCGCGCCGACTGTCGCCGTCGACTATATAGTCTCAAATGAGGGCCTGATGTTAATGGTGCAACTGATTCAAGGAGCATCCCGCTATCGACTCCACTTAGGGAACGTGGCTCCAACGGGCGGGGCGACGGCAAAGGTTAGCGGCAGCATCAATCTCGATAATAATTTCGACAGTAGAATCAATCCTTACAGACAGACGGGTCGAAAGTTCGCCAACGAACGGCCGCCGGACGGGTTCGAAGCTCTTATCGCTATGAACCCGCAGGCGCAGTGGTACAACATGACCGCTGGCGCCCTGATACCCGTCGGTCACATCACCTTTCACGAGCTTGCCGAGGCGTATGCCAAGGTGGAGTTCGGACTGGATTACCTGGCACAGTCGCCACGTCCAGGGGCGCATAACATAGCGATCGAGCGAGAGAAGATATTGCAGCGGCAGAGGCCCTCGTCCGATATCGTGGTCACGCTCGGATCCAATCGAGTGCTCAAGTCACGAGAAGAGGTGCGAGCCTTCTATGCGTCGTCTGGGAGTTCGACTGCGAGTCAGCGATGATCCCAATCCCTCCTCGCTGGAAGTTTCATAGGGACCACAGTTTGGAGTAGACCCTCGAGTCGGGAATCGTGCTGCATAAGGTTCACAATGGAACGCGGGTATCCTTGTTCTGTGGCCTGATCCTGACTGCGTACCCTCCAACCGCAGATGGCTTTACATCATATGTCACCGTGTGTTAGCTTTGCTGGGTTCAATGAGAACGAAGAACCTAGTAGAGGAGTATCGTTACAGTGGCTTTAGCTAAGGAAGCTAAGATTGAGATAATCGGTCAATACAAGACGCACGCAACCGACACCGGTTCACCGGAAGTGCAAGTTGCACTGCTCACGCGACGGATTAACGGCCTCACAGATCATTTCAAGGCGCACGCGAAAGACAACCATTCCAGACGAGGTCTGCTGAAATTGGTCAGTCAGCGGCGACGCCTGCTTGACTATCTGCGAAGCAAGGACGCCGACCGTTACCGGGAAGTCATCAGCCGTTTGGGTATAAGAAAATAGGGATTGGATCAGCCAAGGCCGGGACCAGTTACGTCCGCTTCGTGCGGCTCGGTCGGTTGTCGGTTTTCAGGCGTTCATCTGCGCGGCATCAGAGCCCACGGCGACCCGGTAACCGCCAAAGCTGCCACGAAGTCTTACAGTCGACGCGCCGCTTGCGTTTCAGACCAAACGTTTTGCACCGATGGCCACGGGAGCGAGTCGGAATAAGATCTCCGCTCACCGTGGCTTCGTCTTTTGCAGGCACAAAGACGAATTCATCGCTTGCCTTTTTCACGAAGTCACTGAAGCAGCTCAATGAGTCAATTACAGTCGCGCCTATCGCAGATGGCGGGCACTGGCCCGGCAGATTCTGTTCGAACATATCAATTGTGGCGCGCAGCGGAGAGGGAAGGAGAGTTTTATGGAGTTGAAGGAATCAGTTCAGTTAGGCGGAATAGAATTCACGATAGAGACGGGGAAAGTGGCCAAACAGGCCGATGGCGCGGTCATAGTGCGCTATGGCGACACGATGGTCCTCATTGCGGCGGTTGGGTCGGTGCCGCGAGCGGGCATAGATTTCTTTCCGCTCACGGTCGAGTATCGTGAGTATGGCTATGCGGCCGGGCGCATCCCCGGTAATTACTTTCGGCGTGAAGGACGTCCCTCAGAGAAGGAGACCATCACATCAAGATTGATAGATAGACCGATTCGCCCGTTATTCACTGAGGGCTACAATAGCGAAACTCAAGTGGTTGCATTGGTCCTGTCGGCCGACGAAAGCTATGACTCGGACGTCTTATCGATAACCGGAGCCTCGGCCGCTCTGTATCTGTCGGACATTCCCTTTGAAACGCCCATTGCGGGCGTACGAGTGGGACTGATCGAGGATCGCTTCATCGTCAATCCTACTTATGATCAGGTTCGCGCTTCGGAATTGAACCTGATTGTCGCCGGATCGGATGAAGCGATCGTAATGGTTGAAGCGGGCGCCCAGGAGATCTCCGAAGAAGTTATGGTCGAAGCGCTGATGTTCGGGCACAACGAGATCAAGAAGCTCTGCAAGCTTCAGAAGGAGATGTTCCAGAAGCTCGGAGTTACCAAGCGTGAGGTGGTCAAACCGGAACTCGATGCCGAAATGCTCGCCCAGATTGAAAGTCAGATCACCGATGAGCTTCGCGACGCGCTCGACACCGTCAAACACGACAAACTCGAAAGCTATAAGCTGTCTGATGAGTTGAAGCTGCGCACCGTAGAGACATATCCGGAAGATGATCCGGATAAGAGGAAGTCCGCAGGCAAGATATTCAACCACCTTAAGGAGAAGATCTTTCGCGAGGATATCCTCAACCGCAGGCACCGGCCCGACGGCCGCAGATTCAGCGAGATCCGGCCCATTTCCATAGAAGTCGGATGGCTCCCGCGAACTCACGGCTCGGCATTGTTCACCCGCGGCGAAACTCAGGCCATCGTCACTGCCACCCTCGGGACCAGCGAAGACATTCAGTATCTGGACGACCTGGAGAAGGGCGAGATCAAACGCCGCTTCTTGCTGGCTTACAACTTCCCCCCGTTTTCAGTCGGAGAGACTGGCCGGGTCGGCTCTCCGGGGCGGCGCGAGATCGGCCACGGCAACCTTGCGAGGAAGGCGATTGAGCCGATGCTCCCAGGCGAAGAGACATGGCCATATACACTTCGAATCGTTTCTGACATAACTGAATCCAACGGCTCGAGCTCGATGGCTACAATCTGCGGCGGGACGCTGGCGCTGATGGATGCCGGAGTTCCGATCAAATCTCCGGTCGCCGGTGTCGCGATGGGACTGGTGATGGAAGGGAACAAGTACGCGATTCTGACCGATATCGCCGGCGCAGAAGACCACTATGGCGACATGGACTTCAAGGTCGCGGGCACCCGTGATGGAATCACTGCTCTGCAGATGGATATCAAGGTCACCGGCATCAACGCGCAGATCCTGGCCGATGCTCTTCAACAGGCTCGCGCGGGAAGGCTCTACATCCTCGAAAAGATGGATGCCGTGTTAGCGGCCCCTCGCGAAGAGATCAGTGCTTACGCGCCGCGTATTCTCACTATTCAGATTCCGGTGGACAAGATACGCGAAGTCATCGGGCCCGGCGGCAAAGTCATTCGCGGTCTGGTCGACCGGACCGGCTGCAAGATCGATGTCGACGATACCGGCCGGATCAACATCGCTTCGTCCAACCTCGCAAAAGCCGAAGAGGCCAAGCGTGAGATCGAGCAGATCACGGCTGTTCCCGAGGTCAACAAGACGTACCTGGGCACGGTTCAGCGCATTGCGGACTTCGGAGCCTTCGTCGAGATCATGCCCGGTACCGACGGACTCTTGCACGTCTCGGAGATCGCGGAATACAGGGTCAGGGACGTGCGCGATGAGCTTCACGAGGGACAGCAGTTGTTGGTTAAGGTGATCAATGTGGATCCCTCGGGTAAGATTCGGCTCTCGCGCCGGGCCGTGCTGAGAGAAGAACGCGGTGAACCCGATGACAGCGGAGATCGCCAGCCCGACGGAGATCGCGGCGAAGGCCGAGACGAACGTTCCCAGGATCGTGGTCCGCGTGGGCCTGCCCGGAACAATCGCGACCGGCGTCCTGGTGGTCCGCCCCGGCCCCCAGGCAGGCGATAGAGCAAGTCCTGTGAGGGGCGGCCCTCCCGCGGCCGCCCCTGATTGGAAAGCTACAACGTGAACTGCTCCGGCCAGGCCGCCCTGAGGTCTTGACTAGCTTCGCCACAGGCGGCCCAACCACCCGACGCTGCCCTCCTCGTGTTTGGTTAGACTCTCCAATTCACCGGCGTCGAGCCAGATCCCATGGCACATGTTGCAGCGATCTATCTGGATTCCCTCATGGCTGACCTCGATCAACCTGCCCTCGCACTTCGGGCAGCGCGGGAGCGAGCTTTCGGCCTCCGCGGCCCCGCGCTTGGCTCGCAGCTTTTCGAGGGCCTCCTGATCCTTCTTGCGAAAATACTCTTCTTCAAGGGCCTTCTTTCGATCATCCCAGACGTCAGGCATTTCAATCTCTCCCCAGCCCCGCTTATTAAGAACGGAGCGAATTATTCATCGTTGCATGCTAGTCGACTGCTGCTTTTGATGCTGCTTCGATGACTTCGATCAGCCCCTGCTCGCGCTGAACCCGCAAGACCTTCTTGTCGAACTTTCCAACGCTGGTCTTGGGGACCTCCTTGATAAATGCCCAGCGCTCAGGGACCCACCATTTCGCTACGCGGTCGTTCAGGAAGCTGCGCAGCTGCTCCGGCGTGGTTGACGAGCCGTCCCTGAGCGCCACGCACGCGAGTGGGCGCTCGTCCCACCGCTCATCGGGCACGCCTATAACCGCCGCTTCGATAACATCGGGATGGGCCATGATCGCGTTCTCCAGCTCAACGGTCGAGATCCACTCTCCACCGGACTTGATTACGTCTTTGGCGCGGTCGGTAATTTGAATGAAGCCCTTTGGATCTACCGTACCCACATCGCCGGTCCGCAGCCAGCCATCGTGAAATTTCTCGGACGTCTCGTCGCCGTAGTAAGCCGCGGTTATCCAGGGCCCTCTCACTTCGATCTCTCCAACCGCATTCCCATCCCAGGGCAGCACAAGGTCTTCATCGGTGATTCGTAACTCGACTCCGTGGCGCACTCGCCCGGTCTTTGCGCGCCAGTCCATCTCTTCCTCGGCGTTGCAGCCCTTCGGCGGATAGGAGATTGCCGCCAGGGGGCTCGTCTCGGTCATACCCCAGGCCTGAATTATCTTTACGCCGAAGCGCTCCTGGAATCTCTCCATCAGGCTGCGCGGTACGGCCGAGCCGCCGCAGATCACCATTCGAAGTGAGGACAGGTCCACTGGATTGTTCTCGGCGTGGCGAATGACATCGTTCCAGATGGTCGGCACGGCGCCCGAGAAAGTTGGACGTTCGGCAGCGATCAGGCGACATAATGGTTCGGCTTGCAGGAAGCGGCTCGGCATTATGAAGTCCGCTCCCGCCATCCAACCCGCGTAAGGCAGGCCCCAGGCGTTAGCATGAAACATTGGAACGATTGGGAGGATGCGGTCGTTTTCGGTCAAGCCAAAGACGCTTGCGGAACACGCGGCGAGCGAATGGAGGAAGGTCGAGCGATGTGAGTAGACGACCCCCTTTGGATTGCCGGTAGTGCCGCTCGTGTAACACATGGCAGCCGCGGATCTTTCATCGAGGTCCGGCCACGAGAATCCTGACGGTTCGCTCGCGATCAACTCTTCATAGCGCAGCACCTCGCCCAGCGGGCTTGCGTCGCCATCGCCGACGACAATGAAACGCTCAACGGTTTTCAGTTCATTAGCCACGCGGGCCAGCAGCGGCACGAGTGAATCGTCGACTATGATCGCGCGATCTTCTGCGTGATTGATGACGTATGCGAGCTGCTCGGGGAAGAGCCGGAGGTTGAGAGTGTGCAACACCGCGCCAATACATGGAATCGCGAAGTATGCCTCGAGGTGTTCCTGAGTGTTCCAGCAGAAGGTGCCTACGCGGTCGCCCTCGCGAATTCCCAATCGCGCAAGTGCAGCTGCCAGCCGCTCGGCTCTGCCGCCGACTTCGGCATAACTTGCCCGTCGCGAGCTGTCGCCCATGAAGGTAATTACTTCGCTATCGCCGTGGATTCGACGGCCATGTTCGAAGATGGCGTTGATCGTCAGCGGACGATCCTGCATGGTGCTGAGCATATCGATCTCCTTCGAGGTTTTCTATTTTTGCGAGGAGCCATCACTCGACGATGGTTCTTGGATTATCTTCAACTGCACGATTTGGAGCAACCTGATTTCGAATTTCGAATTTCGAATTTCGAAATTGGGACGCCTGGGTACGCAGGCTTCCAGCCTGCTTGCACGAGAGTTCTGATCTTGGCCGAGTACCGCAGGCTGGAAGCCTGCGTACCCAGATTCGCATTTCCCTTCCTTGCATCTTTCGGGGGCGTCGGCTAAAAAGATTGGGCCGATTTGTTTAATAGAATAGGGAAGACGGTACTTTCGACGGCTGTTGCCTTATCGAAGAGACCCGCTTGAAACAGAACCAAGCCGGGGGACTTATGAAGCGAAAGGAGCTGAAGATGAGACGGATCACTGTTTTGATATCTACCATTGTTCTGCTGGTCGCGGGAGCTTATGGCCAAACAATCTCACAAGACGACCGTCAGAAGCTTGTCAATCACCTCGAGCGGACTCGCAACGGCGTCATCGAGGCGACAAAGGGGCTTTCGGACGCACAGTTGAACTTCAAGGCCGGTCCGTTTCGATGGTCGGTCGCCCAGTGCGTCGAGCATATCGCGCTGAGCGAGGGCTTCCTATTCCGGATAGGAACCGAGCAGGCTTTGAAAGCGCCAGTGCCGGCCACCAGGAAGACCCCGCAACAGATAACCGACGGGGATAGCTTCATACTGAAGAATATTCCAGACCGAAGCTCGAGGTTTCAGGCGCCGGAGCCGGTAAGGCCCAGCAAGCAATCATCCTCGGCCGCCGCCGAGCAGGGACTCGCACAGTTTCTCTCCAGCCGCGGCCGAACTATCGAGTTCGTGAAGACCACGCAGGAAGACCTCCGCGGCCATTGCATTGATAGCCCTTTCTTGAAATGCATGGATACCTATCAATGGATCCTGATGTTGTCGGCTCACAGCGAGCGACACCTGGCACAGCTTCTGGAGGTGAAGGCTGATCCTAACTTTCCGAAGCGGTAGGACGGAAATGCGAAATGCGAAATGCGAATTTCGAATTTCGCATTTCGCATTTCGCATTTCTCAATCCCACAGTATCGAGAATTCGAACATTGGGTTTATAATCCTCGTACCTGGAACGTACGAGAGGAGGACCGATGTTCTGCCCGCAGTGTGGCACCAATCAAAGTGACGAGTTGAGATTCTGCAAGTCATGCGGCGCAAATCTGTTCGCCGTGCGCCAGGTGGTAGCTAAGCGCGAAACGGGCGAGAAGATCGATTGGAGCAAGACATGGGTCGCCGAGATGCTTCTCTCCCAGGGCGAGCGCGAAAGGCGCAAGGAACAGCTTGAGCTTCAGCGCGGAATTACGCCCGAAGTGAAACGTCAAAAGGAAATGAAGGCCGGAGTCATTACCGCAAGCGTCGGCATTGCGGTTGCCGTTTTTCTCTTTGTCCTGATGCAGGGCATAATCCTGGGCGCCGAAGTCCGTCCGGGCGCGGCCGAGATCCTCAGCCGCTTGTGGGTTGTCGGGGTGATCCCTTTTTGTATCGGTATGGGACTCCTGATCAACGGGCTTTTGTTTAAGGGTGCTGCGAACGTGTCCGCAGGATCCGACGTCCTGGAGAAAGAGGCGCAATCTGACTCCCTGCGATCTGGCGACCCCTCTCTGGGCATTCCGTCCGGCTTCAGTGTGACTGAAGAGACGACGAGGCAGTTGAGAGGCGCAGAACAGAAGAAGTGAGCCTCTGGAAATTGATCCGTCGACGATCAAAGGGCCTCAGGAGGTCATCACGATGGTGGCCACAGGCGTCAGCATTCAAGACTAGCTTCAGAGCATCGATGCACCAGATGGGATTGTCGCGCGTCCGCCAGGAGGTTCGACGCCGACCCTTTGCCACACCAGCCGCGCAAGACGCAAGAATGGAGATCGAATGACGTTCAGACGAAATCTCGCCAGAATTCTGATCACCTTTACTTGCGCTGTTGCGTTTCTATCTTCCACGTTCGCTCAAGACCCTCTGGCGCCCCTGCCAAAGCTCACGAAGGAGCAACTTGCCGAGGACTTTCAAATTGCACGCCGCGCGCTCGAAGAGGGCCACAGCGGCATCTACCGCTACACATCGAAGACCGAGATGGACCGCATCTTCGATGCTGCGGGCAGGTCGCTCGACAGGCCGATGGACGTGCTCGAGTTCCTTCGCGTGCTTGCACCGGCGGTGGCGGCGATCAAGTGCGGGCACACATCGGTATCGAGTCCGGAATCGTTTAGAAGAGAGATGACCAACACTCTGCCGCTTCTTCCATTTCAGGTCAGAGTGCTGGACAAGAGAGCCTATATCTTTCGGGATCTGGCGGATCTAGCCAATCCCGAGAGCAAAGGCGGCGAGCTCGCGGGTAATGAGATTCGCTCGATTAACGGCGTTCCTGTCTCCAGGATTGTTGCGACTATGCTTGCCGCCGTCCCCGGCGATGGCGACGTGGAGAGTTCAAGGCAGGTCCGCATCAGCGGTCCCTTCAACGGGTATCTCTTCACGCTTCTGGGAATCAAGAGCCCGTTCGACCTGGTTCTCGCCGGCGCCGACAAGAAAGAACTGAAGCTGAGGGTCAACGGGGTTACGGCGTCGAAGATGCAAGAGGCTTTGAAGACGCGATACCCGCAAGACCAGCGCCCCGATCGCGGCGGCGAGTTGAAATTCTATGATGACGGCCGCATAGCCCAGATTACCATCCGTCAGTTCGGAGGATATGCCGATCCGGAGAAGAAGCAGGGCTTCCGCGATTTCTACAGGCAGTCATTTGGGGCGATCCGAGAAAAGGGATCGAAGGCGCTGATAATCGATCTGCGAAACAACGGCGGCGGCGAAGACGAGTTGGGGCAACTGCTGCTCTCTTATCTTGTCGACAAACCCTTCAAATACTACAACGACCTGGTGATCAACTCGATGGAATTCAGCTTCTCGAAGTACACCGGTTCGCCGCTCAAGATCCCTGAAAAGTCAGTGGAAGCCCGGGCCGATGGGAAGGTCCACGCGGTTGGCCATCCCAATTGGGGAATCAAGCAACCCAATCAGCCAACCTTCGGGGGCAAGGTCTACATTCTGATCAACGGCGGGAGCTTCTCTACGACGTCGGAGTTTCTGTCGCAGGCGCACTTTCATCGGCGCGCGACCTTTATCGGCGAAGAGTCGGCCGGCGGCTACTACGGCAACAGTTCGGGAATCATGCCGTTGGTAACGCTGCCGAACACGAAGGTGGGCGTACGTGTGCCGCTTATGACCTACTACATGGCGGTTAGCGGCTACAAAGCAGCGTCGCACGGAATCCTGCCCGACCATAAAGTCGAATACACAATCAGCGATCTACTGGCGGGTACTGACAAGGAGATTGCTGTGGCGCTCAAGCTGGCACGCAAGGATTAAGAGCGCGTTATGATTGACCATGATCGGCGTGCGGCGCTCGCTGCCCTTCGTAAAGACACTATTGCCCCCTGCTCTTCGTAAAGACACTATTAAGGAGCAGACGTTTATGAGTAGATTCACGACACACCGCGCGAGGTTCGCTCTCCCTATTGCCATTGGGATGTTGGCATGTTCGTTGTTGTCGTGCTCGACAACAACTAACAGAGACATTGCCGAGAAGGCTGTCGACGCGTTTCATGCCCAGTACAACTCAGAGCTTTTTGAGACGATCGAGCTCTCGGCGGCTCCCGAGTTCAAGGGCGTAGGAGGGTCAGGTAAGGCCTACCTTGAGAAGGTTCACGAGGCTCTTGGCAGGGTGACTTCTTCCTCGCAGGCGACGGGCTCGGTTCAGAATCAGGCGGGCGAAGCAGTGATCAACCTGATGTACATCACCGAGTTTGCCAATTCGCAAGCCCCGGAGACCTTCGTCTTTCGGGTGAAGGACAAACGTGCCAGGCTTATCTTTTACGAAGTCGGTTTCCCGGATCTAACGAATAAGTGATCGGGTGACCCGCTCGCCGAAAAAGGGACCTCAACGAGCCCGCGGAGACAGGAAATAAGCCGACGCAGGGCTTTCGTGGCCCTCACGATCAACTGACTTCACCCCGAAGACAAGCTGATCGATCGAGGTATTCTTCAACGTAAACTCTTTGACGTTGCCCGCCCAGATCTCCCGCTCCCAATCGGGTGAGGTCGTGGAACGCACGACGACGATAAAGCCTGCCAGATCGGGCTCGGCATCCGGATAATCCCATCTCAAGACCGCGTCGTAGCCCCCGCCTCGACTGAGTCCCGGACCAGTCGGCTGAGTTCGGGGCGCCGGCGCTCCTTCCGTGTCGGCGGGAGTTGCCGAAGCGGCGGGTGCTCCCGCCGGGGCGGGGCGCGTCGTGATGGGAGGTCGCGGTGCAAGTGCCATCGCCGCCGCCGCCGCCGCGTTGATCCGCGTCACCTTCGCGGCATAAGCCGGCGATGTGTTTGCGAAGGTGTCGGTCGGTGAGTGCTGGTTAGCGAAGTTCTCGTTGGGCGTGGTAATGCGCACCGCACCGTAGCCTTCCTGGTTGAATGGCGTATGATCGCCGCCGCGGCCGAAACGGTCGTAGCGAAAAATCATATCCACGGTCATCTCGGGAAAGTAGCGTTCGCCAATCCTCTTCACGAACCGCGCGATCTGCCTCGAAGGTGAGTCGTTGGGATCTTCCGATAGAACAAGCACCCGGCGATTGTCGACCACTCCGTTGCCGCTCACCTCACTGCCGATGATGTCGTTGTTCAAGACTGCTTGAATTGCTTGAGACTTCTCCTTGAGCCGTTTCGCCATCGCGCGCGATCCAATAAGACCTTGCTCTTCGCCCGCGAAGGCTACAAAGACCAGCGTCGCATCGAATTCGTATTGGCTCAGCACCCGCGCGCATTCCATTACGCAAGCGGTACCGCTGCCGTCGTCGGTCACGCCCGGCGCGACGATCTCGGCGGCCTTCGCCAGATCGCTCCTCAACTCCTGCGGCACTCGCAGGTTCAACGAGTCGTAGTGCCCGGTGATCATGATCCAGCGGCTCGCCGCCTGCTCCATCTTGCCCGGCAACACCGCGACGACATTTCGCAGCTCGATCTCTTTCCACACCCGGCCGGCCTTCGGGATCGTGTGTGTATCAAAGCTTACCTGCAGGCGCGGGCTGTAGCTTGTCATCTGATCGAGGATCCACTGCCGTGCCGCCCCAATTCCGCGACCTGGCTGGTTGGGATCCGAGAGAGTGTTGCGCGTCCCAAAGCTTTCGAGCTTCTTCTCGATCTCAGCGATCCGATCTGCCGAAATCTCCGAAACAATCTTTTGAATCCTGGGGTCCAACCGCTGCGAAGGCTGAGCTCCATCCTGTACGCCTTGTGCGGAGAACGAGAGGGCCAACAAAAGGAGACTCGCGGCGAGAGAAATGCGCTTTGGTAGCATCGTTGTTTTGATCCTCCTTTGGAGCCTTTTAAGTATCACGACGCCGGGCAGCTCGTCCATGCGTCTTCGGTGGAGAACGAAGTTCAAGGAAACCCTGGTGGCAGAGCGGGAGACTCCGGCAACCTGCTAGAAGAAAAGCTCACCTCGCGCTAGAATATGGCCGCGTCAACCTTATACAAGACAGACTCTCTTATTGACCGGTTCGCCCATTTGTCCCTCGCCGTCTTGTCGTTGATCTGTGTCTTCGTTAGAATGCCCGCAAATCTCGTAGCTTTCGAATCGGTGGAGTGAAACATCTCAGGAGGGTAACCACAAATCATGATCGCCAAGAGACTATCTCACATTCTGGTGTTACTGCTTGCGCTCGCAACCCTGGTCGTGGCGCAACAGTCCGCACGTCGCCCGCTCAAGCTCGACGACCTGGCGCGCATTCGCGATGTGCGCGATCCGCAGTGCTCGCCCGATGGCCAGTGGGTCGCCTACGTCGTCTCGACCATCGACGTTAAAGAGGACAAGAGCAACACACATATTTGGATGGTCAGCTCCGACGGCAAGAGCGATCGCCAAATCACCTGGAGCCAGGATAGCGAAACATCCCCGAAGTGGAGCCCTGACGGAAAGTACCTTTCGTTCACCTCGTCGCGGCCCGGAAAGGCGAAGGGCAGTCAGGTGTGGCTGCTCGACCGCACAGGTGGAGAAGCTATGCAACTCACGGAGCTCAAAGGCCGGTTGCAAGGCTATGAATGGTCGCCCGACTCGAAGCGCCTCGCCCTGGTAGTCGGCGATCCGGATCCCGAGGCGGATGCGAACACTCCCGGTGTGGCGGAAAGCGGTGGCGCGGCGGTGCCTGCGAAGCCTAAGACGCCGAAGCCCATCGTGATCGATCGCTACAAGTACAAACAAGACGGGCAGGGTTACCTTCTCTCCGGACGCCACAGTTACATCTACCTGTTCGACATCGAGACCAGGAAACTCGACCGTCTGACCACCGGCAAGTGGGACGAGGCAGTACCTTCGTGGTCGCCGGATGGTGCTCGCATCGCGTTCATGAGCAACCATGCGGACGACCCCGATCGCGAGCCGTCGAGCCAGATCTTCGTCGCGGAGTCGAAACCGGGCGCGACAGCGAAACAGTTGACCCAGGCAAGCAGCCGAGGCGGGCGTTCGCGTCTGGAGTGGAGTCCCGATGGAAAGTCCATTGCGTTTCTCGAAGGCGACGAGAAGAAATATGGCGCCTACAGCATGGATCATCTGGCGATTGTGGCGTCGGACGGAAGCAGCGCGCCGACTCGATTGAAGACTCTGGAAGGTCTTGACCGGGGCGTCTCCGCTCCGCGCTTCAGCGCAGATGGCCAATCGATCACTTTCCTTGTAGCCGACGATCGCTCCGTATATCCGGCGCGCGCGAACCTTGCCGGCCGTACGGGCGTGGAACGGCTGATGGCGCCGCCCGTCGTGGTGTCGAGTTGGACCTCTGGAGGCGGGCGCTCGGCCGTGCTTTCAGGCGGTGACACAAAGTACACGGAAGTTTATGCGGTGGAGGGCGGCGTCCTTCGCCAGCTCACACATCAGAACGATGCGCTACTGGCCGAACTGGAGATCGCGCCCACCGAGGAGGTCAGCTTCAAGAGTAAAGACGGGACGGAGGTTCATGGCTTGCTGACGAAGCCGATAGGTTACGTCGCCGGCACGAAGGTGCCATTGTTGCTGCGCATTCATGGCGGTCCGAACGGGCAGGACGCTCATTCATTCAGCCTGGAGCGACAGTTCTTCGCCGCGCATGGATACGCCGTATTGGCGGTGAACTATCGCGGGAGCTCCGGCCGCGGCCAAAACTACTCGCGCGCCATCTTCGCCGACTGGGGACATTTCGAAGTCGACGACCTTCAGGCCGGCGTCGATCATGTCATCAAGATGGGCGTCGGCGATCCGGAGCGGCTGGGCGTAGGCGGTTGGAGCTATGGCGGAATACTGACGGATTACATGATCGCAAGCGATCAGCGGTTCAAGGGGGCGACCAGCGGAGCAGGCACGG
Source organism: Blastocatellia bacterium (assembly GCA_036003885.1). Taxonomy (GTDB): domain Bacteria; phylum Acidobacteriota; class Blastocatellia; order UBA7656; family UBA7656; genus DASYSA01. Next base: position 4,814 of record DASYSA010000128.1, on the reverse strand, counting down.
CTTTTACGGTTGCCTTCTATGGGACCGATCAGTACATCATTCAGTACGACTACGAGATTGGCTCGCCGTGGGACGCGAAGGCGTGGGAGACGTATGTGAAGATCTCGTATCCGTTCCTGCATGCCGATCGGATCAAGACGCCGACGTTGTTTCTGGGCGGCGAGCGAGATTTCAACGTGCCGGTCCAGGGAGGCCAGCAGATGTATCAGGCGCTGAAGAGCCTTGGGGTGGACACACAGCTCGTGATCTATCCCAACGAGAATCACGGCATCAGCAGACCGAGCTACGTCCGCGATAGGTATGAGCGATACCTGGCCTGGTACGACAAGTACGTGAAGAAGTTGCCTGAAGCGGTGAACGCCGCTGCGCCGAATGATCGATAAGCAGGGGGATTTCGAATTTCGAATTTGGAATTTCAAAATTGGCATTGGAAACTCGCAATTCGAAATTCGCAATTCGAAATTCCTATTCATGAAACCTGAACGGTGGCAACGCCTCGAGCAGATATATCACGCGGCTCTGGAGACTGCGGCGGATCAGCGAGCGGATTTTCTCGCGGAAGAGTGCGGGGACGACCGCGCGCTACTGCGTGAAGTCGAAGAACTGCTTGCAGTGAGCGAGCAGACTGGCGAGTTCCTCTCCAGGCCGGCGCTCGAACTCGAAGCCAAAAATATCGCAGCCGATAACGCGGGCGCAACGCTCGCGATACAGGTCGGCCAGGAGTTGAGCCACTACAAGATCCTTTCGCACTTAGGCTCCGGCGGCATGGGCCAGGTCTTTCTGGTGCGCGACAGCATACTGGAACGCCGCGTCGCGCTTAAGCTGTTGCCCGTCGAGTTCACCCAGAATCCCGAGCGGTTGGAGCGGTTCGTCCGCGAAGCCAAATCCGCCTCCGCCCTCAACCACCCGAACATCATCACCATTTACGAAATTGGAGCAGTCTTCACCGCGCTGGGCAACACTCATTTCATCGCCACTGAATTCATCGAAGGCGAAACGTTGCGTACCTGGACTGTTGATCAAGAAAAGCGGCTGCACCAGACATTGAACGTCGCCGTTCAGGTCGCCTCTGCTCTGGACGCCGCCCATAAAGCGGGGATAGTTCACCGCGACATCAAACCGGAGAATCTGATGGTGCGGCCGGACGGGTTGGTGAAAGTCCTGGACTTCGGGCTGGCGAAGCTGACGACTGGATCGATTCCTGGCGCGGACAGTAGAGCCGAGACTGTGGTCGAAGCGATGAAGACACGGCCAGGGGTGATCCTGGGCACGCCGCGATACATGTCGCCGGAGCAGGTGCGGGGACGCAGCGTGGACGCGCGTTCGGATGTCTTCAGCCTCGGGGTCGTGCTCCATGAACTGCTCACGGGGCGGCCGCTCTTTGAGGGGGAGACCGACGCCGACGTCGTCGCCGGAATCATACACAAGGAAGCCCCGCCCTTGTCGCAGTATCTGTCTGAAGCCCCGCCGGAGTTGGAACGCATCGTGCAGAAAACGTTGGCCAAAGATGCGGACCAGCGGTATCAGAATGCGCGGGACCTGCAGATTGATTTGCAAGCGTTGATGCAAGAGTCGGAATTGAGCGCGCGGCTCACACGTGCCGGGTCGATGGCGACCGGGAAGATGACAGCCCGGACTTCGAGTGTGATGACCGCGCCGCACTTCTCGCTGCGGCAATTGTTGTTGGGCCTGGCTGTCGGTTTGTTGGCTGTCGCAGTAGTCTGGTGGCTCGCGACTCGGCGCCCGGGAACAGTCCTCGCGCCGCCACCGGCGACATTAACGAACAGCGAAGTGGTGAGATGGGCAAGCGTGCCGGGAGAGGTTAACAGCATCGGCGCATTTTCGCCCAATGGCGACTGGGTCGCGTTCACGTCGAGCAGGAGCGGCAGCCGGAACATCTGGGTGAGAAAGACCGTTTCAGGGGAAGACCACCAGAGCACCAGAGACGAATTCGCCAATGACTGTCCGATCTGGTCGCCGAGCGGCGATGAGATCGCTTTCTTCTCAGCGAAGAGAGGTGGCCACCCCGGCATTTGGCGCATGTCAATGCTGGGCGGCGCCCTGAGTCAGCTCAAGGCCCTCGCCCTTAATGAAGCAGGCATGCGGTTGCTCCGCTGGTCAAAGGACGGGTCGACAATCTACTACGAAGTGAGAGAGCAGATCTTCGCGCTCAATGTTCAATCGGGTGAGACCAGACAATTAACTGAATTCGACAAGCCCCAGGGAAAGAGCGGTTCGCTCAGTATCTCGGCTGATGAAAAACAGATCGCCTACATTACGACGGAGGCAAACGGTCACCGCAGTGTCTGGGTTATGTCCGCGCGCGGCGGTTCTCCTAAACGCATTTTTGATTCGACTACCGGGGCTCGGAATACGGTGTGGCATCCCGATGGTGAGCGTCTGTTTTTCAGTTCTGGTGTTGGGGGAACGGATCAGGTATTCGTGGCTGACATACAGGGACGCCAGCAGGCGCAGATCACTTTCGGCGAGCGAGATAGTCTTGTAGTGGATGTTTCATCGGACGGAAGTAGGGTGCTTTGCGGTTCTTCCGAAGAGAAGTCGGATATCTGGGGCGTCAAGGTGGCCACTCCAGGTGATGAATTCGTTGTAGCGGGAGACATCAGTTCCGAACTCTGGCCCGACGTCTCCCCAGACAACAAGGTGGTGACATATCAAGCGAGCAGAAACCTCAGCCAGGGTAACAGAATCTACAACGGCGCGATTCTAACCAGGCCGATTGGCCTGAAGGCTGAACCGTTTGTACTGGCTAAAGAAGGCTTTCTTCCCAAATGGTCGCCCGATGGAAAACAGGTCGCCTTTGTGCGCGAGGAAAAAGATTCACTCACTCTGAAAACGATCAACGCTGAGGGTGGGGAGGAAAAACCGCTGGTGACGGACGGCTTGCGCCTGAATTCCTACACGGTTCTGCCTTACACGCGCAGGGAGGCCAAAGATTTTAGCTGGTCGCCGGATGGAAGCAGGCTCGCCTATAGCTCGATAAGAGATGGACTCAATAATCTCAGAGTTGTTCTTGCCGATGGTTCGAGTGATACTCCGATCACCGATAACACCGATGCCAACCTGCTTGTTTTCTGTCCGCTCTGGTCGCCGGATGGCAAACGCCTCGCGTATATGACCAGGCCGGCAAGAATTGCGACTCCTCAGGACAATACAGTCAGTTTCTGGGTGTCTGACCCTGGGTCGAGCACTGCGAAGCTCCTCGCGAAAATGAACACGGTAAGCCGACTGCTTGGCTGGCTGACCGATCAGGATTTGTTGTTTGCCAGATTACACGTCGAAGAACAGATGACCAGCTTATGGCGTGTGTCGTCCACCGGCGAGCAAAGCCGCATTACTGATCTTCCACCGGCCAATCTGCCTACAAATTTCTACAACATCCACCTGTCGCCGAATCGGCGCGCGGTTGCATACGTTGCGCACCTGGAGGGTAAGGACAACGTCTGGATGATTCCGGCCGGAGGCGGCGTGCCAACCAGGTTGACGGTCAACAATGATCCCCAGCTTTATTTCTCAACTCTCGCATGGTCGCCCGATAGCCGGGCGATTTACTATGGCAAGCAATCGCGGTTCAGCTTGCTTTCGATGATCAGCAACTTCAAATAGATGGAGGAGAGGGATGTCAAAAAGAACAATGGTTTCAAGCGCGGTGCTGTTTTTTTCCTTTGGGCTGATCTGCCTAGCCAATGGGCTGACGAGCGGCTCACGTCCGCTAACGGCAGAATTCCAGGCTATAGCAGGTGCTCCACGCCAGCTGATCGATTGCAACGACAGGAAGGCCGTCGCCAAGGCGATCTATCTCCGGTACCTGCGTGAGGGGTTCACCAAGAAGGAAATAAGACGCATAAACGTGAGCTTCAATGTTGCAGATGGAGTGGTCACGCTGCGCGGCTTTGTTGCCCCCAAGAACTCTCGCCCGAGCCAGGAGATGGTTGGAGTCAAAAAGGCAGGCGTGTTGGCAGACGCCGCGACCACATGCGAGAAGAGAGTCGAGAATCTTTTGACATCCGCTCTGAAGCACGGATGTCAGGCAGGAGAGACACGCTGCGGTGACACAGGCCAGTGCATTCGCCCACCCGAGGAGTGCAACGCAGGACTAATGCGATAGCTCTGCCGGATTCATTCCTATAGAGTCGCGGACATCCGCAACCCCGGAGGGGTTGAATGTTTGTAGACCGACCGCGGCCGGCACCGACCCCGGAGGGGTCGTATGTGCGAGCGAACAACTCAAACGGCCCGTACATTTCACCCCTCCGGGGTGAGAGTCGGTCGTCGCCGAGTACTACAAACATTCAACCACTCCGTGATTGCATGAGTGCCCATAGAGCACTCACTTTAGAGTGTGTCAGTAGATGGCGCATAAGTTCGGGTGTTGGGTAAGAGAGCGGGACCTTCTGTTCACTATGAGCAGGGACACGAAAGAGGACAGTCATGAAGAAAGCGTGGAAGCAGCCTCCTATCGCCACCAACCTTCGGAGCCACGGGTTGTTTGCCGGGAAGTATGCAAACCTGATAAAGCAAGGGGAGTCGGATGACCAAAGACTTGCCAGGAAGTTACAGCGCTTACGATTAGAAAAGGTTGTGCTCGACAATGCGGGTGCAATCAAACTTCCTACGCGGATACCTCTGTCGCGCATTCGGAGGCAAAGCCTGGCTGGGCTGGAGCAGTTCCAGCGAGAACTTGAAAAGCAGAAAAAGAAGCTAAAGGGGAAGGGGCTGGAGGTTTTCCCCGGGGACTTTTTAGAACTGATCAAGGACCATATTGGCAAGAAAGGACGGAGGCCAAGGAACATTGG
>DASYSA010000127.1:0-2843 GCA_036003885.1 Blastocatellia bacterium | reverse complement strand
AAGCTCACATACCGTTATGCCGGCCGCGATTTTCGTTTAACCGACGTTCATGGGGACGTAATCCGAGAGATCCTTGCCTAGGGCCGCGGTTCGGGACCTCATCTGTGTCCGCGCCATCCCGCGGTAATCTGGACCGGGCCCGCATCGCGGTTTCCCTCAGCCCTGCTGGAATGAGCATTTTTTACCATACGGGTGAGCAGTGCTGAACTGACACGCGAGTTGCGCCAAACTTTGGGACTTCGCCTTGGCCATGGCGAGTGAGACAACTCAGGGCTGAAGATGACCGCTCCAACTCTCCCACCCGACGCACGGAAGACTCTCGAACACGAGGGGTGGCTCTTCATTCGGCAATTCCTCGATGGCGATACTGTCAAGGGACTGCTCCGCGCCTCCGAGGTGCTCGAGTCCTCGGCAACCGCGCTGGTGCGCGACACCGTGGTGCTCGGAGTGGGCTTCGAAGTGCAGACCGCTACCGGACGTCCGGGCGAGCCTGCGGTCACGACCGGCGCGCTGCGGAAGATCTCCTTCCCCTCGAAGGGCCAGCCCGCTTTCGCAAACCTGCGACGTGATCGCGGCGTGCTCAGGGCGCTCGCCCAACTCGGGCTCGACGCGCCCAAGTGCCTGGTCGATCAGGTGAACTTCAAGCTGCCGCGGCTGGGCACCTGCTTCCCCTTCCACCAGGACGCGCACTTCGTCATCGGCAAGACGCGCAGCCGGCTGGAGCGCCACGGCGGGATGAACCTGGTGATCGCTCTCGACGAGGCAGACGCAGGCAACGGCGGCTTCGAGGTGCTCGGCCGCACGCACACGGGCGGGCTGGTGGAGTTTTCCTACGACCTCGCCTCGATGAACGAAGGCATCTTCGACGAGACGCGCCGCACGCTCGTGCCGATGCAGCCGGGCGACGCCGTGTTGTTCCATCCACTGCTCGCGCACGGCAGCGGTCAGAATCGCTCCGATCGCCCGCGTCGCCTGGTCACCATGTGGTTTCGCGGCGGAGGACCCGCGCTGATCAAGGAGCCGACTGATGAAGGTCCTTGAGCAATTTTGGGGACAGGCTACTCAACTCCCGAACTAACGCTAGAGAGCCGGGATTTCGGACCCCGCTTCCGCGGGCGCAGTGACCTGCCTGTGAGGTTTTCGAGTCGGCGAACAAAGTCATCGCTCCCCAACGGACGGCCAGTTCTGGTCGCCATCCGGATCTGGTCCCGGTCGGATGCTGCGAGACCTTCTTTCAAGTACTCCTTCCAATTCTTTCCGTCGAAGCGCGACCCCCACATTTCCATATTCAGCAAACCCGAATCGTCGACTCCGGTGATGTGTGCTCTGGCGCTTGACCACGGCCATTCCCATGCTTCTCTTACCAGCCCGGCACGAACTGGGTTGAGTTCGACGTACCGTAGCGCCTTCCAAAAGTGATCTTCATCGAGGGGGCAGGAGAAGAAGCGGTTCTGCCACAGATGACCCGTGACGCTTTGCTGGATGTTTTGCCAGCGGGAGAAATCCTGATGAAGGAGACGGAATCCCTTGGCCAGGGAGTTGGCGAATTCGGGTATGGGAATGTGATGGACGTGGTTGGTCATCAAAGTGTAGCCTGCCAACTGAAGATGAGAAAGGCAGAAGTATTTGCGCATCAGTGAAATATAGACAGTGCGATCCGAATCAGAAAAGAAGACGTTCTGGCGGCGGTTGCCGCGCTGGGTGACGTGGTGCGGGCAACCAGGTATGACAACACGAGCACAACGTGGCATACCTTTAATGTTTCGCACGGAGCGTTTCTATTTCACGAAAAATGATTCTGGGGACAGGCTACTCAACTCCCGAACGCAATGACCGTGCTGTCTCACGAATTCGGGAGTTGAGTAGCCTGTCCCCGGAATTCTATCAGTTGCTGACAAAAGGTCGCATCGTCGAGAGAGAGGCTGCTCAAAAGCGCCTTACGACCGGGGACACAACAATTGATCGGGACCGCCTAAGGCATCTCATCATGGAGGCCCTCGATGGGCCCTTTAGCATCTCAAACGCGAGCAAGGATCGACAGAGCCAAAAAGCCTGGGCCAGGTACCTGCGACAATTGCATCAAGCCGACAAAGCGTATGTCCGTCGCTTCCTGGACGATGAGCCGCTGACACCTGCCGAAGTCAAACAGTTCTCGGAAGTAGTTGCCGCCACTATGCGGGACGCGGTTCTTCAGATACGTCAAGGGTCGGGGGCCCCAGCCCAAAAGCGACGCAATCGAGCGGCTGAAAACGGTCCCGAACAAGAAGAAAGAGCCGGTTGGAGCCGGCCTGCATCCTCTTAGTCCGCTGTTCCGCCGTGTGCTCCCACGCGACCACTGGCTCCCGACAATAGGCGCTGAGCCCTCGCTTGCCGCAATCGATTTCTGCTATGGCTTCAGAACCGGCACGGCCACAAGTTCATCGATCGCCCCAACGGTGTCGATGTTCTGGAATTCATCACTTAGTTTGCAGCACACCACCCGAGTGGTTCCTGGCGCAACAACTTGTGCAGTTACACCCGTGTATTCCTGCGATACTCGCGCCGACGACGTGGGATCATTTGCGTCGATCTAGATCGTGTCGACCCAAGTTGCCGAAATGGCGCTTGAGCGAGGTTCCACGGCATTTGCCCTGGGAGGAGGTGCGCAAGCTGATCGAAAAGATCGATACCAGCAAGCCAACGAGGCTGCGCGACAAAGCAGTGTTGCTTGTCATCGCGGTGCTCGGCCTGCGGAACCAAGAAGTACACCGCTTGCAATTTTGATTCTGGGGACAGGCTACTCAACTCCTGAACGCAATGACCTCGCCTGTCTCACGAATTGAATTGAGTAACAGGTCCCCAGA
>DASYSA010000126.1:0-4309 GCA_036003885.1 Blastocatellia bacterium | reverse complement strand
TGCCGTACCGACCTGCCGCCTTTTTGCTGATGTTTTCAATATAGAACCGGGGTTTGCCTGACAAGGGCAGCAGTTCTTTGGCGTTCTTGAGCAGCACGATTGAGTTTCTCTGTGCCGTCATACCGGCCTGAAGGAATTCGCGGCTCGCGACTATCGCCTTCGCACGCTCAGGATCAACGCCCAGGTTTTGTCTAAGAGCTCCCCACTGTCGCTTCTCCTTGTATGTCGATCGCTTATACAAGACCCTCTCCGCAGCTGGCTTTCGAGCCGATAATCTCGCAGAATTTCTTCAGATCCACATTGCCTCCGGAGACGATCGCGACTATGGGCCCCTGGCCCGCTTTCCCAGTCAATGCGGCGGCCAGGGACAAAGCGCCTGCGCCTTCCGCAATGACTCGCGTCTTTTCGGCCATCAGACGTATCGCCTCCTTCGTCTCCTCCAGGCTCACCACAATGTAGCCGTCCACCACCGCCTTCATCCGCTCCCACATGCGAGGAAAGAGGCTCTGACCGCCGGCGCCGTCCACAAACGACGGCTCCCAATCTTTGAACACTTGCGGAGATCCCATCGCAAACGAGAGCGCGGCGGGCGCGGCCGTCTCTGGTTCAGCGCCCCAAACCTTGATTCCCGGGTTCAGCGCCTTGAGCGCGCTGCCGACTCCGGTGATGAGCCCGCCGCCCCCAATGGCGGCAATGACAGCAGCAATGTCGGGGCAGTCTTCAAAGATCTCGAGGCCCATCGTCGCATGACCGGTGATGAAATTATGATCGTCGAACGGGTGCACGAATGTCCCTTCAACTCCGGGAAACGAACGCTCGTCGAGGGCCTTCCACGCCACGTCCCATGGCACCGGGACGAGGGTTGCGCCGAGTGCCCGCATCCGTTCGATCTTCGACTCCGGCGCCGTTTCGATCACCACGACCGTGCATGGCACTCCCGCCTGGCGTGCCGCATAAGCGACCCCTTGACCCGCATTGCCCGCGCTAATCGTCCATACGCCCCTCTTGCGCTCGGACTCTGACAGCAGCCCTACGGCGTTGGCGGCGCCCCGCAACTTATAAGCGTTGGTCGACTGCAAATTCTCGAGTTTGAGGTAGATGTGGGGGAAGTCCGGTCCCAGTTCGAGGCGGACCAGCGGTGTTCGCACGATGGTGTCAGCTATTCGCTTACGAGCTTCGCGTACATCGGCCAACTCTATCGGGCGGACATCTTCGAGTTCTCTCGGCATTGTTGGGTTCCTTCCACGGAATCTAGCCGCTTCATTGCAGAATGAGCACTTCGCTACTTGCGTCGAGACCGAAGACGACCGCTGGGATACGCGCGCGCGAAGGCGGCCAATTCATCATCGTTAAGTGCCCCGAGACGCAAGTCCGCAAACAATTGGCTTGCCAAGCGCGAAGTTTCGAGCTTCCCGGCGTGAGGAATCCGTGTTTCTCGAAACTTTCGAAGCAGTGGATCGGCGAACGGGTACTATCCGGAAGGATTTGAATCCACTGTGCGCCGTCGTATCATAAAGGGATATTTATTGTTTAAATTTGAATTTATCCATTGTCCGAGGGAATCTTAACACCATGGAAAACAGATTAGAAAGTAAGGTCGTTGTGATCACTGGCGCAAGCAGCGGGATAGGCGAGGCGACTGCGCTCCTGCTCGCTGAGCGCGGTGCGAAGGTCGTACTCGGCGCGCGCGGATCGGATCGCCTTGAGGCTCTAGCTGTCCGTATCGCGGGAGCAGGTGGCGAAGCAGCCTATGCACGCACAGACGTAAAACGGCGCGAGGACTTATCCAACCTCGTCAAGCTGGCATGTGAGCGGTACGGCAAGCTTGACGTTCTCGTCAATAATGCCGGCATTATGCCGGTCTCCCCTCTTGACGACCTGCGCGTGGAGGATTGGGAGGAGATGATCGACATTAACATTAAAGGTGTTCTGTACGGCATCGCGGCAGCGCTGCCAGTCTTCCGCAAGCAGGGTTTCGGGCATTTCGTCAACATCGCTTCTACAGCAGGACATAAGACTGTACCGAACCAGTCGGTCTATTCCGGCACGAAGTTCGCCGTGCGCGCCATCTCCGAGGGTTTGCGCCAGGAGGCCGGCGAAAGCTGCGCGTGACGATCATTTCGCCTGGCTTCGTTCGGACGAACTTCGCGGAAGGTGTGACAAACCAGGAGGTGAAAGCCCAGCTCGCCGACGCGCGAGATAAGTTCGCGATGCCGCCGGATGCGATCGCCCGCGCTATTGCGTTCGCGATTGAGCAGCCGGCTGACATTGATGTGAACGAAATAGTTATCCGTCCCACTGCGCAGGTCTAAACACAGAATACCTTGCAAACGTTTTGCGAGCCTTCGTTCTACTAATTGCTGAGAGAATTTGCTGACAGCCTGCCTTGAGGCATTCTCAGAACTACAGCGCCACCGAATGCCACGCGAGCGCGCGGCAAACGGAAAGAGTATTGAGTATCCGGAGGTGTGCCCGATGAGATTTGCAGATGACAATAGACTAAAAGTGACGGTTGCCCTGCTTGGATGTGTCCTCACAGCCTTTCTGCTCGCTTTCCCGCCACAACACGACGTCCTCGCCGCGGACAACGAACTCGCGGCCATCTATCGCAATAGCTCGCTCGAAGTCAGCATTCCCTACAATGCCGAACTCACGCGCAGCGGGTCGTTTACCCTCGAGATCGTCGATCCCGGGGATAGTGTGATAGCGCAACAACATAAGCCTGTTTCGACGTCGAGAGACTCGGGCCCCTGGAGGGCCACGATCTCGCTGGACAAGAAGGTTGCTCTCGAAGACCTGGCCTGGGACAGGCTCAAGATCAGTGCCGGCGAGGAATCGACCATCGTCTCGCTGTCCGAGATACTGCACCTTCCAGTGGTCAAAATCTTCGCCCAGAGTTCGTATGCAGCCGGTTCGGCCGCCTCAGCCCGAATAATCACCGTCGACTCGAAGTCGACAAATCCGCTTCGTGGGAGCCTTCTCAAAGTAGAGCTGATCGATGGTGAACATTCGTCAACTCTGTTCACCGGACGCACCGACGCATTTGGAACGGCCCAGGTAGCGTTCACAATACCGGCAGGCATCTACGGTGGGCGCCAGCTGAGAGTCAGTGCCGAGACTTCGCTGGGATCAGTAGTCGCCAATCAGCCGATTCAGATAGAGGCGCGCGACAAGATACTGTTGACCACCGACAAACCGATTTACCAACCCGCACAGACCATTCATCTGCGGGCCCTTGCCTTCGATGGACCAACGCGAAATGCCGCGGCAGATCGGCCCATCACGCTCGAAGTGGAAGACGCGAAGGGAAACAAAGTCTTCAAGAATCGAGGGCGAACGGATCGATTCGGTATTGCGTCAGCCGATTTCGAACTTGCGGATGAAGTTAACTGTGGTGCCTACCACATTCGCGCGTTGCTTGGTAATGAAGGCGCCCAGAAGATGCAGGAGAAGACGGTCACGGTTGATCGTTACACTCTTCCAAAGTTCAAGGTAGACATCGAACTGGGCGCGTCCGACCGCGCGCAACAGCGAGCGAGCTACTACTCGCCAGGCGAAACGGTCTCCGGCAGCATCACTGCGCGCTATCTCTTTGGCAAGCCGCTCACGAACGCTGAGGTGACTCTCACGATGACTACGTTCGATGTTCAGTCGGTCGAGCTTGCTCGCATAACCGGTAAGACCGACAAAGAAGGCCGACTTGCATTCTCATCGAAGCTCCCCGACTTCCTGGCCGGCCGGCCGATGCAGCAGGGCAGCGCACCCGTGGCGATCGCCGCCCAGGTCAAAGACACCGCTGAACACGTAGAGGCAAAGTCGCGTGACATTCTGGTCTCCAGGACCCCAATCCTCATAATGGCGGTCCCTGAAAGCGGACAACTAATGCCTGGTCTCGAAAACCGCGTCTACATCCTAACCTCTTATCCCGACGGCGCTCCAGCGCGGACGATCGTCACGGGTAGCATCGAAAACGGGCAGATTGAAACCGACGCCAGTGGAGTCGCAATCGTCACTCTTAAAGCGGCGAACGGTCCGATCGAGTTGAGCCTCAAAGCTACCGACTCAAAGGGGCGCTCGGCGAAGACAAACGTTAAGCTGGAGAGTCAGGTTGGTTCTCAAAGCCTGATGCTTCGAACGAACAAGTCTGTGTACAAAGTTGGCGAGAAGCTCGAACTCGAGACCATCTCGACGAAGCCTCGAGGCGCGATTTATCTTGATGTCGTCAAGGACGGTCAGACGCTGATCACTCGCGCAATAGAGTCGAAGGGCAATCGGGGCGATCTCACCCTCGACCTGACCCCGTCGATGT
>DASYSA010000125.1:0-10296 GCA_036003885.1 Blastocatellia bacterium | reverse complement strand
TAACGATCATAGGCATAGTTTTCGGTCCACGTCGACGGCCCGCCGGTGGCCTGCGTCAACCTTCCCAGCGCGTCGTAGGTGTAGCTTCGATCTTTGTAGTGGTCCAGATTGTTGCTGATCCGCGTTAGTTGAGAGGTTCGCCCCGCGCTCGTGTTCGGGCGCAGGTAGTCGTAACCGAGGTCCAGAAGCGTTGTGCCCCCTCGCTGAACCTTCTGACCGGTAATAAAACCCGTGGCGGCATCATAGGTGTATGACTCCGTCACTTGATTGGTCCCAACATTCAACGAGGTCACCAGGCTACCGGCGTTGTATTGCACTTGTGATGCGTAGTTCACACCATCCACTTGCACACTGCTCAGCCGGCTGGCCACATCAAAATTGTGATGCACGACCTTTCTCGGCGCTCCGCCGTAGCCGTACTCAGCGGGATAGCGAACATCCGTCAGGCGATTCAGACTGTCATAAATGTAATCGGTGATCATCGGGTAGGACGGCCGAAGAGCAAGAGTTACCGTCTTGGAGTTAACCCTGCCCTCTACGTCAAAGGTGAAATCTTCAGTGCTTACCCCACTGGTTGTAAGCCGGCTTGTTCGCCTGACGTCCCCGGTTGTCAAGTATTCGTAGGTGATAGTCGGCGCGGCAACGATTGGATTTCCAGTGTCGCCGAACCCCGAGGTGTCATACGAAATCGACTGGATCCGGTTGAGCGGATCGGCATTATAAGCGAAGAGTGTCTTAACGCCCCGCGCGTCCGTGCGCGACGTTAGGTTGGAGCGCTCATCGTATGTCGATACCTCGCTCCAGGAACCGGCTCCGACGAACTGTCCCGAATCGTTGAGTGTTGGGCTGGCCTCTGAAAGTTTCTGGTGCGTCATTCGTCCCAACGCGTCGAAGCGGAAAGATCGCTGCTGATTCCCCTGCGTTATGGCGGTTAGTTTGTCCAACCCGTCATAGCTATATCTGGTTAACAGACCTCCAGTTGCCACTGATCCATTCCCCGCGGGATTCGGCTCAACCACTTCCGCCAATCTTTTGTGGGCGTCGGTGAGCCTCCAACGCTCGCGTCCCCATGAATCGACCATACGCATGGTCTCTCCCGGTAAGCCTGGCGTCGCGGCATCAGGCCGGCTCGCTTCGTTGTAGAACATGTTCGTTTCGCTGCCATCCGGCGCCTGCACTCTAGTGACGCGTGAAAGAGCATCAAAAGTAAACACATTCCATTGCGGCTGCTCTTGTCCGTTTCTATACGGGCGCGTCTGTCGCCAGAGCCGGCCGAGAGCGTCGAGGCGTGCCTCTACCACATCCCACGCGCCCCCCTCCGTGAGCGCCTCTTCCCGTCGCACGTTCCCAAGCCCATCAAGAAATGACACTTTCTGTGCAGCGACAGCTCCGGAGGCAGCGAATGTAGTCTCGGAGATGCTCATTGCCGACTCGTCATAGGCGTTGCTGGTGTATGCCCCGGTCGGGGTGTATTCGACCTGGGGTCGAAGAGTCTGGGCAAAGTAAGTGGTTTGCGATGTGCGTCCATTGGCATCGGTCGAGGTAACGCACAGCCCGGTGTTGAAATCGTAAGTGTCGCTCTGCGTCACCTGGGCAGCCGGATTTCCAATAGCACCTTGCGTGATCGACGCCGGATAAGCGTATTGCGTTGCCAGCGTATAGTTGTGACTTGTTTGATCGCAACAGGAAGTCGACGTGGTCACGATGTTCCCGTCGATGTCGTAGCGCTTTGTCTCAGTAACTGGTCCGGTGAGATAAAGTGCATCTGCATACGACGCTGTTTGTGTGACATTGCCTCTAGCATTTGTCGAGGGGTCATAGTCGCTAACCCAGTAATCAGGCTCGCAAACTTCGTGGCAATAATCGTCACACACCCAGTAACAATAGCCGGGCACCAAATAGACAGGCGCATACGGATTGTACGCATCGCTATGCATTACCACTCCGGGTGTATCGGTCAGAGTTTGGCCGTCGAATTGATATTCGGTTCGAGACGCTCGTGTTCCATCGGCCGCATAAACCTCGGCCACCTTGACCAGATTGAAGATGTGCCGGTAGGTATAAGCCGCTCCATTCTCGTACTGCATGAATGCTGTGCGAAGGAGCGTTACACCGCCAAAGTCATAACTGCGCAGGGTTGTCACCTGGTTGTATTGCGGGCCGTAATCGAATTCCGTTGCCGTTACCTGGCCGCGCTCATCTCTCATTTCTATGCGGACCGGCCTCGGCGCGTTGTAGGCCCCCTGCGCCCAGGAGGTAGTGCTCTTGTGCAGGAGATTGCTGTTCGCGTCGTAGGTGTTATCTTCATAGACCATCCCGTCATTGAACTGGCCTGGAGCATTGAAAGAGAGTTGCACGCTTCGTGTGCCGTTCGGCAACGTTATTTCAGTTCTGCGCGGGAAGGCATTCTGTTGGAGAAAATAGGTCGTCACCGCCGCAGGCGTGTCCATAAATGCCCATGTCTCAGTCTGCGTCGTAAAGGTAGGGGCGTCGGTCAGACTATAATTCGGCGCCAGGGGATAGTTGTACACCATCTGCTCGGTCATCGCTCCCGGCGCTACCATTCCCTGAACGTTCAAGGATGGGGCCGAGAAAATCATGCCTCGCTGCTCGACCGCCTTGGCGATCATCCCATAAGAAGAATAAGAATCGCTATCCCCGAACCAGTAACCCGTGCCGGTTCCAGGGTAGTAAATTGCGTCGACCACCCATGGATAAGGGTCGCGGACACGCGTGGTGAGTCCAGCAAACCCATAGCTAAGCGCTATCTGCCTGTAGTGAAGACGCACCAGCGTGCGCGTTCCCTGATTGAGCCCGGGGCCAACGATCGCCGTCAACAGGTTGTAGGAATCGTAGTAAAAGCTTACAGTTCGCCCCATCGTGTCCGTGATCGCCTGTATCTGCGGACCGATGTTGTTGACATAGGTGATCGTGATGTAGTTACCGTTAGCATCCGTAATCCTCGTTGGATAGAGCGCATCCTGACTCGACGCGCCATATTGAATCATTGTTCCGTCGGATCGCCTCGCCTCGCCCCACGTGAGCGCGCCGCCTGTCCCCGTGTAATGTGTGTAGTCGGTGAGCGTGCCGTCGGAGGTGTGACCGTTGAAGTATGTGTAGCTGTTGTTATAGCCGAAGGTCACAACTCCAGCATAGCTGTGCCGCGTGCCGTCGGCATCTATGAGCATGCTGCCGTTAGCGACACCCATTCCCATCATCTTGCCGAAACCCAGAGACCATCCGGGAGCGGGCCAGTCTTTGTCGATGTCAAAGGTTATCTGCGAGCCTGCCTTGTTCCACAATCGGGAGTTGTAGACCAGACTAAGCGAAACGCTGGTGCCACGAGAGGGCAACTCGATCACGGGAGCAGACAGTTGGAAATTGCCGCTTCCGGCGCCTTCATCCGGCGGACTTCCGGGAGGGTTTCCCCGACGGTTGCCCGGATCATCGGCTGACCAGTAGTTGCTGTTGTCAAACCCGTCATTCATCAGCATCGGGACTACTGAAGAAGAACGGAGTTTGGGGTCGGGTTCGGACTTTGCCGGGAGATCGCGAGACGAGACCTCCCTCATGGTCTCCCTTGCCGCATCACGCTTTGGCACCACGCCGTCGAGGACATATATGGTAGTTTGCGCTTTTTGCCCGGCCCCAACAGCCGTTACGATGACGGTGCCGGGAATACGAGCTTCAAACTCCCCGCGCGGAGATATGCGCGCGCGCAGTTTTCTCCCCACGTCCTGCGCTTCCCATTGAAAGTCGATGCCCCCAACGGGAACTCCCGCCTTGTCATAGGCCACCGCCTCAAACATAACTCGCTCTCCCAACCTGACCTTGAGGTCGCCGGGCATTATGCCGATGCTCGCTACGCGCCCATTGCGTTCAGCCTGGCTCTCCTGCTGCTTGACTTCGGGAGGTCCTTGCTGGCCGGCAAACACTCTCCGAAGTAAACCTGCCAACCCTGCGGAATTCAGCCAGAAGGTAAGACTAACCTGTGCCTCTGACGCTATGCCGGCAAGGCTCCGGGCATCGGCTAACGTCGATGTCGAGAACACCGCCAGGATCAGCGCGAGGCTCAAGCTTCGATGCAGGCCCCGGTGAATAGCAGCGGAGCGAGGGCAGATTCCTCGGACCGCCCCAAGAGTGGCAGCTGAGATATGCCGAACAAACTTCAAGGCCGTAATAAAGGCGCGGGAAGCAAGGCTCGTAGCTTTCAACATGGTGATGGTCTCCTTTGCAAGAAGGTGTTTGGACAGGAGATAGTCCTCAGGATTTCGACCTCGTCTATCCTGAAAATTCCTGTGAGTTTCTGACGCTCGGCGATTCAATGATGAAGACGCAGATGTAGCCAGGTTCAGAACTTCACCACTCCGACTGCCAGGCGTTTGAACAGGTCCCGCTCAGTCAAGGACTCTTCACCGCTCGTCGTGTAGATATGCTGTAGAAGCGGCGGCCATATTACTATCAACAGAAAATAATTTGCTCATTTGGTGACCTGGGTTGCTTGCTTTTACAATCGCCATAATTAATACTCTCGCCGTACATGGTTTTGGATTGTTGGTCTGGTTTGGGTGTGCGGGTCCCTTTGCCGTTACCGTTTTGTCACTCAGCTGTTTACCAGATTGATTAGTCAAGAACTATTTACAGCCACGTTCTGACCTGGTCGCATCGGGAATAACACGATCAATAGCCGGCAATCAGGAGAGTCCTACTACGGACTTGAAGCCTGGTCATTGTCTATCGTTGGCCAAAGGAAGGGAGACTAAGAATGACCCGAGAAACTGCCCCCGAATTACATCTGCGCCGAGTCTGGTTGGCTATTCTTATCCTGTCGCTTGCGTTCGGCGCCCACTCTGTAGTCCCGGCGCAAAACGGAACTGAAGCCCGTCTGCGCAATCTTGGCGAGAAATTTTTCGCTTCTTATCAGAAGAAAGACCTCGATGGTCTCATGTCTATTTGGAGTCAACAGTCTCCAGATTTAGCCGCCACTCGGCAGAAGTTCCAGGAGACTTTTGCCCGCAACGACAAGATCGAACTCAAGAGCCTGGAGATTCAGAGAGTGTCGGTCGAAAGCAGCAAGGCTGCGATGCGCCTTGTCATTGAAATGAGCGCCATCGACGCCAGAACCGGCAAGCCGGCAACCGGTTTCGGGAGGCTGAATCGCACCCTCCACTTCGTCCAGGAGGGGGAAGAGTGGAAGCTGTGTCAATACGCAAGTAGTGAACAAGAGTTCGCGCAGGCGCTGCTGCGAGTGAATACCGAGGTCGAGCGCACTGCATTGTTGGAAGCAGAGAAAGACCTGTTGACGATCGATCTCGCCCAGGCCTTGATAGCACAGGGTCGGGGACTGGGAGTTCAAGGGCGATACCCGCAGGCGCTGATCGCGGGCCAACTCGCGCTCTCCGTTGTTGAGCGGCTTGGCGACAAGATGGGGACTGGCAGGGCTCTGTACTACATCGGGAGCATCTACGAATCGCAGCGAGACTACCCCAGGGCCGTTGAGTTCTATCAGAGACTCCTGAAGGTCTCGGACGAATTAGGGGAGAAGGCGGGAAGCGCTTCTGCTCTGGAGAGCATCGGGCAGATTTACTCCTTGCAACGCGACTACCCGCAGGCATTGGCGTATTACGAGAAGGGCTTAAAGCTGGCCGAGGAAGTGGGCCATAAACGGGTCATGGCCAGCCTCTTGAAGAGTATTGGGCTCGATGCTTTCAGGCAAGGCCGCTACCCTGAAGCTCTTCGTTACTACGAACAGGGCTTGAAGCACGCAGAGGAGGCGGGAGATCTGCGGCAGGTTTCAGTCGCCCTTAATAACATCGGTATCGTATACGATTATGAAGGCAATTACGCGCGAGCCATGGAGGTCTACCAGAAGAGCCTGAAGCTAAAAGAGCGACTGGATGATAAGACCGGCATGTCCAAAACCCTGAACAACCTCGGGCTCATTCACCGGCTACAAGGCAATCTTGCCCAGGCATTGGAGTATTTGCAGGCAAGTCTAAAGTTGAAAGAGGGACTGGGTGCGGAGGCTAAGACTGAGATTCCGAATGCGCTGACCAACATTGGAGCAGTCTACGCTGCCCAGGCCAACTACGCCCAGGCATTGGATTATCACCAGAAGAGCTTGAAACTGGCCGAGACCCTGTCGGATAAAACCATACTCGCCGAGACTCTGGGCAACCTCGGTATTCTCTGTGGCCTGCAAGGTAACTATTCCGAGGCCCTGGAATACCTCCAGCGAAGCCTGACGCTGAACCAGGCACTCGGAGATAAAGCAGCGATTGCAACTTCCCAGAACAACCTTGGTGAACTCCACTTCTCTCAGGGCCACTACGCGCAGGCCGCGGAAACATCTGACCAGGCAGCCGCACTCGCTAAACAGATCGATCTCGCCGAGATTGTCCGCGCGGCGAATACCACTGCGGGCCGGGCCTATCGTGCCATCAACCAGCCCGTGCGGGCGCGCCAGTCTTTTCTCACCGCGATCAACACAGCTGAGGAGCTGCGCGAACAGGCGGGCGGAGGTGAACAGGATCAGCAACGCTCTTTTGAAAATGGGCTCTCTGCTTATCGCGGGATGGTAGATCTGTTCGTCGACCAGAACAATGCCGCCGAAGCTCTCGTCTACGCCGAACGCGCGAAGGGTCGTGTGTTGCTCGATGTTCTGCAAAGTGGCCGGAGCAATATTACCAAGGCAATGACTCAAGAAGAGCAAGAGCGTGAACGGGAGATGAGAGCGCAAACCGTCGCGCTCAACGTCGAACTCCGGGAAACCCAGCAACAGCGGCCCGACGCCGCTCGACTGAGAGACCTCGAGGCTCGTCTGCAGAAGGCACGATTGGGGTACGAAGCCTTCCAAACCGGTCTGTATGCCGCCCATCCTGAATTGAAGGTACAGCGCGGGCGAATGCAGCCGTTAACCATGGACCAGATCAGTCGCCTGATGCCCGACGCCCGAACTGCGCTGATGGAATTCGAGGTACTGGAAGACAAGACCTTTCTCTTCGTGCTGACCAGCAAGCATGGAACGGGTCAAGGGAAAGTCGATTTGAAGGTCTATAATCTGCCGATCAAACAGAAGGAATTGTCCGATCTGACTCAGCGATTCAGTGAATCGCTGGCTGAACGACGCTTGAGCGTGCAAGAGTCTGGTACGCGGCTCTATGAGTTGCTGTTGAAGCCCGCTCGAGTGCAGCTACAGGGGATCAACTCGCTCATCATCGTTCCTGATGATGTCTTGTGGAGGCTGCCCTTCCAGGCCTTGCAGCCATCAAATAGCCGATATTTGATCGAGGACTATGTGATTTCTTATGCTCCATCGCTCACCGTCCTGCGAGAGATGATGAGACAACCCGCGAAATCGAATACGCCTAAAGCTCTGCCGATTCTCCTGGCTTTCGGCAACCCCGTATTAGGCGTTGAAACGATCGAGCACGCCAGAGCTGTGTTGATGGATGAGCGGCTGGAGCCACTGCCGGAAGCAGAAAAGCAGGTGAAGCTCTTAGGCGAATTGTACGGCCCGGACCAAAGCAGGATTTACACTGGACTCGGCGCACAAGAAGAACGATTCAAGGCCGAGGCCGGCAATTATCGGATCATCCATCTCGCTACCCATGGAATCCTCAATAATGCGAGTCCGATGTATTCGCAGCTGGTCTTATCGACATCTCAAACAAACAGTAACGAAGACGGTCTGCTCGAAGCTTGGGAGATCATGAAGCTGGATTTGCGAGCCGATCTGGTGGTGTTGTCCGCTTGTGAAACCGCGCGCGGACGAATCGGCGCGGGCGAGGGGATTATCGGACTATCATGGGCATTTTTTGTTGCGGGGGCACCGACCGCCGTAGTAACCCAGTGGAAAGTAGAATCGACAAGCAGCACCGAAATGATGCTGGAATTCCATAAACAGATCAATAACAATTCGCGCCGCACAGGAGTGCTCGACAGTGCGGCCGCATTGAGACAGGCAGCCCTGAAGCTGCTCAGGGGGAAACAGTTTGATCATCCGTTCTATTGGGCGCCGTTCGTAGTGATCGGGAACGGCATGGGTAGCCGGGCGGAGAACCCAGTCAACGTCGTGCGGAATTGAGGTTAGATACGCCAGGAGAATTCTCTGAAGTGGGTTTGTGCTCAGTGGTTCTTGCCAGTCTTCACACTGCGAAGTAATTTCTGGGCGGTGAGAGAATCAGGGTTGGCGGCAGCCAGCGCTTCGAACTCCCGCTGAGCTTCACTCAGTAGACCTGCCTGCGCATAGAGGATGCCCAGCATGAGGTGCGACCCAGAGTACATCTGCTTCGCGCGATTCAACTCGTCCACCTTCGCTTCCTGCAAGATGCTGAATTTGGCCTGGGGCACAGGCGGCATCGGCGCCCTGAACTCCTTGCCATCCCGTAGCGCGGTCACCTCCCAGGCGTAGGTGAAGCCACGTTTCAGGGGGTTCGGCGGCGTCCACTCTGTGTTCGAGAGACTCGCGCTGACGATCACCTCCTTAGACGTGACGTTGTATACGGCGACCGTATAACTTCCTGCTCCCAGGGGGCCCCATCGAAACGTTGGGCGATCGGTTTCTATGACTATGCCGACGGGACTCCTGAGCGAAAAGCCGGTTCGCTCGGTAGCGGGTCCCATGATGACACCTTGCTTCCCCGCCAATTCGGCTAACAGTGGCGCCACGCTTACACGCTGCTCAGTTAGAACCGCTTTGACCAGCTGTTCGTAGGTCTCGGACAGTGATTTCAAACCGGCCAGATGGCCTTGCTCGTCCAGTGTCACGAGTCTGCCGCTGTCGTTTAGGGCAACTATCATCGGCACATCAGAGACCGGGCTGTCGCCGTGGGATTCCCGGGTCGGTATTGCAGCGAGGGCCGTGATTCGCTCCTCGAGTGCATCGTTTCCTTTCCGAAGCTCGCTCAGTTGCTCATTCAACTTCGTTACCTGCTGTCGCAGCGGTATCAGGCCCAGCCACACAAACAAGAGCACCACCGCCGCCGCCGCCGTAAGCGGCAGCCAGCGCGCCGGCGATAGTCCTAAGGCAGAGAGTCTGTTCCTTCGAACTGGCACAGCAATCGGGGCCTGCTCCTCGGCAGGATAGCCGCCGAGGGCTGTCTTGAGTCGGCGCAGGTCCAGTAACTCTGTATGGCAGTCTACACAATAGTCCAGATGGCTGTCGGCTATTAAGCGATCTACCTCTTCCAACTGGTTGTCGACATAGGCTGCCATCTGTTCAGGTGAAAGGTGAGCCGATTCGTTGTCAGCCGCGGTCTCCAGATCCGTTCCCAAAGCGACGAACGCTCTCCTCAGTTGATCGGCGCTCCCCATCTGTTCACGGCAGGCTGCGCACCTGGCCAGGTGGTCGCCCACGGTGAGCAATTCCGCCGGCTCCAACCTGCCCTGATGATAGCGTTCAATTCGTTGTGCGGATAGGTGTCCTGACACAATTACCTTCTACTTCTGCCCGCTCAGCCTACGACGGCGCGGTGGAGAATACAAGCTCGCGATCCCTTTGGGCTGCCTTCATACGGCGCATAAGGCGCTCGCGCGCAGATTTGCGCAGGTTGATGACTTGCTGTCGAGTAATGCCCAGATGTGCCGCAATCTCAGTGTCGTCCAATGGCAAAGAGTTCCAGATCTCGGTGAGCTGTTCGTCGGTCATCCCGAGCGTTCGAGCTATCTGCCGGACGGAAGCAATCCCTATTATCGGAAGGAGCGCGATGACGCCGTGTCCCGGTGATTCGGTCAGATTCAGCAACAGCGCGCACCGCTGCCGCAGCGGAAGTTCGCCAATCTCCACCCAGATGCGTTGGAGGTAGACCCGCTGTTCTACCTCAGTCGTTGCTTTGATCTGGGCGCTCGGGAGTCGCTCCTGCGAATTGTCGCCGCGCTCTTCCTGCAAGCGAGTCTCGGGGATCTGGTCTCGTATGCCCCACAACTCAGCGACGGAACTTACTAAGTCGTCCATCTTGATCGGCGCCTCAACCCAGGTGAAGATGGCGGCCAATAAATCCGCCGGACTGTTGTGTCGAACGTCATCGCGCGGTAGCACTGCCTGTTTGAACGCATGCGGATTGTCGCGCAGTAATTGGAGCCTGGTGGGTGGACCCAGCGTTTGGTTGTCGCTCCAGGAAGCGAAGCCGCAAAGCCACTCATCGTCGCTGCCTTTCCACAAAGCGAAGTCGCGGTTGTGAGTCAGAGAATAATAGATCTTATTCTTAAGGCTCAGGCGTTGTGGGTGCTTCTTGCGCAGGTAGGTAGCGCAAGCACGATAGGCCAGAGCAGCAACGAAACCGCGAAAGTTTCTCA
>DASYSA010000124.1:0-5618 GCA_036003885.1 Blastocatellia bacterium | reverse complement strand
CAGCACGTCCGATCCGAAGTTGGTGCCGAGGTCAGGGGGTGCCACGGCCTGGCCAAATCGGGTCCAACCGAACGTCCCGTCAATCAGGAACTTGGGCGAAACGGTGTACGTCTGTCCGATGGTCGCTACCTGCACCTGGGTGGAACCTTCACCGAGGCCGCCGCCGGTGCACAAGCCAGGGCCGCCGGCCGGGCCCAGGCTGAATTTACAACTAACCAGCGCCTTCATGATGCTGTATTTGACCCAGATCTGGTGCTTCTCATTCCGGTTCCAGTTGACCTTGGCGTCGATGTTGTTGCGGTTCAGGCGCTGCGTGTCGGAGTTGAAGTAATTGGCGGTATCACCAGAAAGGGTTTGTGCAGGAACCAGAGCCAGCAGCTTTGCCATGGGGCCGTTTAAGCGGGCCGAAGGGATGACGTTGAGCACCCCGTTTGTAGAGAAGACTGAACGGCCCGTGCCGTCGTTCTTGCCGGTGAAGGGATCAAAGATCATTCCTTGCTGCAGGGGTACTGAGCCGCCCTCGGTGGTGGGAATCAGAATTGGGTTGCCGTTCCTATCTTTGATCTGCGCCCCCAGCTTTCTGGTGAAATCCCCCCTGCGGAAATCAGACGGCGGGACGGAATAGAGCGACGAAAACCCCACCCGCTCGAAGGTGCCTTCCCAGTCGGCGAAAAAGAAGAGCTTGTTCTTCCGGATAGGTCCGCCGATGCTGCCGCCGTCGATGTTTCGGATGCTCTTGGGCTTCCTGGTTTGCCCGGCGCGATTCTCATCCCACCGGAACGCCCGTAAGGCACTATTGTCGTGCATGCCAAAGAGGCTGCCGTGGAACTCATTGGTCCCTGATTTCGTCACCACAGTGACGGCGGCGCCCCCCGTTATACCCTGCTCGGCATCGAAGTTGTTAGTGGAGACGTTGACCGTCTCGACGCTTTCGACCGGCGCGACGTACACGGCATGGTGAGGCATCGTGACCAGAATATCGGCCGCACCGTCCAGGCGGGTGTTGTTGGCGCCGCGGTCCATTCCGTTGACATTGTTGGTCAAGGAACGGCCGGGCGTGTCGGTGACGGCGTTTTGAAGATTCCCCGGTGTGACGCCTGGAACCAGATTAATGAGGGTTTGATAGTTGCGGTAGTTGGAAAGGGGCAGATTCACCACCGCGCGCGATTCCAGACTCACACTGATGTCCGCCTTCGACGTCTGGAGGACCGCCGTACTGGCCGCTACGGTGACCGTTTCGGCGACTTCCCCCACTTGCAGGGTGATGTTGACGCGCCTGACCGTATTTATGGAGACCACGATCCCCTTTTCCAGGTAAGTGCGAAACCCTGGCATCTTGACGCCCAGGTCGTAGGTGCCTTCAAGCACGTTGGGAATTGAGTAGTAGCCGGCGTCGTCGGTCATGCCTTCTCGGGCCTGTCCGGTCTGGACATTGGTAATGCTGACCGTGGCCCCGGGCACCACCGCGCCGCTCTGGTCCGTCACGCTTCCCACAACAGATCCGTAAAGGACCTGAGCATTCAAACGTTGAAACGTAGGTAGAAGAAGAAACGGAGCCACTGCGAAAGCCATCAGTAGGTATCTTGCTCTTTGAAACATGCCTCACCTCCCGTGCTAAGGCGGATAGCCGGAATAAAGCCGCGTTTTCAACCCAGGTCGAGATACTCACCTGAGAGGGGTCTTTAGGTCAACTTAGCGGGTGGTCCCCGGTCCTGGATGAGTCCCGATGGTGCGGATTATACGCCAAGAGCATGTCGATATCGACTTCGATCCCGCGAGGCAGAAGCTGCAGTTCATTGCGGGGTCCATACGGTCATCAGTGGTCGCGCGGCAGCCGCGAGACGTCTGTCATAAGTGACGATGCCCTCAAGATCTGGTTGAAGCGACAGCGCGCTGGCAAGGTGTAACGCGTCCAGTGATCTCAAGTCGAACGGCTCAAGCTCGGCTGCAGACTCGAGGATCGCATCATTGATTCGTATCAGGGCCAGACGCCGGAGAACTTCCACAGCGTGATCGTTCTCGGCCTGTGTCGCTCCTGCACGACGAAGCGCTCGCAGCACTTCGACCCGGGCGACGGCGCTTGAGGTCCGCTGCAGACGATGACGCAAAAACTCAATCAACGCCGTGCTCTCGGCTTCCCGGATGACCAGCTTTATGATTGAGGAGGAATCGAGATAAATCAGTTTCGTCATTACAGACGTTCGGCGCGGATGTCGTCGAGGGCGCGCCTGAGTCGTCTCGACAGTCCTCTGGAGGGAATTGGGGCCAGATCGAGCAGGTCGCCGGCCGGCGCCGAAGCCCGGCCCGAAGCGACCAGTCGGTCCATGGCCGTGGCAGGTTCGGGTAGGGGCGCGAGTATGGCGACTGCCCGGCCGCGTTCCGTGACCTCAATAGGCTCGCCGCGCTTTACACGCCTGAGGTACACACTCAGATTTTGCCGCAGCTCCCGGACACCCACACTCTGCTTTTTTGACATGTGCACATTGTAGCACATTGGCAGCATTTCTGCGTCATGTCTAGATTACTTCTAGATATCTAGATAATCATTTGACGTCTCTAATTCAATTCACCTACAATCGAAGCGGGAACAGAGGATGAAACGCAAAATCGGAACAGTTCTAGAAGAGCGGCTATTCAAGGAGCTCAAGAAGCGCGCTGCCGATGAGCAACGCCCCCTTGCCGAGATCTTGCATGACGCCGTAGTCGCTTATCTCCAGCTAAACCCAAGCAAGCAGGAATCCCTTCAAGCCTGGCAATGGCTCAACAGCAATCCAATCCGGGTCTCAGACGAAGACCTGCAAGCTGTCTTGCGAATGGATATGTGGGAACAGTAAATCTGCGTGAGGTCCAAGAAGGCGCCCGGATCTTGATCGACGCGAATATTTTTGTCTACTGGCTCACGCAGCGCTCGGACGACTGCGGCCGGTTCATGCAACGCTGCGCGGCAGGTAATATTCAGGGATATGTTTCAATTCTTTCCCTAGTAGAGGTGACGCACCGGCTGATGATGCTCGAGGCTAAGGAGAATGATTGGGCAAAGGGCTCAAATCCGGTTCGATCTCTACTGGAGCGGCCCGAGCGGATTCAGTCTCTCGTTCGCTATGAAGAACGACTGCGACGCATTTTCGCATTACGTCTTCATGTCGAAGATCTGAAACAAGCAGATCTTATGGAGAGCCTCTCCATTCGTCGCCGGTGCGGATTCTTGACGAATGATGCAGTATTATTGGCGACAGCTCTGAGACTTGGAATTAAGGGAATCGCCAGCGCGGATAAAGACCTTGAACGTGCCTCCGATTACGTCGTCTATAATCCCTCCGACCTGACAGTTTGAGCCGCATGAATTTTCCTTCGTCTGCTCTGAAAGGTTCTTGATCTGTCTACCGCCTACCTCCTGAATTCCGTCGTATCGATTGCGCCGAGACGGTTGACTCACCTCACCGGATTGAGAACGAGATAGCCGGCTTCGTGGTTCAGGTTTTTAGCGATCCCGCCCTGGACCCTGGAAGAGAGGGCAAGAGCGGTTTCATGTGAGATGGCAGACCGCGGGCCACACTTCAGCCAGGCCACGAAGAGATCCTCGAAACGTGAGGAAGGAAACCTGGGCCAGTCGATAAATTCCGTGAGCGACTCTTTGGAAGCGCCCATTTTTCGAGTATTCGGTCAGGCGCTCCCAGGAGAAACCCGCCTTGGCCACGTGACGGGCGGTGAAGTATTCGGCCTGCTGCTCGGCAAGATGATAAAGAGCGGCGTGATCCGGGGTTCTTTTACCTGCGTGTCCCATTGTGTGCAATACCTTAGGAAAAACCTAAGTTTCTGCACACATTATGCCGGGACTGGGCAAGCTCGTTCAATCCGAATCGCTTATCCATCGAGAGAATGCCTTTCGATCACCCGGAGGGTTCGGGCACAGGCACAAGCGGGCGAATTCTGTCGACAAAGTCCTTCCAACAATGCTGCGCCTGGAGCCAGCCGTCTACTATTAAACCAGCCTTTTGAAAAGCAGTTCGGGCAGGCCGAGGCCGCTTGCCAGGCCGTAAATGGCATCAAACCAGGCATTGTTCACAAGTTAATTGCTTCATTGCAGGCATCAGCTCAAGGCAATGTTGCGGTGCTTCGAAATTTTGCGACGCCCGGGCTGAATGCCCGGCGTGAAGCACCGCCAACCTACATCTTAGATCTGCCCGCCGCATTTAAGAAACAGAAGCGACGCAGCTAATCGGCGGAACTTTGCTTTCCTGACAAAATTCTTTAGCTGCCACGTTGGCGCCGACGCTGTCACATGCTGACTTGGTGTCTCGGTGGTGGGGTGGGTGGCCGATTTCAGGTTGGTAGCGGGGGCGGGATTTGAAGCCGCGACCTTTGGGTTATGAGGAAAACACAGTTGTTGCTCGTCCTGTACGCTCAAGCATTTAGGTTGCGCTGACTACTTGGTTTTTGATGCTGTTTGCGAGTAACTGCTCACTAATTGCTCACAGAAATGGCTGGTGGGCACGATTGAGATGAGTGTTTCACAGTTTTTCACCGCATAGACAAAATGTCGTGCGTCCCCGTCTCGGGCTCTACGCGTCCTCCGACTGAATCCTTCGCATTCAGCACTTGCCTGAGGTAGCGGATTACCCCGTTATCAATTCGAACCATTCAGGTCTAAGATGTAGGTTCGTCCCGCTTAACATCGGAATGCAGTCTGTCGTTAGGCAAGTCTCTATCAGATCGCTATGAGTTCTAGTGACCGCTTCTCCAGAAGACTCGGTTTCGAACCGGAAGACGCCGAGATAACGGTCAGGCAAGATGCGCCCACTGGACTCCGCATCGCTGTCGTCGATATTGCGTACGAGGCCGGCCTCCAACCGACACAGCTGAGGCGCATTGTCTCCCGCGTTCTTCGGGTCGAGGAAGAGTCTTGGAACTGGTCCGACTTTCCGAATGTCGACGAAGAAGTGCGACGGCGCCTCCGTGAATGCGCGTGGCATGAGGTGTACGACATTGTCGAGGCAGTGGATCATTTCCTACGCAACACTTCGTCGGCCGATTTCCAGCGACCTCCGCGCCCGGACTACTTTGCAAACGAGATCAACCTGTACTTCCGTGGGGCTGGCATAGGGTGGCAGCTCGTCGGTGGTCTGGTACAGGCTCGAGGGCCGGAGTCATTTCAGGAACCTGTCAACAGAGCGATAGAACGGTTGGAAGATGCTGGCAGTATGACAGCAAGGAACGAACTTCACCAGGCATTGCAAGACTTATCACGGCGACCTGTGCCTGACCTCACCGGCGCTATCCAACACGCGATGGTGGCTTTGGAGTGTATTGCGCGCGATGTCTGTGGCGATGCGAGGCCTACACTTGGTCAGTTGCTGTCGCGACATCCGGGCCTGATTCCGGCACCGCTGGATCAGGTCGTGGAAAAGGCTTGGGGCTATGCATCAGAGCAGGGTCGACACCTTCGGGAAGGACGGGAACCCGAGCAGGCGGAAGCCGCCGGGCGCCTAACGCGAGCATGCGGCAGCCGGCAACCAACCGCCGATGTGATGCGTGTCGTTAGGTGACAAAAGCTCTTACCCCTACGTCTCTCTCCGACCACGCGGTTCCCCGGCCCTCACGACATCCAGGCGCATGTC
>DASYSA010000123.1:0-7732 GCA_036003885.1 Blastocatellia bacterium | reverse complement strand
TGCGCGCTTGACCATGATCGCGGAATCCGGGTCTCCTGTTTGGATTTGTGCGAGCCCGACAACGGCAAGCGCCACGCCTAGAGTAATTATTGCGATCATTCTCTTTATTGAAATCATGTCGTCTCCTTCAACCCGGCCTCGAAAGTCCGCCAGGCGTTATTCGAATCGCGGGACTAAATCAGTTCACACGCTGAACTCATCTGAGACAGGTTCCAGTTCACGCTGGCCTTCTCCGGCCACCGAAAATCTCGATCAGTAAGGCTGCGGCCGCGACCAACAGCAGTAAATGAATCAAGCTTCCACCAACGTTGCCAATGGATCCCGCAACCCAGATGAGCACAAGCACTACTGTCATGAAACGGAGCATAACTGCTTCCCCTTTTCTCATTCACCACCAGTGACGAGGCAAGGACCGTGCCCAGAGCAGCGACGGGTCCAACGGGTCTCGGCCCGATCCCATTGCGGCCACGCCTCGGTTGCCCCGATTCCCTAGGGAGCTTCGCTAGTGTATGATTCAAATTCATGTCGTATGGATTCGGTACGATCCCCTGAGGGCCGAGACCGTGGAACCACTAGAATCGGAAGGGGATGTTCGGTAGGGACCGTGGCCCATGCATTGCACCAGAGCCGTGAAGGAAATGGTGTATAGACACATGAAGAGAGGCTGCGATGGAGATCATCTGCATGCCCAGGCCAACGCAGTCGTCCCGAGGGTTGATGGGACCGTAGGCAATTGATTGCAGGGACGAGCGTGGGCGTAGGGATTTTGAGAATCGCCCGCCGCGTATTGATTCGCTGTTCTCGCTTGCGGCCCGGAGGACAAAGCGGTTGGAAAGAGTAGCAACTCATCAGAGTTCTTCGGTTGACGATGTGCTCGCACGTGTCCCGCTGATCGCGGGTGTGATCGCAATTGGGCTGGCTTGTTTGGTCTTGCTGGGTTGGGGGGTCGGACTAAGCAGTCTGGTGCGGATTCTTCCTGGCTGGCCTCCGATTATGCCCCAGACTGCAGTCAGCCTGATCCTGATTGGAGTTGCCTTGTGCATTCTGCGCCTGCAGCCGACTGGAGGCCTGCTTCGGCTCGCGCAGGGCTGTGCTTTGGTGGCAGCCGCAATCGCAATTGTTAATTTGGGTGAATATCTATTTGGCTGGAGTCCTGGGATTGATCACTGGCTTTTTCGATTGGAGGCTGGTGATTTCTCCCGGCGCATGGCGGCCCCCACGGCGGTTGCGATCCTATCGACCGCCGCCGCCTTGCTCCTATTGGACGTACGAACCGGGCACGGTCGGCGACCGACATATTATTTGGCTTCGATAGCTGCGATCATTACGATGCTTGAAGTGATCGGTCAATGTTATGGGGCGGTCTCGCCCTACCTGTTCGGCCATGAGGGAATGGCACTTAACACGGCTGTCGCAATCGTGAGTATTTCAGTTGGAATCGTATGTGCCCGCCAGAACCTCGGCCTTGCGGTGGTGATGAGCGATTCCGCCGCCGGCTTCATGGCTCGACGGCTGTTGCCGGCGGCGTTAGTGGTCCCGTCGCTCCTCGGGCTGCTAGTGGTGCTTGGCCACCGGGCCGGCTACTACGATGCCGCGTATGGGTTTTCGCTACTGGTGGCTACCAACATCCTGGTCTTCCTGGCGGTGATCTGGCGCAATACAGAGTCGCTCCACGTCACCGATCTGAAACGGCAGAGCGCTGAAAAGTCCTTGCGCCTGGCCTACGATGAAATGGAGAAGCGGGTTGAGGAGCGTACTGCCGAGCTGGCACTGGCGAACGAAGATTTGCGCCATGAGGTAGCAGAGCGCCGGCGAGCAGAGGTTGAGCTACGCCGGAGCCAGGAGAATCTCTCAGACTTCTTCGAGAATGCGCCTGTCGGACTTCATTGGGTGGGACCGGACGGACGGATTCTGCAAGCGAACCAGGCGGAGCTTGATCTCCTTGGCTACACCCGCGAAGAGTACGTCGGACATCCCCTCTCCGAGTTTCATGTCGACGAGGAAGCGATTGCCGACATACTGGATCGGCTCGCGCGAGGCGAGACGCTTCGAAGCTATGAAGCCAGGCTTCGAACAAAGGATGGTTTGACCAGGTACGTACAGCTGGACTCAAACGTCTTGTGGGATGAGGAGCAATTCGTCCACACTCGCTGTTTCACGCGCGACATCACGGAGCGCAAGCAGGCGGAGGAAAAGACGGCCGCATTGCTTGTCAGCGAACAAGCTGCCCGCGCGCAGGCCGAAGAGGCGGCAGAGCTGGTCAGACGGCTTCAGGTCATCATTGACATCTCGCTGATGCACCTTTCCCTGGACGAGCTGCTCGACGAGATTCTTGCTCGGATAGGTGAGATGCTTGAATCGGACGCAGCTGCCATCCTGCTGCTTACCGAGGACCAGAGAAACCTGACCGTATGCGCGTGCGTTGGGTTGGATACAGAGGTTGCGTCGGAATTGTGTATCCCTGGAGGCATGGCGGCAAGAATCGCAAGCACCCGCGCACCCATGGTGACGGACGATCTCTCGGCTTCCGAAACGGCGGGCCCATTATTGCAGCAGAGGGTTTGTTCGTTGATCGGCGCTCCACTGGTGGTCGAGGGGGACGTGATCGGCGTTATCCAAGTGATGACGACCATAGAACCTCGCCGTTTCACCGAAAACGACCTCCGCCTTCTGCAACTCATTGCGGACCGGGTTGGACTGGCCATCGAGCGCGCACGACTCTACGACGCCGAACAGAGAGCACGACTTCAGGCTGAGACCACCAGCCGAATGAAGGATGAGTTTCTGGCCACTGTGTCACACGAGTTGCGCTCTCCCCTCAATGCGATCCTCGGCTGGGTGAAAATCCTGCGCGACGGAAAACTGGGTGCTGAAGCGACCGCTCGTGCATTGGAGACCGTGGAACGAAGCGCGCGAACGCAGAACCGAATCATAAACGATTTACTGGACGTGTCGCGGATAATCGCGGGCAAGCTCAGATTGAATATGAGGCCCCTCGAACCTACTCGGATGGTCGAAGCTGCGGTGGAAGCAGTTCGTCCGGCGGCCGACGCCAAGGCAATTCGGTTGGAGGTGTCGCTCGACCGGCAGGCGGGTCCGATCTCCGGCGACCCCGAGAGGGTGCAGCAACTCGTCTGGAACCTGGTTTCGAACGCGATAAAGTTCACGCCCACAGGAGGAGTTGTACAAGTCAACCTGGCGCCCGCCGGTTCTTACACTGAGATCACGGTAAACGATACGGGTGTCGGGATCAGCCCGGCCTTTTTGCCTCATGTGTTCGACAGGTTTCGTCAGGCTGATGGCTCAAGCACTCGCAAGCAGGGCGGACTGGGGCTGGGACTCGCCCTCGTTAAATACCTTGCTGAGTTGCATGGGGGTACTGTGGGCGTCGATAGTCTGGGCGAGGGGAAGGGCGCAACGTTCACGGTCCGATTGCCTCGAGTGGCCATTGGAGCGGCGAAAGGGAAACCAGGAATGCGGTCCTGGCAGGAGGGCGAAGAATCTGAACCCACTCGATTGGATGGCTTGCGCGTTCTTGTTGTTGACGACGATGCCGATGCGCGAGACCTGGTGACAACGGTGTTGACTCAAAGTAATGCCGAGATCAAAACGGCGGCTTCCGTGGACGAAGCGCTTGGAATCCTGGCCGGATGTGAGGAGTGGCAGCCCGAGGTGTTGATTTCTGACGTCGAGATGCCCGGGACCGACGGTTATGCTCTGATTCATCGAGTCCGCGCGTTGGAGGCAGAACAGGGCGGAGGCCGATTGCCGGCAGTGGCCCTTACCGCTTACGCGCGAGTCGAAGACCGCACCCGCGCCCTGGCGGCTGGATTTCAGAGGTACATTTCCAAGCCCCTCGAACCGGCTGAGTTACTCGCCGTCGTGGCGAGTCTCACCGGTAGAGTGCGGGAGGGTAGCGGGAGCAGCTCCGCACAAAACACGGAATAGACGGGAGATCCCTTGGCGAGCGTATCCATGCCAATCAAAGTGTCTGATATCACAATACTCAACGTGGAGGACTACGATTCAAGTCGAGAGGCTACCAGCGAGTTGCTGCGCCGGGAGGGGTTCGCAGTCGTGGAGGCCGCGAGTGGCACCGAGGCTCTACGGTTGGCAAAGGCAGCGCCGGCCCATCTTGTGCTTCTCGATGTGAAGCTGCCGGATATGAGCGGACATGAGGTCTGCCGCCGGCTAAAGGCTGATCACATCACTTCTGCAATTCCAGTCCTACAGATCTCCGGCTCATTCGTGACAGGCGAAGACAGAGTGCGCGGCCTGGAGAGTGGAGCCGACGCCTATCTTGTGAAGCCTGTTGAAGCGCAGGAGTTGGTTGCGACCATCAGAGCGCTGCTTCGAATGCGGGAGGCGGAAGAAGCGCGGCGCGAATCCGAGGCCCGATACCAGCTCCTGTTCGAGGGCAACTCTCTGCCCACCTTCATATTTGATTTGGAAACCCTCGAGTTACTGGCGGTCAACGAAGCCGCGGTACGCCACTACGGCTTTGAGCGGGAAGAGTTCCTGGCGATGACGATCAAGGATCTGAGGCCCTCGAGAGACCTGCCCGGAATAGAGGACTATCTATCGAGCAGTCCCAATACCGTTCCTAATGCCGCGCAGTGGAGCCACCTGAAGAGAGATGGAACGATTATTGAAGTAGAGATTGTCTGGCATGAGCTGATATTCCGGGGAAGGCACGCGTTCCTCATGCTGGCCAAAGACGTCACCGAGCGCAAGCAGGCCAGGGAGGCGCTTCAAGAGAGCGAACAACGTTTTCGCATGATGGCCGATACTGCCCCTGTGATGATCTGGGTCTCAGGAACCGACAAGCAGTGCACTTTCTTCAACAAGCCCTGGCTGGACTTTACCGGGCGGTCGATGGAACAACAGTTGGACAGCGGGTGGATCGAAGGCGTCCATCCGCACGACCATGAACTGTTTCTGACGGGCTACAATACTGCCTTCGATGCCCGCCAGAGGTTCAGCCTTGAGTGTCGCCTGCGACGGGAAGACGGCGAATACCGCTGGGTCCTCAATGAAGGAATCCCCAGATTCTCAGCGGACGGAAGATTTGCAGGTTATATCGGTTCGTGCATCGACATCACCGAGCGCAAACGCGCCGAAGCGGATCGCGAGGAACTGCTTGGCAAGGAGCAACGAGCTCGAGAGGACGCTCAGGCCGCCAATCGGGCCAAGGACGAATTCCTGGCGGTGGTCTCCCACGAGCTTCGAGCTCCGCTCAACGCAATGCTCGGCTGGGCGCGCATCCTGAGATCGACGCGGATCGACGAAGCCACGACGGCCCACGCAATCGAGATCATTGAGCGCAGCGCCAGGACTCAGTCGAAATTGATAGAGGATCTGCTCGACACCGCTCGGATTGTAAGCGGTAAGCTCCGCCTCGATATTCAACCGGTGGACCTCACGGCTGTAATTGAGGACGCGGTGGAAGTCCTGCATCCGGCAGCGCAGGCCAAGGGTATTCCGATCCAGATGACGTTGGATGGCGGCAGGGAAGTGATTACGGGTGACCCGGATCGCTTGCAGCAGATCGTCTGGAACATTCTGTCCAATGCGATCAAGTTTACTCCGCACGGTGGCACGGTTGAAGTACGCTTGCAGCGCGCCGATCCACACGTCCGTGTAACGGTCAGCGATAACGGCAAGGGAATCGGCGTCGAGTATCTTCCTTACATTTTCGATCGCTTCCGCCAGGTGGACAGTTCGAGCACCCGGCGTCACGGCGGGCTCGGGTTGGGGCTGTCCCTTGTTCGCCATCTTGTTGAACTGCATGGAGGGACGGTGTATGCCGAAAGCCCCGGCGAAGGGCAAGGGGCGACCTTTACGGTGAACCTGCCTCTGCGCGCCGTTCGAGTAGTGCCAGCCGATGGCGAGAGCTTCGGATATGGTCCACCGGGCGGGGCCTGGGCGCTCGACGGGGTATGGGTGCTGGTGGTGGATGATGAGGCCGATGCACGAGAGTTGGTTACAACACTGCTGGAACAGCATGGGGCGAGCGTGACCGCGGTGGCATCTGCCGCGGAGGCTCTGGCTGCGCTCACCGACGGGGAAGCGGATCGGAAGCCCGACGTACTCGTCTCCGATATCAGCATGCCGGACGTGGACGGCTACGCGCTTATCCGTCGTGTGAGAGAGCTGGCCCCCAGTGAGGGTGCCGGTATTCCGGCGATTGCTTTAACGGCTTATGGCCGTTCCATTGATCGGATCCGCGCGCTATCGGCGGGTTTCCAGATGCACATGCCGAAGCCCGTCGAGCCGGCTGAACTCATTACGATTGTGGCAAGCCTTACCGGACGCGCCGGAAAAGGCAAGGGGGCCTAAGGAATTGCGGATTGCGGATTGAGGATTGCGGAATTGTTTCATCAATCCGCAGACGCTGAAAAAGTGCGAGGTTTGATGTCCAAACTCCACAAGGAGTTTCTTTATGAATAAGACAAGAGTACTGGTTATCGACGACGATGCGGGGATGCTCGAGTTAGCAGAGTTTCATCTTCAGGCACAAGGCTACGAAGCGGTGAGCGTTCAAACCGGCGAGGAAGGGCTGAAGATGGTTGAAGGATCGCATTTCGACGTGGTCCTGACGGACCTTCAACTCCCCGATCTTAGCGGCATGGACGTTGTCAAACGCCTGAAGGAGCTGTCGCCCGACAGCGAGATCATCATGATCTCCGGATACGCGTCGGTGTCAAAGGCGGTCGAGGCTACCAAGGCGGGAGCCTTCTACTTCATCGAGAAGCCCGTTGAGTTCGAGGAGTTGATGGTCCTGATCGAGAAGGCGGTCGAACGCCACCAGCAGGCTGAGGAGATCAAGCAACTGCGTGGCCGGCTGACCAGCCGGACCTCGTACTACAACATCATCGGGAGCAGCAAATCGATGCAGGACATCTACGAAATCATCGAAAGCGTTGCCGAATCCGATGCCAGCGTTCTGATCGTAGGCGAATCGGGAACCGGCAAGGAACTGATCGCAAACGCGATCCACTACAAGAGCCTCCGCGCAAAGAAATCCTTCGTCAAAATCAATTGTTCCGCTCTGCCAAAAGAGCTGATCGAGTCGGAGCTTTTTGGACATACCAAGGGCGCGTTCACCGGGGCCACAATGGAGAAGACGGGTCTCATCAGCCGCGCCGAGGGCGGAAGCCTCCTGCTGGATGAGATCGGCGAAATGCCTGTTGAACTGCAGCCCAAACTCCTTCGCGTGCTGCAGGAGCGAATGTACTACCGTCTCGGCAGTGAAAAGGGGCAGGAATCAGACTTTCGCCTTATCTCGGCTACCAATCGAGACCCCAGGGATGCCATACGCGAGGGACGATTGCGAGAGGATCTCTACTATCGCATCAACACCATTGAGATTCATGTGCCCCCGCTGCGTGAGCGGGTCGAAGACATTCAGTATCTGGCCGAACACTTCTTGCAGGAACTTGCGGACAAATATAAGCGTCCGGTAGCCAAACTATCGCGGGAGTCCTACCAGCTTCTTTTCGAGTATTCCTGGCCCGGTAACGTTCGCGAGCTGCAACACGCCCTCGAACGCGCCGTCCTCTTGTGCAAGACCGATACGATCGAGATTGATGGGACACCATTCGGGAAGCCGGCTGCAAAGGCCGCCGCTGCCGCGGCTCTCGCCTCTCCTCTTGTCGCGTCGCCGGCGCCCGTTAACGGTAGAACTACTCCCACCCAACCCTCGCAAGATCTTGAGCTGACTCTTGAGGAT
>DASYSA010000122.1:0-4427 GCA_036003885.1 Blastocatellia bacterium | reverse complement strand
AGCGACAACTGGTCGAGTCCGACCGAAGCTACTACTCTGACGTTGTGCGAGAGTCTTCCGGACTCGCTCCGAGCCCGCAGGATTTCAGCAACCAGGGCTCCGCGGCTGCCGGCCTGGTCGCGCGAGACCGCGGCCAGTTCGTGAAGCAGGAGATCTCGGGAGACGGATGCCTGGACCAGCCTCTGCCCTATGAATCCGTCAATGCACGAAACCAGATCAGGCCCCGGCGGTGCCGTATCTGCCTGGAGTCGCGCGCCGTAAGAAGACCCATCCTCAGCGATACTCCGGGACGCGGCGGCTGTCTTTGCCATTGCGCTTTGCATCAGAGAGTCCAAAAAGGCCGCTGTCTCTCGCGTGTCGATCTCAGCACCGAGTCTTGTGAATCCTTCAAGTGCTGACCTGGCATGTTCGATCGATTCAGTGAAGCGCCCTTGCTGGTCCAGCATCCTGGCGAGGATTACGCGATTCACGGCGAGGTCATACTCGTTGCCTTTGATCTCGAATATGGAGGTACTCTGCCCGAGCGACTGAATGGCTGCGGCGATGTGGCCATCAGCAGCTTCGAGCTTTCCCTGGATGCGCATGTGAAGGCCCCAGGCCAGAACGTCGACTGCTGCTCGCAGGTCCGACCGCACTTCCGTCACGAGCGCTCGCGCTTGCTCGACCCGGCCAGCCTGTAACAATGCTTCTGCCAGCCACAGCCTTGCGTCAGAAAGGAACTGCCGATCCCCGAGCCGCACAGATATTTCCACCGCACGCTTCAGGTGAGTGATGGCAACCTCCGGCCGCCTTCGAGCCAGGAAGACTCGCCCGAGCGTCGTATGGGTAGAGGACTCAAGCGGGTATTCCCTGCTTAACGGCTGCCTGGTCTCCTTCACGGTTGAAAAAGCCTTGAGCGATTCTTCAAGGAGTTCGGATGCCTCGTCCAGCCGGCCTCGTAGCAGATAAAGCTGCGCGAGTGTGTCGAGGCTGGCTCCAAGCTGCGCAAGGCTCGGACCGCCGGTGAGCAAGTCAATCGCTTCTCTGACCATCGCCTCCGCGCGGTCCCATTCGCCAAGCGAGATTAACTTCGATGCGAGGTTGTTATAGTTGAAGGCAAGATAGGACGTATTTCCGGCCTGCCGAAAACATTCGATGCACTTTTCCCAGGACTCCAGCGCCCGCGCTGTAGGCAGTTCGAGATTGTCGTAAATGATTGCCAGGTCATGATAAACACGGCCGAGCAGATCCGGGTCGTGGCGGCTCCCTATTATCTCGAGCGACCGCTGGATGGACTGAAGAGCAATTCTATAGTCGCCTTCGCGCGCGTCTATGTTCCCGATGTGAAAGTAAGTCTCAGCCAGTTCGCGCCAACTCCCGACGCGGCGGAAGTGCTCGAGAGCCGAACTGTAGTAGTCGCGCGCAATGCGAATCTCTGACACGACCCGATACACTCGACCAAGCCCGAAATAGCACCCACCGATACCTGCTTCGTCTTCGAGACGTCGGGCTACTCTGATCGCCTGGTTGAAGAGAGCAATGGCTCTTGGTATTTCGTTGTTGACCGAATGCGCCCAGCCCAGTCGAATGAGCACCCGCATCTGCGTCCGTTCAGGGAGCCGGACGAAGTCCGGGAAGTTGTCGTACTTTGAGATCGCCTCGAGTTGATCGCGGCCCTCGCCGCAGCGCTCAAATGCCTCGCTGAGACCACACCGGATCAGGGCCTCTCTCTCGGGAGTATTTGTACCCCGGCGCAAGGCCACCTTGAAGAAGTCTATCGCTTCGTCCAGAAGGCCTTCATCAAGCGCAGCATGCCCTGCGGCAAGCGCGTCATCTAGACGTTTATCACCGAAGGGGTCACTAGTAACCATGCACGGGCCTTATAGTTCTGGGGCGTAGTTTAACTGCCTGCTCAAGAATGAGGCTGCAGATGAGAAACCCGAAAACCGTTCACATCAATGAATTACCATCCCCGATAACTCGCTGCGATTCTATTTCCCGGGCCAATGAAAGTCAAGTTCATCATTCGGAGCGTTTTTCTTGCACGCCTCTGAGTTACGGTCTTCTGAACGGGCGGAGATAGTCCCTAACACGGCTGCGTAGACACTTTTTTTGATGGCGAAGAAGCGGAGTTCACCTTCCTGGTATGGATATTGCTCTGCACTGGATCATGGTGCATATGTTTCAATTCGCTGTATTGGGTTGTTTCACTCTCCTCTATGCCCTTATTGTACTGATCCTTGTGATCCGCTTGTGTGCTCCCCTCGTCAGAGAGGGGAGAAAGGAAGAAGGGGAAGAGGGGACAAGGGGAGAAAGGGAGATCGGGAGAAGGGGAGAGCCAGAGAGTGAAGGTGCGGGAGTATGGTAGTCTCCCGTTCTCCCTTTCTTCCTTTCCTCCTCCGGCCTTCTGTGCTTACATTGGGGAATTGCGAAATGCGAAATGCGAATTTCGAAATTCGCATTTCGCAATTCCCTTCGGGGTGAATCGAAGAGCGGAATTTGATGCTTACACCAAAGCGAATCTATGAAGAAGAGATGCTCGACGCCGGTCTTGGCACCGATGAAGACGTTGAGGCGAATCTATTGGACCTGCGCCGCATCAATCGCTTCCTTGGCGGCACAAGCGTTGTCATCAGGGCGTTGGCGAGAACTGTCGATGGCAATAGAGCTGATCACCTATCATTGTTGGACGTTGGGACAGGTTCGGCGGACATTCCTTCGGAGGTTGCTCGGTGGTGCAGATCTCGGGGTATTGCAGCGACTGTTGCGGCCCTCGACTTAAGCGAGCGTAACATAAGAATTGCGCGCACACGGCTGGGGGTGGGCGAGGATTTGAACCTGGTCAGGGCCAATGCACTGCATTTGCCCTTTTCGGCGCGCAGCTTTGATTACGTGACGGCGTCGCTCTTCCTCCATCATTTCAGGGATGATGATGTGGTTCGGTTACTCTCAGAATTTGCAAGAGTGGCTAGACGCGCTGTGATCGTGAACGATCTGGTCCGCAATCTGGTGCCGTATTACTTCATCAGATTGACTGGGCGGCTCATATTGACAAATTGGATCTCGCGCAACGACGGTCCGGTCTCAGTGTTGAGGGGATTCACGCGAGCCGAACTGACGTCGCTTGCAAAACGCGCCGGTCTGTCGAACTGCAGGGTTGAACGCGAATTTCCGTATCGGCTGTCGCTGGTAGCTGGCGTTGGCAAGTGACATAAGATTCTGCGTCTCTTCGATTATGGAATACGATGTGATTATTGTCGGAGGTGGACCGGCGGGGACCTCCGCGGCCATAAGGCTTGCTCAGGCAGGTGCTCGAGTTCTGGTCCTCGAAGCGAAGCATATGCCTCGCCACAAGCTCTGTGGAGAGTTCATCGCTCCAGAGTGTTATCCGACGCTCGAGAGGCTCGGTGTTAAATCTCAAGTTCTGTCCGAGGGATCTCAGATCACCAACCTGAGTTTGACCGCCTCCAGCGGACGCCAGGTTAGCGCTGCGGTCGGAGCAATCTCGATCGAAGGCGAGTTCGCCACCGGCCTCAGTCGCGCCCGCTTTGATCAGATCCTGTTTGACCGCGCTCGCGAAGTCGGGGCGACGTGTCTTGAAGGGTTCGCAGTAAAGCGCTGTCTGTTCGAGGAACGCGTCCCATGCGGCGTTGAAGCCCTTGAACTGCTTGGTGGGCGGACGCACAGATTCCACGCTGACGTAGTTATAGACGCCTCGGGGCGGAACTCTCGCCTGAGTGTCGGCGTCGAGGAGCGAAAGGGTGGCCGCCATGGTTCACGCCTTTACGCTTTCAAGTCTCACCTGACGCGAGTCGACGCCATTCGGGATCAGGTCGAGCTCTATTTTTTCCGCCACGGCTATGGTGGGTTGTCGCGCGTAGAGGGTGGATTGGTCAACCTTTGTTTCATCGCCAACGAACGCACCGTGAAACAGGCCGGCGGGGATTTCGCTGGGATTCTGAATCGAACCGTCATGCAGAATCCGTTGAGTCGAGAACGGCTCGCGTCTGCCGAGATGGCGGGTAAGTGGCACTCCACGGGTCCCTTGACGTTTGGGTCACGCCGACTCTCGCGAGACGGGGTGATCGCAGTTGGCGACGCGGCTGGGATGATAGACCCGTTCACCGGTACCGGAGTTCAGATGGCGTTGCGCACGGGAGAGATGGCGGCCGACGGCGTGATCGCCGCGTTCGCCGGCGAGCGTGAATATGCGGGGACCGAAGCGCTCGCGGCCCATCCCGAGCCCCTCTTGCCGGCAAATTCAAATCGAGCAGTGATGCTCAGCCGTGCCCTGACTACCTACCGCGGATTCTACGATCAGGAATTCCGAAGGCGGATGACCGCATCGGGTCTACTCAGGAGCGCCGCCTTTTCTCCGTTGGTTGCGAATGCGCTGAGCATCATACTGGCACACATGCCCAGGTTGGCGGGCCGTATCCTTCGAGCGA
>DASYSA010000121.1:0-7176 GCA_036003885.1 Blastocatellia bacterium | reverse complement strand
GATCCGGAAAGCTCCGGGCGTCAGCCCGGAGAAGCTTCGCTTTCAACCTAAATCTCGCGCTATGGATCCGGAAAGCCCCGGGCGTCAGCCCGGAGAAGCTTCGCTTTTAACCTAAAAGCTTGCAGGTCGAAAGCGAGCTACCACGGGCTCATTTAGGCCGCTGGCTTCTCGGGCTCAGTCGATTCTGCGTTAGGTCGAAAGCGAGCTACCCCGGGCTTACGCCCGGTGGCTTCCCGGCCCGCTGTTTCGATGTGCCCAGTTAAAGCTCTACCCTTGCAACCTCTCAAATCTACCTGTCTAACTCGAACTCAACGCGGAATCCTCTCCATCACGGCCGCGAAGAAACAATCCATCCCGTGGCGGTGGCGGAAGGTCCTGACGTATCCCTCTCCGGTAATGAGGTCGCGGTGCGCCTTCGGCTCGACAAGCCGAAACCGCCTGTTCGCTTCAAGGAATCGCGCGACCACAGCTTCGTTCTCATCCGGCTCGACTGAACAGGTCGAGTAGACAACTCTTCCTCCCACGGCAACCGTCTCCGCGCCGCGCGTAAGGAGAGCCAACTGGCTTCTCGACAATCGCTCAGCGTCTTCGGCTGCCAGCCGCCACTTGATCTCAGGGTTCTGACTGAGCGTTCCGGTTCCGGTGCATGGCGCGTCAACCAGCACTCGATCGAAGGTTGGAAGACCTTCGAGAAAGGGTAGTCCTCTGGCCCCATCCAGCGCCACTGCATCGACCTGATCAGCACCCAGGCGCACACAGTTGGACCGAAGCGTTGAGAGCCTCTGAGGGTGGAGGTCGCAGGCGACAATCCAGCTCTGGTTCTTTGCGAGCGCCGCAATATGGGAGGTCTTGGAACCGGGAGCCGCGCACACATCGAGGATTCGCTCGCCGGCTTGTGGATCGAGAAGCTTCGAAACCAACTGTGATGCCTCATCCTGCAGGTAGATCAACCCTTGCTCAGCCGCTCGCACGAGCGGAGACCTCTCTCCTTCGACGAGGAATGCGCCAGCGACATACTCCGACTCTCGGGCCACAACCCCTTGCTCCTCAAGAACACCAGTTGCCTCCTCCACTGTTGCCTTCAGGGGGTTGACTCTGAACGCGGCTCGCGGAGCTTGATTGTTGGCGAGCGCCAACGCACGGGACTCCGACTCGCCGAGGAAGGCGGACCATCGCTCGAGCAGCCATCGGGGATGTGAAAGCTCTACGGATGCTCGGTCGGCTGGATCCTCGATCTCGTCACCCGCCCGGTCATCAAGGTGGCGTGCTGCGGTTCTAAGCACCGCGTTCACAAACCCTGCCGCGCTCCGAACTCCCCCCACTTTGACCAGGTTCACCGATTCATTGACTGCCGCGGAGTGGGGAATGCGGGTTAGATGACGCAGTTGGTAGAGACCCATCCGAAGCGCCAGCACTACGGTGAGATCGAGACGTTGAACAGAGCGGTGCGAATAGCGCTCGATGTAATAGTCGAGCGACTTCTGCCAGCGAAGCACGCCGAGCACTACCTCGTGCGCGAGAGCGCGATCCTCACGTGAGAGGTCGGTTTGCGGCAGCGCTGCGACAAGGACCGAAGCATAAGCGCGTTCGGTTTCGACGCGGCGCAGGATGTCGAATGCGGCGCTCCGTGCAGGGCCTATCGGGGAGATGATTCGCTTTGGAGACATTGGCAGCCAGCGCGCAAAGTCATTACCTCGGGAGATTAGAAGCTGGCGTCGGGCTGCGCCCCGTTTGCCGTCGATTCTCGATGATTGAGCGCGCCAAACAGGTCAAGCCGAAGGGATGAACTCTTCGTCCTTCTGTCTGCGGCGCTCCGACACCAGGAAGTCATAATAGCCGCAGCGCAGACTCTCTGGATAGTTGCGGCAGACACCTGGGCGGGCTTCGTATATGGTGCAGCAGCGGGCATCGGTATCGAAAAACTGACAGACCGATCTAAAGATATGGTCCTTCTTATGGCGAAGCACGCGATCTCCAAAAACTATTTTGGTAAATCGCTTCTCGGCCTGCTGGTCCGTCAACCCGAAATGCGCTGCCAACCGCCGCACGTCCCTCCGCGTCACTTCAATTCGTTCGTAGCTGCAACAATAGGCAGGACACTTCGAGCAGTTGAACAGCACGCGCAGCGAGCGCCCGTTAGACTTTTCTTTACCGTTACCGACCGTGCTCATTAGTTCCTTACTTGAAGCAGCTTTGAATGAAGAGCGATATTCATTCTATACGTACACTCCAGCCCTAAACAAACGTTTCGAGTTTCGAGTTTCGGGTTTCTTGAGTTTCGGGTTTCGAGTTTCGAGTTTCGGGTTCGCGAAGGCACCGCGACCTTGATCTACCGAACGCGACACTCGAAACCCGAAACTCGAAACCCGAAACGCACAAAAGCCACCGCGGAGGTGGCTTTTGTTTCGGGTACTTCAACTCCCTAAGATGCGTGTGCCGCCGAACTACTCTACCCAGTCCTCTTCTTCTTCTTCAGTAGCCACGTCCAATTCGATCGGGTCGAGACCTACGACTTCCAGAGCTGTGCCGCAATCAGGGCATTCGACAACGTCGCCTTTGTCAGTCTCCTCGTCCACCTGAACTTCGGAATCGCATTCAGGACAGGTTCCTCTTGGCATTTGTTCATCCCTCCGTGATCCGCGCGTTGTCCCAACAACGCTTTTAGATTTCCGAATGACCAAAATCTAAACCGAAATGCGTTTGATTTGCAAGAAGGCCGCAAAGTTTAATTGCGCGGATTTCGGGTTTCGGGTTTCCGGTTTCGAGTTTCGGGTTCTCGTTCCTCGAGTTGCGTTGGGTCGCTCGGAACGCGGAACTTGAAACCCGAAACCCGAAACCCAAAACGACAAACGTGGGTTATTCGCGAGGATTGCCACTATTGTGGGCACGCGCCATCACACTGTGGCGTCTTCCATACAGGAAGTAGATGACGAATCCGATCAAGAGCCAGACCAGCAGCCGCAACCAGTTCTCAGCCGGCAGCGAGAACATCAACAACAAGCAGGTTGCTATCCCAAGTATGGGAACCAGGGGAACGAGTGGAGCGCGAAAAGGACGCTCCGCATCGGGATTGGTCTTCCTCATTATGAGAACTGCCGCGCATACGATTACGAACGCCAGCAACGTGCCGATGTTGATCAAGCCCGACAGTATTCTCAGTGGCAGGACCGCAGACAACGATCCAACGAAGATCCCGGTGACGATCGTGGATTTCCAGGGAGTGCGGAACCGCTCGTGCACCGCGCCGAAGAAGCTCACCGGCAACAACCCGTCGCGCGCCATCGCCAGGAGTATCCTTGCCTGGCTCAACATGGTCACCAGGACCACCGAAGTTATTCCGGCGATCGCACCGAACGAGATCAGGAACTGGGCCCAGACTAGCCCCACCTGCTTGAATGCGCCGGAGACAGGGGCGTCGATGTCGATCTTGTCGTAGGGTACCATTCCCGTGAGCACCGCCCCCACTCCCATGTAGAGCAACGTGCAGATGATGAGCGATGCTATGATGCCTATCGGCACGTCGCGCTGAGGATTGCGAGCTTCTTCTGAGTGTGTTGACACCGAATCAAAGCCGATGTACGAAAAGAATATGATCGCGGCGCCCGCAAGCATGCCGAGCGGCTGTCCCCCGGCATCGGTGGGTCCCGATACTGTTTTCCCGAAGAAGTTGATGCCGGTCATTCCATACGGCGCAAACGGCTTCCAGTTCGCCGGGTTGATATAGAACACTCCGACTGCAATCACGAACAGAACGATGACCACTTTCACAGCGACCATCGCAACGTTGAAACGCGCGCTCTCCCTGATGCCGATGACCAGGACTACCGTTACCAGTGCGGTCAGGACGAGCGCGGGCAAGTCGAACAGCTTGCCGGTTGAAACAAGTTTGCCGACTGCCGGATTGTAATCGACCGGAGCGTCCGTCAATCTCGCCGGCAGGCCGAGTCCAAAGATGCTGATCAGGTCCTGAAAGTACTTTGATGCCCCGTGAGCAACCGCAGCCGCGCTGACAGCATACTCGATTACGAGGTCCCACCCGATGATCCAGGCCAGCAGTTCGCCAAGCGTAGCGTAGGCGTAGGTATACGCCGACCCCGCCACCGGAACCATCGAGGCAAACTCCGCATAGCATAGGGCGGCAAACAGACAGGTCACTCCCGCGACCGCGAGCGACAGGATCAGGGCGGGACCAGCTTTGTCGTGTGCAGCCTCCCCGGTCAATACGAATATGCCGCTCCCGATAATGGCGCCAACTCCAAGGCTCGTGAG
Organism: Blastocatellia bacterium; assembly: GCA_036003885.1. Lineage (GTDB taxonomy): Bacteria > Acidobacteriota > Blastocatellia > UBA7656 > UBA7656 > DASYSA01. The sequence continues at coordinate 2,907 of DASYSA010000121.1, read as the reverse complement.
TTGAAACGGCCCCAGCACGCGGCGCAGCCGGTTGTCTCCGGCCATCTCTTCGAGTAGAAGCTTGAGTGGCTTCCTCGCGAACAACTGCTTGTCCATGCGCCTCCTCGTTAATGCGGGAACGCCGACTATAGGTTAGTTGACCATGGCAGACAACGACTGTGGCACGAATGCACCACCTGAGGGCGCGAATTGTCAGTGGAAGGGAACGAGTTGCTGCTGAGCTCTTACAGCGGACTCCCGAAAACATCGGTGAGCTTGCGCTTGAAACCTCGGCTCAGCATCAGAAGCGTGCCATCGCGCAGGAGTACGCGATACTCGCCATTGAACCAGGGGTCGAGCTGCTTGATGCGATCCAGGTTGACTACAGTTGATCGATGTATACGCAGGAACTGCTTCGGATCGAGTCTGGCCTCGATACTGCCGATTCCTTCTCGAAGCAGGTGCGACTCCTTTCCAATGTGGAGCCTCACATATTTCCCTTCGGCCTCAATCCAATCAACAGCCGATGCCGTGACAAAATGGACTCGGCCGCCCGCCTTTATGACCAGGCGGTCGACGTAGTGTGACTTTGCCTCTAGCTGATTCAGCACCGCCAGGGCACGGCGTTCGATCTCGCCGCCTGTCTCGAGGCGGAGTCGGTCCTTCGCTCTTCCGACAGCAGCCTGGAACCGGCGCCTGTCAAAGGGCTTGACCAGATAGTCCAGCGCATTGACCTCAAACGCCTTGATAGCATAGCGATCGTAGGCGGTGACGAAGATAATCAAAGGGACGCGGGCGCCATTGAGCGCTTCCAGGACCTGAAAGCCATCCACCTCGGGCATCTGGGCATCCAGAAAGACGAGGTCGGCCGATCGGGCATCGATAGCCGCGATAGCTTCCCTGCCGTTTGAGCAGTCGCCGACTATCTCGACGTCGGGATCTGACGCCAGGAGTCTGCGTACCCTGCGTCGGGCCAACGGCTCGTCGTCGACGATTAACGCGCGCACTCTCCTCAGGGCAGTCATAGCGCGCTCGCTTCGGTTTGCCCCCTGGCGGCAAGTCCGGATTGAAACGGGATCTCCATAATCACCTGCAGCCCACCCCCGATGGCGCGGCTTAGCACGAAACGTTGACGTGTGCCATAGAGCTGCTCAAGCCGGGCTCGAGTGTTGCTCAAACCCAGCCCCTCCTTGACCGCCACGTCGCCGGGACCGTCCGACTCGAGGCCGGGACCATTGTCAGTGACCCTTAGCTGCAACGCGCCGTCGTGGTTCTCGGCTCTGATTTCGATCAGTCCCGGGCCAATTCGCCGCACGATGCCGTGTTTTATGGCGTTCTCGACGATTGGCTGCAAAATGAGATTGGGCACTCTTGCTTCAAGCGAGCCAGGGTCTACCTGTAGGCTCACCGTCAGGCGGTCCTGAAATCGGACGCGCTCGATCTCGAGATAAGCTCGAAGGAACTCGAGCTCCTGCTGAAGCGACACCTCTTGTGCTCCCGAGTTATCCAGCGTCATCCTGAGGAAATCTCCCAGACGCGCGATCATCTCGTCGGCGGCTTCGACATCCTCCTCCAACAGCGCCGAGATTGAGTTTAGCGTGTTGAACAGGAAGTGAGGCTGGAGTTGCATCTTGAGAGCCTGAAGTTGTGCCTCGGCGATGCGCAGCCGAGCCTCGGCCAGTTCAGTCTTGAGACGCGATGCTTTTAGTTCCTCTTCCTGAAACCGCTGGTAATAACCGAGCATGTGGCTGACCAGTAGAATCGCGGCATAGCTCATCAGGCCGGTGGGCAGGTTAAAGAAGAGAAGATACCTGTAGAGTCTGAATATGGACTCGATCGGATCGTAGGGAGCAACGTAGAGCAGCCATGCTATGAAGAGATAGATCGCCCGGTGTCCAACTGCGAGCAGCGCGCCGGCGAAGATGTTGATTGCTACACTGCGGATCCAGTGTTCGCGCTCGATGGGAACTCGCCGAGTTATCCAAAAGATCACTGGGGCCAGGCACGCCCAGACAATCCAGTAGACAAGCTCCCAGGCCAACTGGCCCTTCAAAGTGAGGGCAACACTTTTGAAGTCCCCATAGAAATCCGCAAACAGATAGTCGTTGAGCGCCCAGGAGACACCGATCAGCAGACACCCGGCAACAAGTGCGACCCCTGTGAGCCAGCGGCGATTCAAAATCATCTCAATCCTCGCCCGGATTCTAGCAGAAAAGGGGAGATCAGAGAGCTTGCCTGAATCAAATTCACGAGGCGGTCCCAAGTCCGCGCGGTCACTGAGAGAGAGACCAAAGCAGGAAGAGACAATAGAACAGACGCTGAAAGCGCGTGGAATGAAGGTGCGCCCGGAGAGGCTCGAACTCCCAACCCTCGGCTCCGAAGGCCGATGCTCTATCCAATTGAGCTACGGGCGCGTCGGAAAGTTCGATGTAGAGATTAAAGGCAAGCTTACGCGGCTGTCAAACTTCGCTTAACCCAACGCAGAGACAAGTATGGGAGTATGGGAGTATGTGCGGACGGAAGGAGCCTTCAATCTAATGGAAGTGCGGATCTCAAACCAACTCCCACACGCCCATACTCCCACCCTACCATACTCTTTTGGCATGCCCTGTCTCGCGTGCACGGATTCGGATCAGAAGGGCGCCACAGTGTTTGCCTGATTCAAGGGGCGGTACAGTTCGTTGAAGTCCCGCACGCTCCGCTCGAAGATAGATTGGAAGGAACTCACGTCTTCGGGGTGAATGGTGAGGTTCACACCATTCGCAAATGCCAGATAGGTGTCGAGTGTCCTCAACTGGGCTGAAACGAGGGCCACGAAAGTCCTCCGCCGATTCTGAGGTGTCAGACTGTTGATGTAATGCATCATTGCCGCGCCGCCCTGATGTTCGCCATCAAATCCAGGGCTGAGGACAATCACTTCACAACGCG
>DASYSA010000120.1:0-12890 GCA_036003885.1 Blastocatellia bacterium | reverse complement strand
AGAAGAGTTGGATCTGCGCAACGGCTTTCGCTGGAGCCCCGATGGCAAGAACATCGCCTACTGGCAGCTAAACTCAGAGGGCGTTCGAGAATACTATTTAGTAAACAACACCGAGGCGCTCTACCCCGTGATCACACCGATACCGTACCCGAAGGCGGGGCAAACGAATTCGGCAGCGCGCATTGGAGTAATCGCCGTTGAGGGCGGCAGCCCCCAGTGGATGAGTGTCCCCGGCGATCCGCGCGATAACTACATCGCATCGATGGACTGGGCTGCGAGCTCTGACGAGTTGGTCATTCAGCATCTCAACCGATTGCAGAACACAAACGAGGTGATGCTTGCGGACGCGCACACTGGCCGCGTGAGAACGATACTGTCCGAAAAGGACAAGACCTGGGTGGACCTCTGGTCGGAAGACTTCGGGTGGCTCGATGAAGGGCGCTCGTTCACCTGGACGAGTGAGCGCGATGGCTGGCGTCACGTTTACGTAGTGTCGCGCGATGGCAAGTCAATCAAGCTGGTGACTCCCGGCGAGCTTGATGTGATCAACATCGAAGCCGTCGATGAGAAGGGTGGATGGCTGTACTATGCTGCATCTCCTGAGAACGCGACGCAGCGCTATCTCTACCGCACTCGGCTGGACGGCGCGGGACACTCGGAGCGCGTATCTCCAACTGCGCAGGCTGGAAGTCACAGCTATCGTATTTCACCTGACGCTCACTGGGCTTTTCATACCTACTCGAGATTCGGGGTGCCTCCGCAGACGGAACTGATCCAGCTACCACGGCATGCCGGGGGTCGGATCCTTTCAGAAAACGTCAAGGTGCGCGCAAGTGTTAGTCAGCTCAAACGGGGTCCAAGCGAATTCTTCCGGGTGAGCGCCGGCGGCGGCGTGCAGCTCGATGGTTGGATGATGAAACCTCCCGGCTTCGACCCGGCGAGGCGCTATCCGGTGCTGTTCTTCGTTTATGGCGAACCTGCGGGCCAGACGGTGGTTGATCGATGGGGCAGTCGAAATTATCTCTGGCATCTGATGCTCACACAGCAAGGCTACATCGTCATCAGCCTCGACAACGAGGGCACGCCGGCTCCGCGCGGCCGCGCGTGGCGCAAAGTCATTTATCGGCAGGTTGGAGTCCTCGCGTCGCAGGAGCAGGCAGCCGCGGCCGGGGAGATCTGCCGGTGGCCATTCGTGGACAGCTCAAGAATCGGCATCTGGGGCTGGAGTGGAGGAGGCTCGATGAGCCTGAATATGATCTTCAGACATCCTGAGATCTACCGAATGGCGATGGCTGTGGCACCGGTCAGCGACATGCATTACTACGACACGATCTATCAGGAGCGTTACATGGGTTTGCCTCAGGAGAATGAAGAAGATTACAAGAAAGGGTCGCCGATCACCTTCGCCGAACACCTGCGAGGAAAGTTACTGGTCGTGCATGGGACCGGCGACGACAACGTGCACTACCAGAACACCGAGGCGCTGATCAATAAGCTGATCGAGGCAAACAGGCCATTCACAATGATGTCGTATCCCAACCGAACGCACAGCATCAGCGAAGGAACCAATACGAGCCGGCACCTGTTTGAGTTACTCACTCGATACTTGCGCGAAAATTTGCCGGCAGGTCCCACTCGACAATCTGCAAAGCGTCACTAATCATTAGTCATTTGTCATTGGTTAATATCATTCGTTACCTGTGACAGAGCCAATGACAAATGACGAATGACAAAAAAATGGCGCACCGGTCGATGAAGACCCGATGCGCCGTGAGTGAGTGAACACCAGCTGCCGCTAGAAAATGAGCTTCAATGCGAACTGAATCTGTCTGGACGATCCCGAGTCTCCGGTCGGGAAGCGCGTATTGCTTATCACTCCGAAGGTCGTGCTGCCGATCTGGGCAACCCGTCCCGGTTGGCCGAAGTTCGCATGGTTGAAGATATCGAAGATCTCCCCTCGGAACTGAACCTTTACCGATTCAGTGATCCTGGTCGTCTTCAACAGTGAGAAATCGGTGTTGGAGAAGCCGGGCCCGATCACTACGTTCCTGCCGAGGTTTCCGAAGTGGGCCGTGGCCAGGCTCGCAGGCACTGAAAACTTGGCACCGCTCGTGCAAGCCAGACACACGGTATTCTCGAACCAGCGATCCGGCGAGCCCGGCACTGATATGCCTCCATTCACGTCAGGCCGTATGCTGGCAACACCGGTTAACGTCGCGTTGATAGGGTTGCCAACCAGAATGTTCACCGGATTGCCGCCCTGGAGTTGAACTATGGTAGACAGTTGCCAGCCCTCGGCCAGTCGGTTCCCTTGAAACGGCAACTGGTAGATCGCTCGAAGCACGAAGCGGTTTCGAACGTCGTAGTCCGACAGACCCCGATCGCCGCGGATGTTAAAGCTGTTCTGTACCACAACGCCCTGTGAGTTGAGGGAGTTGTAATCCAGTGACTTCGAGAAGCTATAGGAACCGTCGAATTGCAGTCCTTTCGAAATCCGCTTGCTTGCAGTTATCCACAGCGCGTTGTAGCTGGAGTTCGCCGCGCTGTCGGATTCTGTGATATTGCCGACGGCGCTTCCGGGCAGGATCGGGCTGCTCGCCGAGAGCGTAGGGAAGGGCCTATTGACACCGAGGCCCAGGAACTGATTCACATTGCGCGAGATGCGCAGGTGCGTTCCCTTCGATCCAACATACGCCACCTTTAGTCCTATCGTCCTCGTGAGTTCCCGCTCAAAGCTCAGGTTCCACGATTGGATGTAAGCATTGTTGAAACCATGCTCGATCGAGGCCGGCGCGAGTCCCGAAGCCCTCGCAACAGTCAACGCGTTGTCAAATCGAATCGCGCCGCTGAAAGTAAAGGGGACCGCCAGGGGCGGGTTTGACGTCGCGGGCGTCACGAGGTTGGTTACCGGCTGATCGGCAAGGACGCTGTAACCCCCTCGCACCGACGTCTTGCCGTTCTTGAACGGGTCCCAAACGAATCCAAGTCGCGGTTGGATGTTCTTATTGTTTGTCTGATAGACCTGATCTATGTCCGAACCGACACGCACCAGCGCGCGGGCTCCCGGGTCGAATACAACGAAGCGGTTGTAGCGCTCGGTCGGGGACATGAACCAGTCATAGCGAAGGCCCAGCTCAAACGTAAGGTTTGGCTTCAACTTTAGGTTGTCCTGAACGAACAACCCGAGGGCCCCCATCGCCAGGCTGCTGGTAACGTTCCCAAGCGTTACCGAGAAGGCGTTCGCCGTGCCCGTCTGGAAGGCAGCCACGTTTGCGAAACCGAACGTTCCGGGAGTCTGACCGAAGTTGTTGTTCAAGAATCGCCGGTACTCGCCACCCATCTTGATTGAGTGCTTCCCGTGGAGATAACTGGCTGTGTCCGACAACACAAAAGTCGTGTCTCCTCGGCCCTGGGGGAAGCCTGCTGGTCCACCGAAGTTGAGGCCAATTCCACCCACGGTGATCTGAGGCAGCGCTATCGGTTCCGTTATTCCATTGTTGATCCCGAATTCCGCGGGACTGAGCTTGGCATTGGGCGAAAACGTAATGTGGATGCGATTGAATCCGAACCGCGCTTCGTTCACCAGATTCTGGCCGAAGGTGTGAGTCTCATTCACAGTGAGTATCTGGCGATGCGATTGACGCGTGTCCCCGAAATTCGGGACCGTATTGCCCTGCAGGGTCGGCTCCCCTCGCAGGTCACGCTGAAACGCGTAGTAGCCATGAAGGCGGTCATTGCTCGATAGCATGTGGCTCACGTCGCCTGTCCACTGGTCGATGTTGACTGGCGCCGTTCCCGAGCCAACGAATCTGTTCCCTGACAGATTGGCTTTAGGGATCAGATCGAGCAGCTTCTTCGATGTCGGATCGGTAACGCCGGCCCTCTCCGCATCGGTTAGCACGCCGCCGTTGAGGGTGAGACCCTGTCGCTGGCGCGTCCCTTCGTACGTGAACAGGAAGAATGTACTGTCCTTATGGATCGGGCCGCCGAATGCAGCTCCGAACTGGTTGCGCTTGAATGGGGGCTTCTTTGCCGCCCTGTCGAAGAAGTTGCGCGAATCGAGAGCGTCATTACGAATGTACTCAAATGCCTCTCCGTGCCATTCGTTCGAGCCGGAACGGGTTGCGATGTTTACAATCGCGCCCGAGCTGCGGCCGTATTCGGCGCCGAAGGTCGAGTTGTCGATCTTGACCTCCTGAACCGTGTTGATCGACGGCTGAAACGTAATCTGATTCTGTACCTGGTCGTTCAGGTTGACTCCGTTGATCATGAAGTTCACGGTGTCTTCACGATTGCCGGCGGTGTTGAATGCGAATGAGCCTTGTCCGCGGAGCGGCGCGGTAAGGAACCCGTTCTGAGGTGGGGTTACCGAGCCTGCAATCAACAGGCCCAGGTCGACGAAATGCCTTCCGTTGAGCGGAATCTCCTGCACTGTCTTCTGATTGATGACCTGACCAACCGTGATGTTAGTTGTTTCGATGACCGGCACGTCGGCCGTGATGTTGACCTCCTGGCTTACTCCGCCGACCTTTAACTGAAAGTTCTGCGACACCGTCTGGCTGACTTCCAGTACCAGGTCATTGACCACCGATGTCTGAAATCCATCGGCGCGGATTTCTACGCGATAAGTTCCGACTGGAAGAGCGGCAATCTGAAAGTTGCCGTTGCTGTCGGCTTCAGTCGTCCGTTCTACGCCGGTTGCCTTGTTGCGGGCGGTTACTTTGGCGTTAGCCAACACTGCGCCCTGCTGGTCAGTCACGGTGCCTTGAAGAGTCGCCGTCGACTGTGCCAGTGCGGGCGAGACGGAAACTAATAAGAGACACACGATGAGCATGCCGGTGAAATACCTGGCGCGAAACATTCGCTTGATCATGATTTACCTCCTGTTGGTAGTGAGCGGACCAAATGAGAAAGCCTCGTTTTGCGGCTACGTGACATGAAAAATGGGCAAGTCAAAGCGAAGCTCCTTGCGTTGCCCAACAACATTTCGAGACTAAGGCTGGCGCCATTAGCGAAGGGCCAAGTTTCGCTAATAGGACCCGACCGTTACCTGCTTCTCCTCGATCGGACGCCCGCAGGTCGCAAGATTCTGCTAAATGCATAGCATCAAGGAGTTAGGATACCACATTGATTGTTCCATACAAATGGAACAATTCGTCAACCTGTCGAAACTGTTCCAGCCCCGGTTGGCCGGCATCAAGAGGAGGATCGAAGGACCTAAACGCAGGAAGGAGACATCTTGGAAAGCGACAAGGCGCTCAGCACATTCTGGAATCCTGCTTCCTTGCCATCGTGGAATTTCGAATTTCGAATTGCGAATTGCGAATTTCAACTACTGAAAGACAACGCAAAAACCGAGGGCCCCGCCCGCCTTGAGGGTCGCTGCTCGACACATGCAGTCACATTTCGAAATTCGCAATTCGAAATTCGCAATTCGCATTTCTTTGCTATCATCTGAACCTTGAACATGGACTCAATCGAAAAAGAGGTTAAGAAGAGACTTCGGAAGCACCTGAAAGGTGTCGCTTCATCCACACTTGAATCCCTCGCCAAGCGCATAGGGGTGTTGCCTTACGAAGGCGTCCTCCTCACTACCGACATCGGCGTCGCTCTGGCAGCCAACAACCTCCGCGCAGCGGTTGAATTCCTGAAGGCTGCACCTGAAGTCTCGCGTCTGATCGAACCGGGTGACATGCGGGTCTGGGGTGAAGCCGGCAAACGCCTGGCGGCTACGAGCGTCGATACCGCAACCGAATTCTTTCAGGCAAGCGCAACGATACTCGAGTCTATAGCTGACGAGATGCGCTCACCGGTTCTCCGATTGGTCAACAAGCAAGCCGCGCTATCGGCCAACACAGCGGTGAATACCTTTAGATCAGCTCCGGAGATAATCAGATCGATACAAGATCGCGAGAACGTCGCTCAAGTACTGACCATCTGCCTGGAGCTTGCGCGGCAGTCGGTGAAGCACAGCAATGATCTGTTTCTTGCGGCTCCATCGGTGATCTCCCAGATCGAGGCCATTGGCGGCAACGATGGAGCGGCGATCGTGAAGCGCGCTCTTTCTCTTGCGGCAGCGTTTGCTTATCGGTCGGGCGGCACGGCGGCCGAGTTTTTCGCCGAGCTTCCCCACGTGACCGGTTCCTCCAGTCGCGAGGCGCTCGACGAACTCTTCACCATCACAGAGGGCTACCTGGATCGGTCGGGCGGGGTCGCCCTTCAATATTTCAAGGCCGCCAGCCGCGTTTTGATGATTGCAGGAAAGGAGTCGTTCCGTCGCTGGACGTCACTCGCCCGGCGCGTGGCTCTCCAGGGCAATGCGGCGAGTTACCATTTCATGAAGCAGAGTCCGCAGATAGTAGCCGATCTGGTCGCGCGGGCGGGATCAAATCGACGCGCTGAAGTTGTAGCCAGTGTGCTGGAAGTCGTCGAAGAGATCGCGGAAAAGAATACCGTGGCTGGCACCGAGTGTTTCAAGGCGAGCCCGCTTGCGCTCAGTGTCGCCTCCCTCGGCCAGTTTCGCGAGTGGGCTCGCCGCGGGATCGCCCCGGAGGGCGAGAGCCCGCGGCGCGTTCAGGCATACTACGCACTGGAGTCCAAAGCCAGCCAGGAAGCGCTCTTCAGGATAGAAGGCGGATTGACGCTCGATTCCGTGGCTCACACACTGCGGTTATACGTCGAGGGTCTGACGGGCCGCGTTCTCAACATTGCTCCGCTCACCTCGATCCCGGATGAAGTGAGGATCGGCGACGGCCGCACAATCTACTTGCCATCGGTAGTCGCCGAGTTCGAGCAGGAAGCTGAGAACTTTCGCCTGTTCAAGGTGCTTGCAGCTCATGGCGCGGGCCAGATTGAGTTCCAAACGTATTCTCAGGACGCACCGGAGACGCTGGCGGCGCTCACTGAGGCCCGCGAGGCCTTTGGAGGTCGTCGTCAGAAGGCGCGAGACGCCAAAAGGGCTCGCGCTTCGACTTCGCAACTCGAAAGGCAGACCGGCAAAGCGAAGAGCGAAATGCAAGGCGACGGGGTCGATTTCATCGCGGTGCTTTCGGAGTTTCCGAACGTCGATCTGGCCCTTCGGCTGTTCACCACGATCGAGAACGGCCGTATAGACTTTCTGCTGCGCTCGATCTATCGGGGGATCAGGCGGGATCTCGATTTCGTGCGAGCCAGGCTGATCGAACGCCGGCCCCGAATCGAGGCCATCCCTCAGGAACTCGTGCCGTTCGAACTACTCTTCCAGATCGCGATATGCGGAGGGGCAACGGCGGAAACCCGAACAGTTTACCCGAGAGTCGTGTCGGATCTGGAGCGTATCGTGTCCGACTATGTGTTTCGCGAAGGCGCGTCGGTCGGTGATTCGCTGATGGCCACTCGGCTCATCTACGATTTCTTCGTCGAGCGCCCGAGTGAGTCCGACGGCGATACCGCGAACGAAGGCGGAGCCGAAGCGGGCGACGGCGAGGGCGACGAGGCATCCGTAGCCGACTCAAATGCCGAACGTGCGGGCGAGCGGCAGCAGATGGAAGTACGCGATGATCCATTCAGCTTCTGGTCATCCGGCCAGACTCAGGAGGTGACCGCCGACCACGATCTGTTCAGCCAGATGCACGCGGCCGAGTCCGCCGAGCAGGACCTGGAGAAGGGAGACCGCGCATTCTACTACGATGAGTGGGATCGCGAGCTTGGCGACTATCGCACACGCTGGTGCCGCATCATCGAGCGCTCCAGCGCGCGCGGCTCACGAGGTTTCGTGGAGATGGTTCGGAGCCGGTATGCGGGAATCCTCTCGTCGGTTCGTTATCAATTTCAACTACTGAGGCCTGAGAATCTGCGGCGAATTCGAGGTGAGATCGACGGAGAAGACTACGACCTTCAAGCGGTGATCGACTACGCGCTGGACAAGCGGAGCACCGGCCTGATCGACGATCGCCTGTACACCAGGAAGCTGAGGCGCGAGCGGGATGTAGCCGTCTCGTTCCTGCTCGACATGTCCAGTTCGACCGCGCGAACGATCAGCCGATATCCGAATCATCCTTACACGCAGCCTGGGCAGCGGATCATCGACATCGAGAAGGAAGGGTTGGTGTTGATGAGCGAAGCGCTCGAAGCCGTGGGCGACACATATTCAATGCAGGGCTTCACGAGCGAGGGCCGCCGAAATGTCAAGTTCTACGTGATCAAGGATTTTTCTGAGAGCTACTCGGCGGATGTGGAGCGGCGGATTGGGGGAATCAGTTATCAGAACAACACCCGTCTGGGTGCAGCGATAAGGCACGCGATCACGAGGCTTGCCGCGCAGGATGCCCGGACGAAGCTGTTGATCGTGCTCTCGGATGGCCGGCCCTACGATCACGACTACGGTGATAGCCGCTATGCTCGTGAGGACACCCGCATAGCGCTGAGGCAGGCCAGGATTGAGGGCATCACGCCCTTCTGCATCACTATCGACCGTGAATCCGAAGACCAGCTTCGAGATATGTATGGAGAGGTTGGATACACGATCATCGATGACGTATTGAGCTTGCCCGAGCGGCTGCCGGGAATATACAGCCGGTTGACGACGTGACTAGGTGTCAGGTGCCAGGTGCCAGGTGTCAGGTCTCAGGAATCAGGGGTGATGTTGCCCGTGGTCAGAAGGTGTCAGGTGCTGGGGATCAGGGTCAAGTTGCCCGTGGTCAGTAATACGTGGCTCCTGACGATTATCCTGCACATGACACCTCACCCCTGTCACCTCACCCTGGCACCTGACACCTCGCACCTAGTCAAGTATTGACTTTTCTGCTTCCCCAAGTTAGCCTGCTTTTGTTCGAACCATCTCATTACTTGGGGCCGAAGCTTCCCCCTCTGCAGGACGGCCCGATTTTTGCGCAGCTTCTGCCTCCACTCGCATCAGCTACGTCCGGCCTAAGGTCGCAAAACAAAAGAGAGTCTAAGTGCCTTCATCGCGACAGAGGAACGGCTCGAGCCGAGGCTCCAAATCCGCTAACCCGCAAGCCCCTTCCACCCCGCCAAAGCCCACGGACAAGCAGATAAGAGCCTTTTTTCGAGAGCTCAAGCAACTCCTGGATAGAATCGAGCGGGCGACGAACCATTACCAGGTCCTCGCTATAGACCGCCTCGCCGCTACCGGCGAGATAAAGATGGCATATCTCCGCGCGGTCGCTTTCCTCCATCCTTCATACTTCGAAATATCCGTTGCTCTTCCAACCAGCTTGATCCCTCAAATCGATCAGGCGTTCGAAAAAATATCACGGGCCTTTGCGGTGCTCGTCAGTTTCAACCGAAGGGTCGACTACGACAATACACTGGTCAAAGAGATGTCTGCGGCTGCCGATGAGATATATAGCGAGCAGAGAACTTCGGAGATCCCGACCGAATTCGGCGTCATCGTGGCTGACGAGGTTCCGGATGAATCCCACCCTAAAGCAGCGGCCGACCCGAATGATCCCGCGAATTGGATCAAGAACCGCCGCAAGTTTGAACGGTTCAAGCTCACAATGCCTGTGAAAGTCACCGGTTATGACAGCAAGTTCGGCCGCTGGCATGAGCTGACTCAGACACTTGATGTTAGCCAGACAGGGGCCAGGGTTCGAATGCACCGGCGCGTTCAGCTCGGTATGGTTCTGAACCTGGCCTTGCCGCTCCCATCAAACCTGCGGCATAGCAGCCATCTCGGTTCAACCTACAACGTATACGCACTGGTCAGGCGGGTGGAACCGCCCAAGAGCGGGCTCAGAACGATCGGCTTCGAGTTCCTGGACGAAAATCCGCCCGAAGGTTACCTGGATAAGCCGTGGGGAACCTTCGATCCGACGTCGTGGACCGGCGTCGAGCGACGAAGGTGGCCGCGCGAGAATCGTTCGGAGGCAGTATGGATCGAGTACTTCACCGAGAGCATGAAATGTCTGGGACGCGAGATTGCACGTACCGAAAACATGAGCTCCCAGGGAATGCGTGTAGTCCACCTGAAGATTGCGCCTAACGACTTCGATGTCATCCGCGTGAGTACGCCAAGCCGGAGTCTCCAGCGCTTTGCCGTCGTGTGCAACCGCTACGTCGGGCCTGACAAGTTCGAGCGGCTTTGCCTTCGAATCATCGGAGAGGACTGGCCTCTGGAGAAGGTCACTCGTACCTGAGCGCTTCTATCGGGTCCAGTCGAGAGGCTTTTCTTGCGGGCCACACGCCGAAGATGAGACCGACAGCTATCGAAACAACAAGGCCCGCCACTACGGCCCAAAGAGGAACGGAGGCGGGAAGCGAGGGTATCAGCAGGCCTATCAGTTGACTTATCCCGATCGCCAGGATAACTCCCAGAACGCCCCCGAGAAACGTGAGGGTCATGGCTTCAAAGAGAAACTGCTTTACTATATCGCCGCGCTTGGCCCCAATCGCCTTGCGGACACCAATCTCCTGAGTCCGCTCGGTTACGCTTACCAGCATGATGTTCATGACTCCGATGCCACCTACCAGCAAGCCGACGCTGGAAATCGCAATCGCGACGAGACCGATTCCGGCGGTTATGCTGTCGAACTGCTCTATAAATCTGTCTGCCGTTGCGAGATCGAAATTATTCGGATCGCTGTATTTCACCCCGCGCTGCCGTCGAAGTATCTCTTCACTCTGATCGAGCGCGGTCCGAATCAGACCGGTTCTGGCTCGAATGATTAGCATAATGAAATCGCTTCGCGGCGACAGCTTGCGAGCGGTACGGAAGGGTATGTAGACGGCGTTATCCTCTTCGCTGTCGCCCATGAAGCCGCCCTTTCGCTTGTCGAGCACGCCGATCACTTCGAATGTTCTGCCGGCTAGAGTCACCTGAGCTCCCGCAACCTGGCTGCGCTTGGGGAAGAGCGCTTCCGCGACGTTGACGCCTATGACCATACAATCTCGGCGGTGCTGGTCGTCGGTCTCCGAGATATATCTCCCTTCCGAAAGAACTACGTTGGTAATAAGCCCGTGATTCGCTGAGACCCCCTGTAGGTTTCCCTGCTTGTAGGTGGTTCCCTCGTAGGTGATCGTGCGATCGAAGCCCCACCACACCCAGGCTACGTAAGCGACGTCGTCGACTGCCGGGGCACGCTCTTTTATCGCCTCGCCGTCATCGACGGTCAGCGGTTTGCGGTTCCACTCGGAGCGGTCACGCGGGCCCATTCTGGGTCCGGTTGAGAGGTGAAAGGCATAAATATTACTGGTACCATACTCCTCGATCATTTGAACGATATTGCTCCGCAGCCCGGTCAACAGAGAGGCAACGAGGATGACCACTACCACGCCGATTACCACGCCCAGGACGGTGAGGAAACTCCTGAACTTATTCGCTCGCAGATTCTGGAGCGCCATTGTCAGAGTTTCACCTTGAACCAACCTGCGAATCATTCGGACTCCTCCTCAGATCTTGGTCAGCGCCTTAATCGGATCCAGTCCCGCCGCTTTGTAAGCCGGGTAGATGCCAAATAACATTCCGATTCCCGCAGAGAACCCCACCGCAAGCACCATGTAAGCCACCGTGATTGTCATCGGCACTGCTGTTGTCGCGCCGATCAACCATGCGAGACCAGCGGCAAGGCCTAACCCGAGTACCCCGCCCAGCGAGGTCAGGACCGACGATTCGATCAGGAACTGCACCAGAATCTGCTTCCTTCGCGCTCCCAGCGCCTTTCTCAATCCTATCTCCGCCGTCCGCTCCGTGACGCTGAAGAGCATCATATTCATTACGACGATTCCGCCTACAACCAGCGATATCAAAGTGATTGGCATGACCACACTCGCAATCGCGCCGGTGAACTGATCGACCTGGTTGTTGACCTGCTCGACGTTGACCATCCCGAAGTCGTCCTCGTCGTCGCCTTTCAACTTGTGGTGGTTGCGCATGCTGACTCTTGCCTGTTCGAATGCCGTCTGAAACTCCTCGCGGTTGAGCGATTTTCCATGCAGCTCCAGACTTCGGCGGCGGCCGAAGAGGCGCTCGAAGGTTGAAAGCGGGATGTACGCCAGATTATCGAGCGACATGCCAAACATCGACCCGCGCTTCTCTTCCACTCCGACGATACGCATGGGCATTTCGGCAATCTTCAGTTCTTTGCCGATGGGATCCACTCCCGGAAAGAACTTTTCTCGCACGTCCATGCCAATCACGCATACGGCTGCCGCCCGCTCCACTTCGTGATCCAGGACAAACCGCCCTTCTGCGATAGTCTTGTCCTCGATCTCACCCATATTCGCGGTTACGCCGGTGATGCGGGTTCCGAACAGTTCCTGCCCTTCCTGCTTGAGATCGACGCCGGTGTTGGCGGTTGCGCCAACCTCTTTGCAATCCGCGCAGTGGTCTCGCAACCAGTAATAGTCATCCCACTCGATGACTTTGTTGCGCTTGTTCATCTTCTCCCACTCTTCCTGGGTCATATTGCCGACGTGGGCGATGCGCGCCATCATAAAGTGATTCACACCAAGAATCCTGGATACTTTATCGACCACATACGAGTTCAAGCCGCTGATCGAAGCCCCAACCACCACCACTGAAGCGACCCCGATGATGATCCCGATCAACGTCAAGAACGCCCGGAGCTTATGCGCGAAAATCGATTGCAATGCGATCTTCGTTGCGTCGGCATAAAAAGAGTAGAAGCTCACCATAGTTATTTATTTGGTCGGAATTGGTACCTGAACAACCACGTGTACGACACATGTTTATACAATGTTTGAAATTCTTTAGCGAGCCGGGGGAGGGAGAGTGGGGGAGTGGGAGAGTGGGAGAAAGGGAGAGTGGGAGAATGGAACAGCAGGAAAATCGGTGCTCCCGTTCGCCCACTCCCCATTCCCCCATTCTCCCACTGTGCGGAACTGAACACTGCCCTGTACGCTAATGTACGGCTCAAGACGCTCTACCC
>DASYSA010000119.1:0-4565 GCA_036003885.1 Blastocatellia bacterium | reverse complement strand
CCTGGCGGACGATCTTGGCTATGGCGATCTGAGTTGCGTTGGCCGGCCCGATTATGACACCCCGAACCTGGATCACCTGGCGCGGGAAGGCATCCGCTTCACGACCGCATACTCCGCTTCTCCCCTCTGCACGCCGACACGGTGTGGCTTTATCACGGGGCGGTATCCTGCGAGAACAAGGGTTGGGCTTGAGGAACCGTTGGACTGGAAAAAACCCTTAGGGGACCAGGCCGATATTTTGGGCCTGCCGCCCGATCACCCTACATTGGCGTCGCTGCTGAAGAAGAACGGTTACGAGACTGCGCTGGTCGGCAAGTGGCACCTGGGTTATCTCCCCAGGTTCGGCCCGTTGCAAAGTGGGTTTGACGAGTTCTTCGGCATAATGAGCGGGGGTGTCGATTATTTTACTCACAAAGGCGGCGACGGAGAGCTCGATCTGTTTGAAGACCGCGTGCCGGTGGAACGGATCGGCTACCTCACCGATCTGCTCACCGAACGCGCTCTCAAGGTGATCGCGCGCCGGCGCAGCCGGCCTTTCTATTTGAGCCTTCATTACACCGCGCCTCATTGGCCGTGGGAAGGACCGGGAGACACAGAAATCAGCGGCACGGTGAACTACTCGAGGCTCAGAGCCGGAGGGTCGCTGAAGATTTATGCATCGATGGTCAAGCGCCTGGACCATGGGATCGGCGAGGTAATTAAGTCACTGACGAGAGCCAGACTGGACCGCGACACGCTGGTCATCTTTACCAGTGATAATGGCGGCGAGCGCTTTTCTTACAACTGGCCTTTCATTGGGCAGAAGAATCAATTGTGGGAAGGGGGCATCAGGGTGCCGGCCATTGTCCGGTGGCGGGGCGTGATCCCTCCGTATCGCACTACTGAACAAGTGGCGATTACGATGGACTGGACGGCAACGATTCTTGCGGCGACTCAAACCGCACCCGACCTCAATTACCCGCTCGATGGTAATGACTTGATGCCCATTTGCAAAGGCGGGGCGCCGGTGTATGAGCGAAAGCTTTTTTGGCGACATGCCAAACAGGACGCGATCCGCAGCGGCAGATGGAAGTATCTAAATGATAACGGGGTGGAACATCTCTTTGATCTCGCAACTGATCAACGGGAACAGGCAGACTTCAAGGAACGGCGTCCAGAGTTGTTGGGACAACTGAAAAAAGACTTTGAGCAGTGGCAGAGGCAGGTGTTGCCCAGAAAACAGAACATGGACTAGTGAATTCGGCAACTCGACAACCAGAGCCGGCGCTACCGATTTGAAAGCAGGCATCAAATGCGAGATGATGTGCGATCCGACCGGCAGGGTCTGTCTGGCCCCGGTGCGTCAGGTTGCTATTCGATATCAAACGAGGGTCTAAGGCGGCCATGTACTGCCCAAATTGTGGAAAGCCGAATTCGGCAGAGCAAAAATTCTGTCGCTCCTGCGGACTGAGCCTGGAGAAAGTTGCGGAATCGCTCGCCGAACAGCTTCCTGCGGTCGACCTGGACAAGAAGCTTCAAGACCGGAAACGCAGAGTCGATCGATGGCTCAACATCACTGGCGGGACCGCGATTTCAATCGTCGTAGGCAGCGTTCTTTGGGGGATCATTTACGAGATAATCATCGTCAAGGGTAAAGTGCTGGGGGGATCCATATTTCTCGCCGTTGTCGTGGGGTTAATCCTCGTCGCGTTGCTTGCGGTCTATCGGGACACTCTGGAGAAAGCCTCCACCAAACGCAAGTTGCCCCAATCAACCCTCCCGCAGGCCGAAGAGACCGCAAGGCTCCTTCCCGGATCACCCGGCGAAGTGATGTCGAGCGTCACCGAAGGTACAACCGAACTGCTAACGATAGAAAGGAAAGGGGACACGCAATAGAGTTGATGCGAACGAGGTGACTTATGAGAAAAAATACACTTCACGCGTGCCTGGTCCTGATCGGCCTTGTTGCCGTAGTCGGACTGGCGCAGCAGCCACGACGAATGCAACTCGACGATCTGGGGCGCATCGTCCGCGTCTCCGATCCGCAAATCGCGCCCGACGGCAAGTCGATCGTCATCGTAGTGGCGCGAGCCAACTACGACGAGAATCGCTACGATGCTGACCTCGTGCTCGTCGATGTTGTGAGCGGCAGTCAGAGGACGCTCACACGCGAGCGCCGGGGCGTCAGCCATCCGAGGTTTTCACCCAGCGGCGACCGGCTGGCCTTTCTGTCGAACATCCCTCTCTCAGGCAGCCTTCCGCCACGCGCACAAGTCTTTGTCATGCCGATGAGCAGCGGCGATGCCCAGCGCATCACGAGCGCGCCGAAAGGCGTCCAGCAGTTCGCCTGGTCGCCCGACGGAAGAACGATCGCGTATGCGACCGAAGACGACGCTGAGAAGAAGACCGGGCCTGAACGGTTCAACGATTCGTTTGAGGTGGGCAATGACGATTTCCTGATTCAGTCACAAGCGCTGCCGACGCACGCATGGTTGATAGATGCCGCTGGAGGCGAAGCGCGGCGCCTCACGTCCGGGTCGTGGAGTCTTCCAATCAGCCATCCGCCAGGCTCGCCGGCTTCTCCGCTCGCGTGGTCGCCTGACGGCAAGTCTATCGCGCTGGTCCGGCTGCCAACGCCGCATTCGGGCGATGCCCGCGACGCGACGATTCAGACCGTAGACGTTGCCAGTGGTCGAATGCGCGGGCTGACCGGACGCGATCGGCTCGAGGGTCAGCCGACGTGGTCGCCGGATGGCTCGCAGATCGCCTACTGGCAGCCGCGCGATGGCGATTCCGGCAACCTGAACGAAATTTACGTTGCACCTTCAACGTCCGGCGCCGGCAAAAGCATCACGCGCACGATAGACCGCAATGTCGCCAGATCGATCTGGATGCCCGATGGCAAGTCATTACTCATCGGCGCAAACGACGACACGCGAGTTTCGATGTGGTTACAACCGCTCGAGGGTCAGGCGCGCAAGCTCGATCTTGGCAAGCTCAGCCCCTCCTCCGCATTCTGGGTCGACGTTGCTGTTGGCAAGGACGGCGCGATTGCGTTCACGGCAACCGATCCGTCACGGCCGGCGGAGCTCTACTATATGCCATCCCTGACTGCGGCGCCGAAACGCCTGACAAACCTGAATGCCGAGGTTGCCGGCCTGGCGCTCGGGCGGACTGAAGTGATCTCCTGGCAGTCGGACGGCTTCACGCACAACGGCATCGTGACTTATCCGCCGGATTTTTCCAGCAGCCAGAAGTACCCGCTCGTGCTCGTGATTCACGGCGGCCCGACCGCGGCGTCGCTCGAAACCTTCGCATCACAAGCGCAGATCATGGCGGCGAAAGGATGGGTGGTCTTTCAGCCGAATTACCGGGGAAGCGATCAGATCGGCAACTCCTATCAGCGAGCCATTATCAACGACGCAGGCGCCGGACCGGGGCGTGACGTGATGGCGGGGGTCGAGGCTGTGAAGCAGCGCGGCTTCGTGGACACGACGAAAATCGCGGTGTCCGGTTGGTCATACGGCGGCTATATGACTACGTGGCTGATTGGGAACTATCAGGGATGGCGCGTAGCGATGGCGGGCGCTCCCGTCACGGACTGGATGGACCAGTACAATCTGGGCGACGCCAACGTGCGGCGAGGGGCTGCCTTCGGCGGCTCACCCTGGACTGATTCGAAGCGGATGCAGTCGTACATCGATCAGTCGCCGATCACCTACGCTTCGAAGATCCGGACGCCCACTCTTGTGATGAGCAACACTCAGGATTTCCGGGTACCGCCTATGCAGGCATTCAAGCTGTATCACTCGCTCAGGGACAACGGGGTGCCGACGAAGTTCGTGGCGTATCCGATCTACGGTCACAACGCAGGCGACCCGGTCCGGCAGCGCGACGTGCAGCGCCGTTGGATTGAGTGGATCGAGTTGTACTTCCGGGAGCCGCAGTCAAACGGGAAATAGATATCGGCTACTGGTCGCGCTTCCTGACATCAATCTCCATTTCGATCTCCTCGACACTATCAGCGATGGTGAATCTCTTCTCTGCGCGCATTCGTAAATCGGGCGGTCCGGATTGATTCCGCACAATTATCTGCGCTGTCAGACGATACTGTCCGGCAGCCAGCCCTCTAATGTCGAACCTGCCGTTGCCATCGACCTTGACGTCATTTCCGCTCTCTGATCCCGGACTGCCGGAGGGGCGCCATAGGGTCACGTTCAAATAGGCGCCAGGCGAGAGGTTGCCGCCCGCCAGTTTGATCGCTCCACGAATCCCTCCCGCGAGTCGCTTGAGGATGATCCGTATGCCGCTTATTTGATCGCCAGGCTGGAGGGTCACCGCCCCTTCAGGCTCGCGCCCTTCCCGAACCGCCATCTGCACCATGGGATGATCGATCCGCGAAATCACGATGCCGGGCAAATCTTTTGGAAGTAAGAGAAGAATTCTGGTTTCTCCCGCGGGTAAACCGGTCACCTGGAAAACTCCTTCAGGCGAGATGGGGACGGTTCTCGACGACCCGGAGTGGCCCGACTGATCGCCTCTCGAGACGCTGCCTATAGCCCATATCTGGAGTTTTGAAAACGTGT
>DASYSA010000118.1:0-5742 GCA_036003885.1 Blastocatellia bacterium | reverse complement strand
AGAGCGCCGAGCTTTATGGTTTCTCGGCGACGGCAGTGAAGAACCTGAATGACTACATTGAGCGCAATCTGAAGACTGCTCAGCGTGCCTACAAGGCAGGCGTTCGGTTCGCAATGGGTTCGGATGCGGTATTCACGATGTTCGGTCAGAATACGCGCGAGCTGGCCTGGTTCGTAAAGGCAGGGATGACACCCGAAGAGGCTCTTCGGACAGCAACAAGAAACGGAGCCGCGTTGCTTGGCATGGAGAACGGTCTGGGATCGATCGCTCCTGGCTATTATGCCGACATCGTTGCCGTGGAAGGCGATCCATTGAAAGATATTCAGGCCGTGATCAGCCGAGTCCGATGGGTCATGAAGGGCGGGCGTGTGGTCATTGATCAGGTGAAGGGGCGGTAAAAGTTCGACTCCTACCCGTTCGAGCAGTGGCAAGGAATTGGGCCTTTCGTTTGGAGAATCCTTTCATACGCTTCAAGGCTTCCTTTTCAGACACGGTGGCGCGCGGTGGTCTTTCGACTTTCAGTTCTTTGGTGGCTTTCAATCTCTTCATAACGCCCCCCCAGCATTGTTCCTATTCGCAGGGCATATGTCAACGGAGCTGCCGCACGCCCGTCAGGACAACTATCAGGCTGCCCTGTCCCAGCCTTACACTTCGCTGTTGAGGAGATGTATCCTGAAGTCTAATGAATGGTCAACACCGACAAAGCGTTCGTCCGGGAGTAGAGGTCAATATCATTTTGAAGAAGGATCAAGCCTCAGGCAGACTGACGCGAGGCGTGGTTGCTGACGTTCTTACGAACTCTTCCTTTCATCCGCATGGCATAAAGGTGAGACTCGTCAGTGGAGACGTTGGAAGAGTACGAGAAGTCCTCGGCACAACGGATGAAGCGCCAGGACCGACCGGCACATGAACCTCAATTGAAGATGTCAGCTTAGCACGATGACTATTATCTCTCTCGAAGACGTCAGCATGAGTTACGGCCCCAAATCGCTATTTGAGGGCGTGACGTTCGGTCTCGACGACGGCGAGAAGGTCGGACTCATTGGGTTGAACGGCTCGGGCAAATCTACCCTCCTCCGCATAATCGCAGGGCGCGAACCTCCCGACGCGGGCCGCGCGATCACCGCCAGTGACCGTCATGTGGCTTACTTGTCACAGAACCCTGAGTTCGATGAGGATCAGACGGTGCTCGACGCGGTCTTCACTGCCAGCGACGAAGCGATGCGCCTGCTGAGAGAGTACGAAGTGGCTTGCCACGATCTATCCCTGTCGACTGACGAGCGAACGTTACATCGGGTTTCGACGCTGGCACACCAACTTGAAGCAGCGGGGGCCTGGAATCTCGAGACAAACGCTCAGACCGTTCTGACTCAACTCGGAATCCACGATACCGGGGCTCTCATGGGCGCCCTCTCGGGCGGAGAGCGAAAGCGAGTCGCGCTCGCGCACACTCTGGTCTCACGCCCCGACCTGTTGATCCTCGACGAGCCGACAAATCACCTCGACGCAGATACCATCGCATGGTTCGAGACATATCTGGCGCGCTATGCCGGCGCACTGCTTCTTGTCACTCATGACCGCTACTTTCTCGACCGGGTGACCAATCGCATCCTGGAAATTGATTCGGGCAAACTGCAGAGCTTCGCGGGCAACTACAGGTATTATCTCGAAAAGAAAGAAGAGCAGGATGCTCGGGACGCAGTTGCCGGCGAGAAGCAGGAAGCCTTGCTGCGGCGCGAACTCGCCTGGCTCAGGCGCGGCGCAAAGGCTCGAAGCACAAAACAGAAGGCCCGCGTCCAACGAGCCGAAGCGCTCCAGAAGCAACCGGTCAGGTCAGCCGCCTCTGAGTTGGACATCTCGATAGGCTTCAGCCGAATGGGCAAGAAGATCCTGGAACTCGACGGCATCTCAAAGTCTTACGATGGCCAAAAGCTGATCGAAGGGTTCAGCTATACGCTGAAGCGCAGCGATCGAATCGGTGTCATTGGCCCGAGCGGCGCCGGGAAGACGACGCTTCTTGATGTGATCGTCGGGCGAGTAGATCCGGATGCGGGTGGCATTGAAAAGGGGAAGACGATCGTCATCGGCTACTACGATCAGGACAACCGCGAGTTGAACGGCGCACAACGAGTAATCGATTACATTCGCGAAGTCGCCGAATCGATTGAGACCGCAGACGGCGAAGAGATCACAGCCAGCCAGATGCTGGAGAAGTTTCTCTTTCCGCCATCGATGCAGTACGACCTGATCTCGAGACTGTCGGGTGGCGAGAAACGGCGTCTCTACCTGCTCAGAATACTGATGAGCGCTCCGAATGTGCTGTTGCTGGACGAGCCGACGAATGATCTCGACATCCAGACGCTCGCTCGGCTGGAGGAGTATCTCGACTCTTTCCCGGGATGTCTCATTGTCGTTAGCCACGATCGCTATTTTCTCGACCGTACAGTGGAGAGCATTTTTCGGTTCGAAGGCAAGGGGCGCATCAACGAGTATCCCGGAAACTACAGCGCCTTTCTCGAAGCTCGCGAACGCGAGGTGGTTGAGACTAGCGCAACGCCGGCGAAGGTCCCGAGGCCCGCGAACTCGGCAAACTCGGCGACACCATTCGCAGGACCTCGCAAGCTATCGTTCAAAGAGCGAAGAGAGTTTGAGGAATTGGAAAAGGCAATCGAGCTCAGCGAAGCAAGAAAATTAGAAGTCGAACGCCAGCTGGCGGCATCGTCCAGCGATTTCGTTTTGGTTGAGGCGCTTTACAGCGAGCTCCAGTTGCTCAATCGGCAGTTGGAAGGCGACGTCGATCGCTGGGCGGAACTTGCGGAGTTTGCTTGAGCCATGTTTAAAGACTTACCAGTGATGCTCTTCAAGACCCAAAAAGCATGGGCCGCCTGGCTGGATAAGAACCACTCAAAGTCATCCGGCGTTTGGCTCAGGATTGCAAGGAAAGGATCGGAAATAGAGTCCGTCTCCTACGCGGAAGGTGTCGAAGTTGCTCTGTGTCATGGGTGGATTGACGGCCAGAAGGAGAAGTACGACGAGTCGTCCTGGCTGCAGAAGTTCACGCCCCGTGGCAAAAAAAGTATCTGGTCGAAGATCAACCGGGAGAAGGCGCAGGAGCTTATCAATAAAGGCCAAATGAAACCGGCTGGGCTGACAGCGATCGAGAATGCGAGACAGAACGGCCGATGGGAAGCCGCGTATGATTCGCCGAGCCTGGCGAGCGTCCCGAGCGACTTTCAAGCTGAGTTGGAAAAGAGTCCGGCCGCGAAAGTATTCTTCGCGACTCTCAACGGCGCCAACAGGTACGCGATTCTGTTCAGGATTCAAACTGCCAAGAAGGCGGAGACTCGCGCAAGGCGGATTCAGGAATTCATATCAATGTTGGAGAAGAAGGAGACGCTGCATTAAACAGGTTTGAGGTGTGAGGTGCCAGGTGTCAGGTGCCACATGGCACGTGGCAGGATGCTCGCACCTGGCACCTCACATCTCACACCTCACATCTGGCACCTGACACCTCACACCTGGCACCTGACACCTGACACCTCACACCTGCCCGCTCAACGCTTTTGCAATTAGCGCGACCACAGCTGCCGGAGTCTTGTTGGTCGTTCTGATCTTCAGGCGGGACTCGGCGTAAAGCGGCTCGCGACGGGCCAGCAGCGCCTTCAACTCATCCATGGCGGATGGGCGCCCCTGCATCGGCCGCAAATCGCCCTGTCGCCGCATCCGCTTCATGAACTCGGCCGGTGTGGCGTGCAGCCAGACAGTAAAGCACCGCCTCCTGACTAGCTCCCAACTCTCGGGATCGCTAACCACCGACCCCCCGGGGGCGAGGACACAGCCGCCCGATCGCCCGATCAACTGCCGAATGGACTCGCGTTCCAACCTCCGATAGTACCCCTCACCGTGCGTCGCGAACACCTCGCCCAGCGACATATCGGCCGCCTCCTCGACTAGCCTATCCAGCTCAACAAACTCAGTCTTCAGCCGCCGGGCCAGCAGTCGACCAATCGTCGATTTCCCCGCTCCCCGCAATCCAATCAGGGCAATGAAGCGCGCTTTGGGTTCGCCTCCTTTGCGCTGCTCGAGCCATTGCTGTAGATCCTCCAGATCGTCGCCGCTTGAATCACTCAGCAGCCGCCAGACGTCGGCGCGCAGTGAATGGTCATCGCTCGCCGGCGGAATGAGTTCAGGCAGAGAGCACCCCAACGCCGCGGCTACTCTCGCCAGTCCCGCGATCGAGATATTGCCCTCTCCCGCCTCAAGCTGATGGGCGAAGCGCGGCGACAACTCCGCACTCTCGGCAAAGTCCCTGACCGTCATGCCTGCTTCCAGCCGGAGCGCTCGCACGCGCCGGCCAATGGCGTCAAGCAACAAGTCTCTAACCTGTTCGTGGCCCATGGATAGTGCGAATTATAATGCGCTTGCTTCCTGTGTCAACAGGTAGTATATTGCGGCCCAATTTACCGTGCAGTGGCTGGGATTCCGGGGAGGAACAGGCAAGAGACTGCAAGTGATGGCCGATGAAGCCGTAGATTTTTATCATCGTGAGTTGGAGACCCTGGACCGCCGATCCCTGAGCGCCTTGCAAAACGAGCGGCTCGGCCGTTTGTTGCAGGAACTCGAAAGGAATCGGTTCTATCAGGAGAAGTTTCACCTTGTGGGGCTCGAGATGCCCAGTGTCCGCTCGGCCGAAGAACTCAAGCGGCTGCCATTCACAACCAAAAGCGAACTGGTCCAAGAACAGCTGGCTCATCCTCCATACGGCAGGCTGCTTACCTATCCGCTGGAGCGGTATCGCTATCTACATCAGACTTCTGGCACGACGTTCCAGCCGATCAAGTGGCTCGACACCAGGGAGGACTGGGAGTCCTGGATGCGCTGTTGGGGCTATGCGTATCGCGGCGCCGGCGTAACCGAGAACGACGTGGTCTTCTGCGCCTTTTCCTTCGGTCCTTATATCAGCCACTGGGCCGCGATGGATGGCGCCCGTCACGTTGGAGCGTTATGCCTGTCCGGCGGCGGCTTGAGCTCGGAACAGCGATTGCGCCAGATTGTGGATAGTGGCTGCACAGTGCTGGTCTGCACCCCGACCTACGCGCTCCATCTGGGCGAAGTGGCCGAAGCGCTGGGACTGGACCTGCGTGGGTCCGATCTCCGCGTTACAATTCACGCCGGCGAACCCGGGGCCAGCGTGCCCAACGTCAAGCGCCGAATTGAGGAATATTGGGGGGCGAGATGCTTTGACCACGCCGGCGCAACAGAGGTTGGCGCCTGGGCTTTCCCCTGTCAGGCAGAGGACCGCTCCCCCCATCTCAATGAGTTGGAGTTCATCTTTGAAGTGGTCGATCCTCAGACCGGCGAAGCGCTTGAACCGGGGGCTTGCGGCGAGTTGGTCGCCACCAATCTGAGCCGGGCGGGTATGCCGGTGCTCCGTTACCGGACAGGCGATCTGGTCGATCTCACGCTTGATCCTTGTGCCTGCGGACGCAGGCTGGCGCGAATAAGAGGCGGCGTACTGGGCCGCACCGACGATATGCTGATCTTGCGCGGCGTCAATCTTTACCCGAGCGCGATTGACAACCTTCTTCGCGGCCTCCCGTCGATCGTCGAATATGAGGTGGAGATCCGCCGAAAAGCCGGTATGGATGATCTGTTGCTCAAGCTCGAGATTCACGACAATGAGCGCTTTTTGGAGGCAGAGCGGGATGTGCTGGCGGCATTCCGTTCGCAACTGAACATTCG
>DASYSA010000117.1:0-20140 GCA_036003885.1 Blastocatellia bacterium | reverse complement strand
GGAAAAGGATTCCATACAATCACGCGATCTGGCACCTGTTCGTGCTCGTGGGAAGCATTTGTCATTACTTTGCTGTTATCTTTTACGTTCTTCCGTCGAGGTCATGAGCGGCGGTTGATCGCCGGGAATATGTGCCGCTCGAAGCATCTCCAGCAGGAGAGCGCCTGGCTCGGGTCCTCGCAGAGGTCAACCAGGAGACCAGCCCGTTGTGCTGCACATCTCTCTATTTCAGTAACCATTTTGTTTCGCGCTGCGTCTTTGCTGGCGAGGGCAGCCAGGGGGCGACCATGGGAAACCAGATTCTGGACCCTCCGCATTTTGAGCCGGGAGCGGAAGGATTGGCCGCTCAGCCTTAAGGAAACGCGCTCGACAGGCGAAAGGCTGGATGCGAAACAGCGAAGTTCTTTGCCAATTGAAATCTCGGGAGGACGACCTGGCCGGCAGGAAAAAAGCCAGAACCGACTTAACCCTGTTACGTTAAGCAGGGTGAAGCTGATACCATCAGTGCTTGACCAGGCAGTCAGGAAAGCAAAGGAACCGAGAGCGCTTGCAAGGCGAACACAAGAGCCAGACTCAGTCCGGTAAGCGAAGCGAACACGATGCGGCCAGCTCCGCGGTTCGGTTGGGCTTCAGCGGCGAAGCCGACTCCGGCGGGGCTCAAGCGCCCGAGGCTGAAGGCGACCGTGAAGCTGGCTCGGCCAGGGATGGCGCCATTGGAGAGGTTGAACCGCTTGAGGAGGTAGTTTCCGGGCGCGCAGGCGAATTCGATGAGGATGAGCTGATTCGCCGAACTCTCAAGGGTGACCACGACGCTTTCGAATTGTTGGTGCGGCGCTTCAGCCCGCGGGTCTTCAACATCATCGGCAGCTTCTTCCGGCGCCGGGACATGATCGAAGACATAGCTCAAGAGGTCTTCACCAAAGCGTTCTTTTCGCTTGCGAGCTTCACGCTTGGACGTTCGTTTGAAGCCTGGGTGGCAAAGATAGCGGTCAACGCCTGCTACGATCAATTGCGGGCAATGCGGCGCAGATCCGAGAATCAGACGCCTCAATATGCGGCCGAGCAAGAGGATGACTGGCTCGAGCTTCAGATGCTGCAGGCAGCACGCGACCGGCACGCCAGCGCGGAGCGCCAACGAGAAGCGGCTGACACGGCCGAGCGACTGCTGACCAGGCTCGACCCGGAAGACCGAGTAGTGCTGGTGCTGATGGACCGCGATGGGTATTCGGTGAGTGAGATTTCCGAGATGACCGGCTGGGGCCAGTCCAAAGTCAAGGTTCGCGCCTTTCGTGCGAGGCGCGTTCTGCGGGCGGCGATGAAGCGCCTATTGATGAACGCCGAACGCAAACAAAGGAGTTTGAAATGAGTGTTGGAAGTAATGACAACTCAATGAGTTGCCGGAGGGTACGCGCCCAGTTTGCGGTGCTGACCGATCGAGACACCGGCCGGCTCGGAGCTGCGGAGCGTGGCGCGCTAGGCAGCCACCTGGATGGCTGCGTTCGTTGCGCCCGAGAGTACCAGCTGTACACGCTAGGACGGAACGCACTCGAGGCGGCGGGGTCAAGCGAACCGATTACGCCCGACAAAGAGTTCTTCGTCGCGTTGCGCGCCCGAATCGCGCGCGGCCCGGCTGACGCTCCCGTGGCGAACCGTGCGATTATCGACGAATCCTGGGCGGCCGCCCTTCTACTCACGGCCCGCCAGCTCCTGCCCGCGATGGCGATGCTGCTGGCCTTGATCATCGGAGCAACCGTTATCTGGAACGGCAGGTCCAGGAACCCGGGGGAACTAGCCTTACGGCCCAGCGAGGTTATCGTGCTGGGCGATATGTATGAGTACCGGCCAACGGCTGACGATGTGCTTGAAACCCTTGTGCTGGTGGAGGACAAAGAAAATGGAAGGTAGAACAACGAGCCGCAACAAGGCCCGAATACTGGTGTTGAGCGTATTCGTGATCGGAGCCGCCGCGGGGGCGCTGTCGATGAATCTCTACCAGGGGAGGGGATCGCGGAAAGGTCCTCACTCCAACACACCTGTCGCCATCGTCGATAAGATGAAAGGCAGATTGAACCTGACGCCGGATCAGAGTGAAAATATTGGAGCTATTCTCAAGGACACTTTCAATCAGTACGACATCATAAGGCAGGACGCGGATCCGTGCTTCCAACAGATCAAGCCGCGCTTTGACGCCGTGCGCCAGGCCAGCCGAGAAAAGATGCGGGCTGTACTCACTGAAGGACAGTTGCCCGAGTTCGAGAAGATGGTGCGGGAGCGGGACGCGGAGCGCGAAAAGGAGCGTGAAAACCGGAACCGCGAACACAAGGAATCCGACAAGTAATAGATGCATGCCCTCCTCGCGTCGATGAAGCCAGTGGAGTAGAACTCATCCCGGATTGATGACGTGAATCTATGAAACGAACACTTGCAATCGCCCTGAGCATGTTCCTGTTGCTGCTGAATCTGATGGTGTTGGCCGCGCCCAATGTTCATGCCCAGGGGGAACTTGAATTACGCGGCACGGTTCTGGACGAGACCGGGGCCTACCTTGTTTCGGTGCCGGTGGTCCTGGACGACGGCAAAGGCCACAAGTACAGCGAGCAGACCAACGGACAGGGCAAATACCGCTTTGCTGGGGTCATCCCCGGGGTCTACACGATCACCGTACAGCTTGAGGGGTTTGCGGAGTTCACACAACAGGTGGACCTCACCACAAAACGCACTACGCCGCTCGACGTTACTCTCAAGGTCTTCATCAAAGACGAAGTTGAAGTCAAAACCGACACGAATGGGATATCGACCGAACCGGACAAGAATCTGTCAGCCATAACTCTGACTGAAAAAGACCTCGAAGCCTTGCCCGACGATCCTGACGAGTTGCTGGACACGCTGAAACAGATGGCGGGCGCGGCAATGGGCAATGATGCCTCGGTTTATGTGGGCGGGTTCCGCGAGCGCGGAAGCATTCCCCCGAAAGAAGCGATTCAGATGATTCGGATCAATTCGAATCCGTTCTCTGCCGAGTTCTCGGAGATAGGATTTGCTCGAATCGAGATCATCACCAAGCCGGGTTCGGACAGGTACCACGGCGGCTTCAACTTTCGCTTCAACGACGAGTCGCTCAATGCCCGACGAGCGAGTGCCCCGACTCGCGCGCCCCTTCAGACGCGCAACTATGGTGTTAATATCAACGGCCCGATAATTCACAATCGCTGGGGGTTCTTCGCGGACATGGAACGACGCTCGAATGATGAGAACGACGTCGTGAACGCTATTGTCTTGAACCCGGTCACTCTGGCGCAGGAGCTTTTTTCGACGACCGTATTGACACCGCAGCGTAACACGAATTTTTCGGTTCGTTCCGATTACCTGCTGACTAAGAAGTTCACCGTCGGCGCGCAGTACCGAATGTTCAAAACCGAGGCGCTGAACCAGGGACTGAACAGCGGCTTCGACCTCCCCGAGCGTGCCTTTAACCGATCTTCGCGCGAAGACACAATTCGATTCTCGCTTACGACAATAGCCAGCGAGCATACCGTGAACGAGACGCGCCTGCAGTTCAGCCGCCGCTCGTCCAATGCGCACGCGCTCACAGATGCTCCGGCAATAGTGGTGCAGGACTCGTTCTCGTCGGGCGGCAACCAGTCATCGCTTTTCAGCAACAACAAGAGCACGAACCAGGATATCACCAACAACACTACGTATAACTACAAAAAGCATACGCTGAAGATGGGTGTTAACGCCGAGGGAGAACAGCTCGCCAACTTCAGCCGATCCAACTTCCTCGGGACTTTTACGTTCTCTTCTCTCCTTCAGTACAAGAGCGTATTGGCGGGCGATCCCAGGGCGCACCCGGAGCAGTTCTCGATAACTCGAGGCAATCCGGCGACCGATCTCTCACAGTGGGAGATGGCCTGGTTCGCCCAGGACGACTTCAAGGTCTCGCCTCGACTTACTCTTTCTTACGGAGTGCGCCATGAGTTTCAGACTCACCTGCAGGACAAGATGAACTTTGCCCCGCGATTCGGAGTTGCGTGGGCTCCGGACAAGAAGAGTGTCAGCACGATTCGCCTCGGCGGAGGCATGTTCTATAACCGGCTCGACAGCGGAATAACCTATGACACCATCAGACTCAACGGCGAGAATCAGCTTCAGTTCACGGTGACTCAACCTGATTTCTTCCCGAATATCCCCGACGTCCTTACGGGGGCACAGACCAGGCTGATAGATCCGACAATTCGAGTGAAGGACGCAAACTTGAACTCGCCCTACACGATGTTGTCGACGGTCAGCTACGAACGCCGGCTGCCGCATAACATCCTTACGTCGGTTGGCTATTCATGGCAACGAGGAGTGCACTTGCTGCGCACGCGCAACATCAACGCGCCGACCGCAATCATTGTGCACCCGGGAGTTCCGCCGCCCGATGATCGCGAGCCGATTCTTCCGTTCCCGGGACAGGGGCCGATTCTGCAATACGAGTCGACCGGGTTCTCAAACAGGCACGAGTTGAGGACGTCGATCAGATTCGCGATCGGCAAATCCTCAGTTTTTGTTAACTACAATCTCTCTTCAACCCGGAGCGACGTGGACGGCTCGGGTGGAGCGCCTGCGAACCAATACGACCTGTCGAACGAGTATGGCCGCTCAAGCCTGGATTCGCGGCATCAACTGAGCATCGTCTCTCCGCTAACGCTGCCATGGAACATTCGGCTGAGCCCGATGATAAATATCGTATCGAGCAGGCCTTTCAATATCACCACCGGCCGGGACAACAACCTTGATACGATCAACACGGATCGGCCCGCTTTCGGAATCGCCGGAGCGCCGAACACAGTGGTAACCAGGTTCGGGATCTTCAATCTCAACCCTCAACCGGGCGACTTGATCATCCCACGCAACTTTGGCGATGGGCCCGGCAGGGTGAGTGTGAATCTGAATTTCTCCAAGACATTCGGCTTTGGTGGACCCGTTGTAAGCGCCGCTGCTCGTGCCCGAGCGCAGTCGACAGATGGTACTCAGCCGGCGCAGAATCCCGGACGCCAGAATCGTAACCTTGGCGGCGGTCCGAGGCCCGGCGCCGGTGGTGGAGGAAGGATGGGAGGCGGTGGCATGGGCGGTGGCGGCGCTCGCGGAGGAGGAGGAGCAGGCGGAGGCTTCTTTGGCGGCGATGGCGGCGGCGGTCGCAGCAAGTACAACATCACTCTGAGCGTGAGTGCGAATAATGTCCTGAACCATACCACCTTCCCAAACTATAGCGGGGTAATAACGTCGCGGTTCTTCGGTCTGTCGAACAATCCGCTTGCGGCGAGAAGAATCGACGCGTCGTTGAGGTTCAGCTTCTGATCGAAGGGTGATTCGAAACCGTAGTAGGAGTAAAGCAATGAAGAGACTCTTTGGATCGTTGACGCTCTTTGGCGTCATGCTTGCCGGCGGACTTGTAGCCTCGGCTCAGGACCCGCAGCAAACGCCTCCGCCGGGTGGCGGACGCGGAGGAGGACAGGGAGGCCGGCAGATGCCGAGCTTCGCCGATATGGACAAGAACAAGGATAAGAAACTCAGCAAGGATGAGCTGTCACAGATGCCGCCGCAGTTCTTCGACCGCCTCGATGAGAACAAGGATGGCTTCATCGACGAAGAGGAATGGAACCGCAGAGGCGGCCGCATGGGCGGAGGTGGCGGCGGCGGCGGACCTCGCCTGAGCGAGACGCTCGGCAAATTCCTGGATGCGAACCAGGACGGCAAAGTTACGAGAGAGGAGTTCGCTCGCCTGGAGCAACTCTTCGACACTATGGATAAGGATCACAATGGAGAGCTCTCTCCGGAAGAACTTAATCGATTCTCCAGCGCTGTGACTGAGCTGCAGAATCAGGCCACCGGCGGAGTCGAAGTGCAGGGCCTGTTCACCACCTACGATAAGAACAAGGACGGGAAGATTACTGCTGACGAGATGGCTGATCATGAACGACAGTTCAAGGCGCTCGACCTGAACAAGGACGGCGCGATAACGCGAGAGGAGGCCGACAAGGCGGTCAAGGCCTTAGCCGAGCGCGCCAATCAGAAGAAACAAGCTCCTCCCCAGGCTCCGAAACCATAGAACGGTAGAGATAGAACAAAGAAGAGCCGGGAATGAGGCAGAAGGCAATCGGCGATCCGCCTGTTGCCTTCTGCTTTCTGTTTATACGAGACTCTGTAACTATGTTGCGAGCGATTATCTTTGACTGCGACGGCGTGATTGCCGACACCGAGCCGATGCACCTGGCCGCGTTTCAAAGGGTGCTCGAGGAAGAGGGCATCCTGTTGACCAGCGAACAGTACTATCGCGACTACCTGGCGCTCGACGACCGGAACTGTTTTACGCGGGTTCACAACGATCGGCGAATTCCGCTCGGCTCGGAGAAGCTTGCCGATCTCATCACTCGAAAGGCGGAGTACATCGAGCCGATGATGCGAAGCCACCTGCTGGTCTTCCCGGGTGTCGTCGAGTTCATGCGCCGGGTGTCCGAGCGCTACTCGATGGCGGTCGCTTCAGGCGCGCTCCGCCATGAGGTAGAGATGGTGCTTCAACACGCGGGGGTTCGTGAATTGTTCCAGGTGATCGTCGCCGCCGAAGATGTAGTCAATGGGAAGCCTCACCCTGAACCTTTCCTGAAAGCGTGCTCTCTGCTGAACGCGAGTCGAGAGGAGGCGATCGGCTCACATGAGTGCCTGGTCATCGAGGACTCGATTCCCGGCATTCGAGCGGCGCACAACGCGGGCATGCGGTGTCTGGCGGTGACGAATTCCTACCCAAGAGAGCGCCTCGACAACGCGGATCTCGTTGTGGAAGGTCTCGACGAAGTATCGATGGACGATCTGGAAGATCTCTTCCAGGGGAAATGAAGCGGAATGGGAGAGTGGGAGAGCGGGAGAGCGGGAGACTGGGAGAGCGGGAGACTGGGAGAGCGGGAGACTGGAGGATGTGGGGCTCATCCCCATTCTCCGACTCTCCCACTCTCCCACTCTCCCGCTCTCCCGCTCTCCCATTCTCCCATTCCCCCACTCCCCCATTTTGTGACTTAATGGACATTCCCTGACCTTCATCGTAATATACTTCCTCACTTCAACCGCTAAAAAATCGAGGAAGAGAACATCCCATGGGTCAGCCGGTGATCGAAAGTCTGGTTCCGAGCGCAGGCATTGAAGGCGGCGAAATCATCATCACCTGCAGCGGGTTTGTCTTCTCCACCTATGATCAGGCTCGCATCTCGATCGGCGGCGCCGAGACCAGGCCAATCTCCGCATCTCCCACCCGAATCATCGCGCCTATCCCGGGCGGCACAATCGTCGATGGGGGCCCGGTGGAGGTTACGCTCGAAGCGAATTCCGGGATCAGTGAAGGTAAGAACTTCATCGTAGGCCGCAAAATCGCCGAGAACCTGCATCCGGTTGCCAACCCGGCCTATGACCGCGATAACGGCGCGCTCTACACGACTCTTTCAGGCACTCGCGGTCAGAAGGTCCCCGTATCGGTCTACAAAGTGAGCGCCGATGGCGAGAGCGATGCCTTTCTCACAGACATCGTCAATCCGACCGGACTCGCATTCAGCCCCGACGGCGAAATGTTTATTACGAGCCGCTATGACGGATCGGTCTATCGGGTAACGCCCTTCAAGGACGCGGAGATCTACGCGCGAAACCTGGGGGTCGCCACCGGCATCGCGTTTGACTCGGAAGGTCGTCTCTTCGTCGGCGATCGCAGCGGAACGATCTACACCATCAATGAGATCGGTGAAGCGACGACGTTCGCGACCATTGAACCGAGTATGGCGGCATTTCATCTGGCGTTTGGACCCGACGGGTTCCTCTACGTAACCGGGCCGACGCTGTCGAGTTTCGATTCGGTCATGCGAATAGGCCGCGACGGAGTGGTCACGAGGTTCTTCACCGGGCTGGGCCGGCCGCAGGGGCTGGCCTTCGACAACGCGGGGAATCTCTATGTAGCGGCCAGCAGGCGCGGCCATCGAGGCATCATCAGGATCACCCCTGATGCGGAAGCCGAGCTGGTCGTCGCTGGTCTGTCGTTGGTAGGCCTGTGCTTCGACGACCACGGCAATATGATACTCGCGTCGAATCGCGAGCTGTTCAAGGTCCCTCTCGGGATAGAGGGCTACTGGCCATTCTAAGTCGACTACCGATGAGACGACCACGCCACAAGGGAAAACACATTCGCCTGCACGCTCTGACACTCGCGTGCGTGAGCCTGGTTGTGTCTCTTTCCGTAGCAGCGGGCTTCCACGCATTCCTCGTTCTGGTCGCACCCGTCACAAGCGAGGCGAAGCTGCTCGTGCAGGCGCCTCCGATCGATTCCGTGGCCGCACGCCCGGCGGGGCATCTTCCAACTAACAAAACTCCTCCTCGGCGCCAGATATCTCCGGTTGCATGCGCGTCAGAAATCTGGCAGGAGATCCTTACCGCTAAGCGCCAACGCCCGCGGGCTTCTTGTTCGGACCTATACCATTCACGAGTTATCCTCTCGGGCCCCGGGGATCGCGCTCCTCCTCCTCTTTCCGCATAGCCAATCTCGTCATTGCTCGAACTGGAGATACCTCAGTTCGCGGCTATCTGTCTATTCGGTAAGACTGCACGTACGCCTAAAGGCACGGCTACGTGAACGGAGGAGCTTATGAGCTCAGAGATAATCGTTGTGTTAATTCTAACCGTACTCGCAATCGCATTTGTGATATGGATCAGGGTAAACTCTCAAGAGCATAGTCCGGCAGTGCAGGAACAGGAGCCTGAGAAATCAAACGCCGGGTATGACGCTCAGATTGCAAAGCCTGATCGGGCAGACGTCAGGCCGCGGAGCAAACAGAGATGAACCCGATCTGGACGCAGGTGATGCTCGACGCAATGAGATACGCCATGAGGCGATGTCCTCAGTGCAAGAAGGGAGCAGCCTATCCTCAGAAACGGGTTGGTCAGTTCTATAAGTGCAAGCATTGTGGCCATAGATTCAAGGAAAAGCGTGGATGAGATCGATCGAGCATACAATCGAGGGCCTGATGTTTGACACCCTTCAGACCGCGTGCTAGGTTTCATCGACTGTGTAGCGTTGTGGCCAAGGAGCGAATCACATTTGCGAGAGTTTGATGTCGGCAACCTGATTCTGTACCTGGTTGCCCTTATCTTTTCACTGTCGTTTCACGAGTCAGCTCATGCGTGGACTTCCGACAGATTTGGAGACAGCACAGCACGACTACTCGGACGGGTCAGCTTGAATCCCAGAACGCACGTTGATCCCCTCGGCACGCTGGTAATTCCGATCATAGGTTTCATCACTGGTTTTCCGCTGCTTGGCTTTGCAGTACCTACGCCAGTGGACCCGAGTCGCTGGCGAGACAAGGTAAAGGCGGAGATAGCCGTTTCGGCGGCGGGACCGATTAGCAATTTTCTGTTGGCCGCGGGGGTGTTTGCCATAATCAAGACGCTGTTGGCAACTGGCGTCCTGCAACCGGGGAGCTCTGGAAGCATTTTCTTTAATCTTGTTGCGCCCACTGAGGGCCAGACCTTTCTGGTGGAGCCCCTGGCCAAGTTGCTCAGCATCATGCTCATGCTGAATCTGTCGCTCGGGCTGTTCAACCTCGTGCCGATTCCACCGCTCGACGGCAGTCACGTGTTGGAGGTGTTACTCCCGTATGAGATGGCACAGGCCTATGCTCAGATAAAGCCATTTGGAATGTGGGTGCTCATGGCGCTGGTATACGTTGGAGCGCTCAACTTCATTTTCGTGCCGATAAGGTTTGTCGCGAGTCTTTTGTTCGTATAGTCAGCTCGATATAGGCAGGGTGTGTCTTGGCGCAGAATCAAAAGAAACGAATAGTGAGCGGGATGCGTCCGACGGGGAACCTGCACCTGGGGAACTATGAGGGCGCGCTCAAGAACTGGATCAGGCTGCAGGACTCGGGCGAATACGAATGCTTCTACTTCATCGCCGATCTGCACGCTCTCTCCAGCGACTACGCCGACACAAGCGCGATCAAGCAGAACACCATTGACATGGTTTGCGATTGGATCGGCGCCGGGCTCGATCCCCAGCGCTCGACCCTCTTCATTCAATCCACGATCCAGGAACATGCGGAGCTGCACGTGATCCTTTCGGCGGTGACGCCGCTCGGATGGCTCGAACGCTCGCCGACCTACAAAGAGCAGCGGGAGAACATTACCGAAAAGGATATCGGCAACTACGCATTTCTGGGGTATCCAGTGCTGCAGGCGGCGGACATCATCATGTACAAGGCCGACTTCGTCCCGGTTGGCCGCGACCAGGCCTCGCACGTAGAACTGACCCGCGAGATCGTTCGTCGCTTTAATAACTTTTTTGGCGACGTCTTCCCGGAGCCGAAGGAGCTTCACACCGAAGTGCCTGTGCTGCCCGGAACCGACGGGCGCAAGATGTCCAAGAGTTACGGCAACGCGATCTACCTGATCGACTCTGCCGAAGTAGTGCGCGAGAAAGCGCGTATGATGATCACCGATCGCACTCGCATCAAGCGAACCGACCCCGGCCATCCCGAGGCCTGCGATGTCTGCCAGATGCATCGCTTCTTTACGCCGGGACAACTCGCCGATAGTCTGGATGACGATTGCCGCAACTCCCGCATCGGATGTGTGGATCGCAAGCGCTTCCTGGCGGATTCGATAATCGAACGCTACGGCGCCATTGCCGAGCGCAGCCGACAGTTGCGTGACCATCCGGACCAGGTGATCGCGCTGCTAAAGGATGGGAGCGCACGGGCTCGCACCGAGGCGCGGAAGACGATGACGGAGGTGCGGCGGGCAATTAAGATGGACTGGGATTGAACGAGCTATGGAAGAGAAAGATCATAAAGACCGCGCAGGGAATCTGGAACGCGGGGACGGAGCGCTGGATTCAGCCACATCCGCGCCTTCATCGCGCTCAGGCGAGATGACCGTCCTCGCGTCCCCGAGTCCCGGCGCTGCTGCAGGACTCGCCCGAAAGATGGGACTGGACGCCCCTGCACCTGACTCAGCCGATCAATACAAGATAAAGCTCGAGATATTCGAGGGACCGCTCGATCTTTTGCTGTACCTGATTCGCAAGGAGGAGGTTTCCATATACGACATTCCTATTGCGCGGATAACCGAGCAGTATCTGGACTATCTCCGCGCGATGCAGGAACTGGACATTGGAGTTGCGGGCGAGTTTCTGGTGATGGCCGCGACACTGATACACATCAAGTCGCAGACCCTATTGCCGCGGGATCCGAATGCGCTTCCGGAAGAGGAAGACCCCCGCAACGAACTGGTTTATCAGCTGCTCGAACACCAGAAGTTCAAAGCTGCGGCCGATGTGCTGTACCAGCGAAGAACAATTGAAGGGGGGGCGTTCACTCGAGGAGCTACGGAGAGCGATAAGGATAATCCTGAAGTCGCGGCGACGATCTTTCAGTTGTTCGAAGTTTTCCGCGAGGTGTTGAACCGCCAGCTCGCAATCACCGAGATAGAGATCGCTCGGGAAGAGATGACGATGGCTGAGAAGCTGAGAGAGATCAAGAGACTGGTGGCGACTTCAAATGAGGTACGAGTGCGCGAGATGTTCGAGCAGGCGCGGTCGCGTCGCGAGATAGTATTGATCTTTCTGGCTGTCCTCGAGCTGGTTAAGGAGCTGGTCATCCGGCTCCGGCAATCCGAGATGTTTGGCGAGATAGTCCTTGTGAGGCGGGAGGAAGCTGCCGAAAATCCTTCCCCGGTCGAGGCCGACTAAGGTTCGGCTTCGCGATTCCTTCCTTTCTGCATGTCAGAAGAAAGCTCCCGGCGTCAGCCCGGAGCAGCTTGCTTTCTACCTAACGGCGTATTCACATAGCGAAGAAAGCTCTGGGCTGACGCCCGCTGGCTTCCAGCGTCTATTTCGACTCGGACTAGGTTGAAAGCGACCTAACACTTGCTGACGCCCGCTGGCTTCCAGCGTCTAGCTCAACTCCATGTCAGGCTACCCGCTCGTCGTCCAACGCTATCTCAGGTCGATATGAGTCCCAAGACAACCAAAGCACAAAACTCAACGTCAAATGCCGTTGCAGACGGACCCATTACGAACTGCCGCGCAGCGAACGCTTGCCCCAGTGAACTCGGGCATTACCGGAGCGAGAACGTTAACAAAGCGATTGGAGGCGAACCATGAAACTCCAGGACGTGCTGTTCGAATCGACTCCCAGAATCGCTAACGCTTTTCTATTTCACTTCAAGGCGCGAGCATTTCAGTTGCAGCGTTTTCTGAAGAACTTACTGAGCGCCCCCGCAAAGCGACATCTCCGAAGCGACCGCCTCATCGCCGAATCGATCCTTGCCGAGTCCAGTACCCCCCTCTTTTCCATCCAGGGCTCGGCCGAACTCCCCCTCGAGGCAGGCAAGGTGCACAACCTGAGAATTGCTCTTCGGAGGTTGGACGGCGTCGAGGTCCCGGCTAACGCCACCTTCAGTTTCTGGGCTCAAGTCGGCTATCCAGGCGTGCTCAAGGGATTCGTTCGCGGCCGTGAGCTTCGCGAAGGATGCCTCATCCCGAGCGTCGCAGGCGGCCTTTGCCAACTGTCGAACGCGCTTTACGACGTCGCGCTTCAAGGCGGATTCACGATAGTTGAAAGACACAAGCACAGCCAGATAATACCCGGCTCCCTTGCTGAGATCGATCGTGATGCCACGGTGTTCTGGAACTATGTCGATTTGAGATTCAAATCAACGACCCCGTTCAGAATCGAAGCATCGATGACCGCCGGCCATCTTAAAGTGAGATTCAAAGGTTGTGGAGTCGGAAAGCAGGTGTTGGGGTCTCCTCTCATTCTGCGGCGGGACGCACTCACCCGCGAACCCGAGAGTTGCGCGACTTGCAGCGTCGACACGTGTTTCAGACATGTTGGCCAGAGCAGCGTTCCGAGAGTGTTCGGCCGCACTGCTTTTCTGGTTGACGAGTGCTGGCCGGAATTCGACAGGTATGTTCAATCTCACAGGACCGAGCAGGATATTATTTGCGTACCGCTTGATGGCCGCCGATACAGCAAGCCGAACTATGCATGGAACATGCAGGGTTTCACAAGCGTGAGGCAATCACGGTTGGCGACACTCCGGCGGGCAGTTGAATTGCGCCGCCTCGCGTCTCAGGGGGCGGACAGGCAGCGGGCTCTTCTCAAACACGACGAGTTGATGGCTCGCAGCTTCGCGTCAGCGCTGAGTTAGGATGTCACCCACGTTGTCGTGATGCAGAACCTACTCCCGTTTCTCTGGAGAGACGGCCACCTTGGCGGAAGGACTTTCGACATACTGATGACGCACTTTCCCATTGAGATCCTGCAATAACGATTGGACAACGCTGCCCAGTTACACCCGGAGAGCCGTACCCTCGCTGACTTCCGGGCGGATGACTCGCTGGCCAGGGCGGAACGCGAGGCGCTTGGCTGCGCGCGAACCGTCGTCACGCCTCACACAGAGATTGCGCGATTGTTCGGACCGAAGGCCAGACGCCTGGAGTGGGCGTTACCCCCGGCCACAACTCCGCCGCGCAGAGGCACCAAGATTATCTTTCCCGCTTCGACTCTAGGGCGGAAGGGAGCCTATGAGCTTCGAGCGGCCGCCAGGAATCTCGAGCTGGAGATCGTTATCGTGGGAGCGGAACTGGAGGAACACGGTTTCTGGAGCGGCATGAGAACCAGCTCGAAAGTGTATGACGAGACCTGGCTTGATGAAGCGTCCGCCGTTGTTCTGCCCTCTTTCGTCGAGCACCAGCCCAGACGGCTGCTTCAAGCCGTTCAATCAGGAGTTCCGGTCATTGCTTCGTCGGCCTGCGGACTGGGCGGCCTTGACGGGGTCATCAGCATACCTGAGGGCGACGTCGGGGCTCTTCAGCTCGAGTTGATGAAGCTCGATTGCCGCCCTCTCGCCTCATCAACCTTCACAGAGTCAGACATCGTGCACCCGGCTGCCGCTCAGGTATGAGCCACCCTGGACTCTTCATCAGCGTGTATTTAAGAGTCTGACTTCTAGTCGCGCTGAGCTTGACTCACTCTTTGCCAGGTAGGTTTCCACTCGTCGCTCACACGCATCGCTGAGCTTAGAACCGCGAAACCGACGGTCTGACCTCGTCACTCGATCCACCCTTCATCAGCCGTCAGGCGATGCAAGCTTGCCAAGCTTCGGTGTCGCGTTGTATTAAGAAGGGTCGCGCTCGGATCACGTTTCGCGTTCGTCGCTTAGCGGTTGTCTTTCCAGCCTCCGTTAGAACCAGTCGCGATCGTAATCCTGAACGCGAAAACGAGAAACGCGAAACGCGAAACGATTTTATGACCATTCAGGAATTGAAGCCCATAATTGAATCCCTCGTGTTTGTCTCGGAAGATCCCATAACCCTTAAACAGATCGCGTCGATACTGGAAGGCGAGAGCGTCAACGATATCGAGCAGGCATGCGGCGAATTGATGGAGGAGTTCAACTCGCGAGGCGGCGGACTCGAGATGCGAGTTCTCGCGAGCGGTTACCGAGTCACGACGCGGCCTGAGTTCAGCGAGTACGTTCGCCGCTATTTGAAGTCGCAACCGTCTGCTCGCCTGTCGATTGCGGCGCTCGAGACGCTTGCGGTGATCGCATACAGGCAACCTGTCACGATACCTGAGATTCTGGAGATTCGGGGTGTGACTTCGACTTCGGCAATCAAGACCCTGCTGGACCGCCGTCTCATAGTGGCCAAGGGGCACAAGGAGGTGGTTGGCCGCCCGATGCTGTACGGTACGTCGAAGGAATTCCTCATTCAGTTTGGCCTGAGCGATCTGACCGAGCTACCCAATCTGGAAGACTTTGAAGACCTGATGAACGCGTGACGGAATGCGAAATTCGAAATGCGATATGCGAAATTGGAAATCGCACTTCGAATTTCGCATTTCGCATTTCGAATTTCCTCATGGAAGAGCGTCTCCAAAAGATAATAGCTGCTGCTGGAATCGCGTCGCGTCGCGGCGCCGAAGAGATGATTCGTCGCGGCGAGGTCGTCGTGAACGGCAAACGCGTCACTGAGGCGGGAACAAAGGCCAATCCAGAACGCGATCACATCAAGGTGAGAGGCAAGCTGATCAATCCTCAACTTGCTGTCGCCGAGAAGCACTATCTCCTGGTTAACAAGCCGCGTGGTTACCTCTCATCTGTATCGGACCCCAAGAAGCGCCCGCTGGTGATGGACCTTGTGCCCGCAGGTGTAAGGCGGGGGCTCCACCCGGTTGGCCGCCTCGACTTCAATACGGAAGGATTGATGATCCTCACCAATGATGGCGAGCTAACGCGATTGTTGACAGAAGGGGGAGTCGTCCCGAAGGTCTACAGCGTTAAGGTGAAGGGATCGCCTTCCGATGATCAGATCGCTCGGCTGCGTCGAGGCATTCGACTCGGCGGCACACGAACCGCTCCCGCCGAGATCAGGCTTGTCGAGCGAACTAAACTGGGCGGCAACGCCTGGTACCAGGTAACGCTGCGCGAAGGCAAGAACCAACAGATCAGACGCATGTTCGATGCAATTGGCCACTCCGTGGTCAAACTCCGCCGCATCAGTGTGGGCCACGTGACTGACCACGGACTTGCGCCTGGTCAGTATCGAGAACTGAGGAGAGGCGAGGTAACAAGATTCTTTCCCGCGAAACCGAAACAGGTCCGCGAGAAGAAAGCACAATGAGGTTTCGCGTTCCGCGTTCCGCGTTGCTCACTCAGGATTGGGGGGCTGCTTTCATAGAGTCAGAACAACCAACTCGAAACGCAGAACGCGAAACTCGTAACGCGGAACGCCTTGGCCCTGCATGATTTTTTCAACCTCCCAGTGTAGAATAACCATTTCCCATCGGCTCCCATTACCCCCCTTTAGCATGCAGTGGAGCGCGGGCAGCCGCTGGCGGAGGTTATGATGGATTTCGAGTTGAATGAAGAGCAACAACAGATCAAGCGATCCATTAGGGAGTTCGCAGAGGCCGAGCTCAGGCCTCACGTCCTGGAATGGGACGAATCCCAGCACTTCCCCATCGAGTTACTGCCCAAGTTCGCCGAGTTGGGGATTATGGGCGTGCTGTTTCCTGAAGAGTATGGCGGCGCGGGAATGGGCTACATAGAGTACGCGACGATCATTGAAGAGCTTGCCCGCGTCGACCCTTCGATCTCGCTGTCGATCGCGGCTCACAACTCGTTAGGGGCGGGCCACATCTTCATTGGCGCGAGCGAGCAGCAGAAGCAGAAGTACTTGATCCCGATGGCCAGGGGCGAGTACTTCGGGGCGTGGGGGCTTACAGAACCCAGTTCGGGGTCGGATGCAAGCTCAATGCGCACGACTGCCGCGCGCCGCAATGGCGGCTGGGTGATCAACGGCTCGAAGAATTTCATAACCAATGCGACTTTCGCCGGAGCGACGGTCGTGCTTGCCATAAGCGATCGCGCTGCCGGCTCACACGGTATTTCAGCCTTCATCGTGGAACGAGGGGCAAAGGGCTTTTCGGTTTCAAAGAAGGAGAACAAGCTCGGCATGCGCGCCAGCGACACGGCGTCGCTGGTATTCGATGACTGCTTCGTGCTCGAAGCGAACTTGATCGGCGATGCCGGCCAGGGATTCATTCAAGCTATGCGGGTGCTTGATGGAGGCCGCATTTCGATCGCGGCGCTTGCCGTAGGCGTGGCGCAGGGCGCTTATGAGGCAGCGTTG
Organism: Blastocatellia bacterium; assembly: GCA_036003885.1. Taxonomy (GTDB): domain Bacteria; phylum Acidobacteriota; class Blastocatellia; order UBA7656; family UBA7656; genus DASYSA01. The sequence continues at coordinate 3,426 of DASYSA010000117.1, read as the reverse complement.
CGCTATTCGAAAGAGCGGTACCAGTTCGGCCGGCCGATTGCTGAATTCCAGGCGATTCAGTTCAAGCTTGCTGACATGGCGACGCAGATCGACGCTGCTCGGCTGCTGACCTACCGTTCGGCGGCGATGAAGAATACCGGAAAAGTTACGACCAAGGAGTCTTCGATGGCCAAACTCTACGCGAGCGAGGTGGCCGTACGCGTCGCCGAAGAGTCGGTCCAGATTCACGGTGGTTATGGTTTCATCAAGGATTATCCGGCTGAGAAGTACTGGCGCGACTCGAAGCTGTGCACGATAGGAGAGGGAACGAGCGAGATACAGCGGATGGTGATCGCGCGGCAATTGCTCCGAGCATGAGCGTTTAGCGTTTTACGTTTGGCGTTTCGCGTTCAGGATTTGACGGTGACTGGTTTCCATTGAGGGAAACCAGAACGCAAAACGTAAAACGCAAAACGTAAAACGTAAGACGAGAACCCAAACGAGAAACGCTACCCGACAAACGGACCTGCAAAGGATACTAGAGGGCGACAGACTGTCTATCGGCCGAGCGATCAGCACAGTAGAAGACGGGGGCCGCGAGGCCGCTGACTTGCTCAAACAGATATTTCCTCACACCGGCCGTGCGTTAGTTGTCGGGATAACGGGATCGCCGGGAGCCGGTAAGAGCACTCTTGTTGACCGGCTGGCAGTGCATTACCGCGCCATTGGAAACAAGGTCGGCATAGTGGCTGTCGATCCTTCGAGTCCGTTTACCGGTGGGGCCCTTCTCGGGGACCGGATTCGAATGCAGAATATGGCTACCGATCCAGGCGTCTTCATCCGAAGTATGGCAGCTCGTGGGTACCTTGGCGGCATCTCCCGGGCCACAGGGGATGCGGTAGCGATACTGGATGCCGCCGGGTATAATAGGATACTTGTTGAAACCGTAGGGGTGGGCCAGGACGAAGTCGAAATCGTAAAGACAGCCGATGTAACGGTGGTCGTGCTCGTACCGGGGATGGGCGACGACATACAGGCGATCAAGGCCGGCATCATGGAGATCGGCGACGTCTTTGTCATCAACAAAGCAGATCGCGATGGAGTATTGAGGACGGAGCACGAACTTCTGTCGCTACTTTCGATCTCGCCGCGGGGCGACGGGTGGGCGCCTCCGATTGTGAAGACCATCGCGACTCAGGACAGCGGCATCGAAGCCCTGGCAGCCGCGGCAGCCTCTTATGAAGAGTTCGCAAAGTCCCATCCCGAACAGGCTGAGGTCCGGCGCACCAGGGTGGCCGTGTTCCGCGTCATTGATATGCTGCGCGATCGTTTGCTCAGGACCGTAGTGGAGAAATACCTCACCGAAGACGAGCTCCGCGAGATGGCTCAGGCTGTGGCCGCCCGCCGCCGCGACCCCCACTCGGTCGTAGATGAGATAGTAGCGAGATTGAAACTGTAAAACCGTTTAGCGTTTTACGTTTAGCGTTTCGCGTTCAGGATTCGATGCCGACTGGTTCATCGAGAGGGACGGAAACGGCAAACGTAAAACGCAAAACGTAAAACGCTTATGAAGATCGATCATCTGGGTATTGCGGTTCGTTCTGTCGGCGATTCGCTGGCCTTCTACCGGGAGGCGCTGGGGCTGGAGCTTGCCGGGACCGAAACGGTTGAGGATCAGGGCGCTCATGTGGCGATGCTGCGCGTCGGCGAGTCACGGATCGAGTTACTGGAACCGGTTTCAGAAGATACGGTGATCGGTCGGTTTATTGCCAGACGCGGAGAAGGACTGCATCACGTCTGCTATGAAGTCGACGATCTCGTAGCCAGCTTGGACAACTTGAAATCTCGTGGAGTCCGGGTGCTTGAAGGCTATCCTCGGCCGGGCGCAGGAGGAAACCTCGTTGCGTTTCTCCATCCGGCAGCCGCGAACGGCGTACTCGTCGAGCTGGTTCAGAAGGTAAGAGATCAGAAGGAGAATAGATGAAACTTTCAGGAAGAGTCATTGTAATGATTTGCGTTGTCGTCATGCTCGGCGGGTTCGGACTGATAGCGCAGTGGGCGTGTTCGACGCCCCCGCAGTATAAGCTGACGGCGCATGATATGGAAATTCTGGTTGGCGAGATCATACCGCCGGGACAACAACAGCAACTCGCGTCGGACGGGGAACAAAGGAAGAAACTGGCCAAGGAGTTCAAGAAGGTCTTTTCGCTGGCCCAGGTCGCCGAGCGGGAAGGGTTCGCCGAGCACCCCGACATTAAGTCACAGATCGACATCGATACCGATGTAGTGCTGCGCGACGCCTGGGAAAAGAAGAACGCCGGCGCAACAGTCACCGATGAAGAAGTCGCCGCCTATCATCAGGCGCACCCCAACGAATGGACCTCGTTTCTGGATGTCAATCCCCAGTTCAAGACGCAGGCCCAGGGACCCCAGGGCGAAGGGATCAAAAAAGAGTTCGGCCAGATAAAGCTGCTTGCGGAACGCGCCCGCAAGGCCGGGCTCGACGATGCTGAAACCATCAAGCTCCGCGTAATGTGGAGTCGCAGCCTGACGCTAGCCACCGCCTACTTCGGCGATCTGCAAAAGAACGCGGACAAACTGGTCAACGACGCTGATGTTGAACAGTACTACAACGAACATAGGGAGGAGTTCGAGGAGGTGCGAGCCCGGCACATCCTTATCAGCACTCGACCGCCTGAGGAATCTCCTGCTATGCCCGCGGGAAAGGACAAAGACAAGAAAGACGCCGATACAAAGCCAAAGGCCCTGACCAAGGACGAGGCGCGTAAGAAGGCTCAATCCATATTGGATCGCGTGCGCAAGGGTGAAGATTTCGGCAAGCTGGCCGAGGCGAATTCGGACGATCCCGGATCGAAGGTCAAGGGTGGCGATCTGGGATTCTTTGCTAAGGGCACAATGGTGGGGGCGTTCGACAATGCTGCCTTCGCGATGAAGCCAGGCGACATAAGCGATCTCGTCGAAACCGAGTTCGGCTTTCACATCATCAAGGTCGAAGAGCGCCATACCAAGTCGCTCGACGATCCTCAAGCCAAGCAACAGATTACCGAGAAGGTAAAGCGCGACAAGCTTCAGAAGCGCGTCGACGACATCACGGCCAGCAGCAAGGTCGATATTCCGGAGGAGTTCACGATTAATCCGAAGCCATCCACTCAACTGGAACTCCCGTCGCCCGCCAGCTCGGGAGGATCAACACCCGAGGGCGCGCCTCCTTCCCAGCAGTAGGCAGGCTGGTTTCGCACGCTGGAAGCGTGCGAAACCCGGTGCGGCCCGCCTTGGAATAATACTGGCCCTTCCCTGGGGGCGACGGGCACGCTGGAAGCGTGCGTACCCAGGCTGGTCTTGAAGGAGACAACGTGCCGCGAGCAGAGATTGGAATCATCGGTGGCAGCGGGCTGTATCAGATGGAGGCCCTCACCGAAGTCGAAG
>DASYSA010000116.1:0-23911 GCA_036003885.1 Blastocatellia bacterium | reverse complement strand
GAACTTCTCGCCAGCCTGTGGCCGGATGACTTCGGGGCACACTACATTTATCCCTTCACGGACGGCCAATCGGACCTCCTTCTTCGAATCGTCGAACCTAAGGCGCTTCGATTCGTTGCGCGTCGAATAACGATGGAGCCTTTGCTCCGGCTGGTCGAGCAGGGGCTCGACGCGGACCTTCTCAGATCCTCGATGCGCCGTACGCTGCCTCTGGGCTCGGCTCGCATGCTTACTCAAGCCGAGCTTCCGGGTTTCATCTGCGCCTCGCGCGCAATGAACAGGGTAATAGAGCAGATTCACAAGATTCGCTCCTCCGATGTGACTGTACTCATAACGGGCGAGTCGGGGACCGGCAAGGAACTTATCGCACGCGCCGTCCACACCGGATCATCGCGCCGCTTCAATACCTTCCTGCCGTTCAACTGTTCGGCAGCTCCTCGTGAGCTGATTGAGAGCCAGCTATTCGGCCATCGAAAGGGTGCGTTCACCGGAGCCGTGGAATCGAATCGGGGCATCGTCCGCGCGGCCGAGCGCGGCACGCTGTTTTTGGACGAGGTAGGCGACCTCCCCATCGAGCTCCAACCGAAGTTGCTCCGTTTCCTGCAGGAGGGCGAGATACATCCGATAGGTGAAAGCCAGCCGCTGCAGGTCGACGTGCGAGTCGTCGCGGCTACAAACTCCGACCTCGAGCGCGCCGTCACCGAGGGTCGCTTTCGCGAAGATCTCTTCCACCGTTTGAATGTCATTCGCATTCAAGTGCCTCCGCTGCGAGAACGACGCGAGGAGATACCCGTTCTAATCGACTACTATCTCAAGCAGTATCAGCAGGAGTCCGCGAAGAGTGAGATCAAGCTCTCGCAAGAAGCGCTGGACTTGCTGTCCGTCTACGACTGGCCGGGCAATGTTCGGCAGTTGTGCAACGAAATACGAAGGATCGTAGCCTACTCCGAGCCGGGCGCAGCGGCCACAGTGGAGGTCTTGTCGCCGGAGATTGTCCAGATGACGCGCCAGAATAAGAATAAGCCAGGCCCGAGCCCCGATGCCGAGACACTCGAAGACTGGCACGAGGCCACTCGCGGAGGCACTTTGGCGGAAGCTGTCGAAGAGCTCGAGCGGAGTATGATGCGCGATGCATTACATCGGTCGAAGGGCAACATATCGCAGGCGGCCAGATTGCTGGGATTGACGAGGAAGGGTCTTTACCTGAAGATGGACCGCCTCAATTTGGAGACCTGATCGGAGTACCGGTTTCGGGTTTCGGGTTTCGAGTTTCGGGTTTGTGATTCTGCTTTCTCGATTCTCGTTTTACCATAACCACAAACTCGAAACCGGAAACTCGAAACCCGAAACCCGAAACCTGGTTTTTAGTATGCCACCCAGGAGAAATCCCAGTGGAAAGGACCCTGTCGAGGCCGTGATCGCGGCCGGCCAGCGCGCGCTCGAAGAGACCCGCTTCGAAGATGCGGTTACCGAGTTCCGCGCAGCCCTGCGCATCGGCACGCGATCGGCCGAAGAAGAAGCTCTTGTGAGATGCCGGCTCAGCGAGGCCCTCGAAAAGCGCAGCCTCTATCGCGAACAGCTGGAGGTCGTAGCGCGCTACGAAAAGCCCCAGGAGTTCTCTCGCCTCTCCGAGCGTCTCCAGATGCTGATGCTCATAAGGCTGGGATGGGGCTACTCACTCAACGACGACATTCCCCGTGCGATTGCTTCTTTCAATCAGGCGATGCAGATCGCTGAGCGGTTGAGTGATGCCGCGGGCATGGGCGCCTGCTCGTTCGGGCTGGGGCGGGCCTACAGAAATTTCTCCGAGGGGCGGATCGCCCGAGATCACTACTCGGCTGCGCTCAAGCACTACCGGCAAACGGGCGATTGGCGGCGGCTCGCCGAGTCTTACATCAACATCGGCTACATCACGGCTTACGAAGGAGACTATCGCAGCGGCGTCACGTCGCTCAACCAGGCCCTGACGATCATCGGCGACAAAGACGAGCACGATTTGCTGGGCCGCGCTTACATGTACATCGCGATCAGTTACGATCATCTCGGCTCGACCAGCAGGGCGCTTGAGTCGTGGGAAAAGTGCATAGACCATTTCAGCAGGGGAGGCAATGCGACCTACCTGGCCGTCAACAGGAACAACTACGCCGACAAGCTGTTATGGCTCGGTGAGTGGGACAGAGCCGAACAAATGCTGCAGCAATCCATCGATGCGCTCAGAACTCTGTCGCCGGTCAACTACGGTGGCGCGCTCGATACGATGGCGCAACTGTGCCTCCTCAGAGGAGACTTTGAAGAGGCCGACCGGCTGTTGGCCGAATCGCTTGGCGTGTTGAGCTCGACAAGGACCGGAGAATGGTGCGAAGTGAGCACCCGAACGACGCTCGGCCGTTGTTGCCTGCTCAAGAATCACCTTGATGAGGCGATCGGCCACTTCAATCGCGCTATCGAGATTTGCAGTCGGGCGGGCGACGCTCGCTTGATCTATAGCGCACAGTTGCTGCTTGCCGACGCTCTGCTGCAAAAGAACGACATCGATCAGGGGCGCGCGATTGTGAACGGGGTCCGGTCAGCAATGCACGAGTCGCCCAACATGCTCACCTGGGGCCTGATGATGCGAATACAGTCGAAGATGGAAGCCGCGGATGGTTTCCTCAGTGCGGCGATTCAGTCGTTGGCTCAAAGCACCTCCAGCTTCGAGATTCGAGGAAACATGTACGAGTGCGCGGTAAACCGGGTCGCGCTCGCCCGGCTGCTCGAGAAGCAGCACCGCCTCGATGAAGCGATCGGCGAGGTCGAGCAGGCGCGCGCTGTCTTTGAGAGGCTTGGCGCTCGGAGCGACGAACAGCAGGCCGCAGACTATCTCCACTCGATAAACAGCGCCGGGGCAGCGCTGGGTGCAAGCGCAAGCTTAAGCCAGCCGCTCGTTGCAGGACTCACCGGGCACTCGAGCGGTCGCGGAGAGGCGGGGCAATTGGAACTTGAACTGGCCTCGGTGCTCGATGGATTTACGATCAATCGCCTGGTGCAAGCTTCGGTCTCGCGGGACCTGCTCCTTCACGAGATGGCCTCAATCGCTCGCGACCAGGCTCAGGCCGGAGGAGCGTTCGTGGTTCAAGTCGAAGAGGATCGAGACGGAGGAGCCAGGTTACCCACTATGAAAGTCGCGGCGGCGGTCGGTCTGGACGAATCGCGCCTTGAGACGGCCAATGCATTCCTGGCCGCCCTGCCCGAAAAAGACTACGCCGCGAATTTCGTCTTTTCCTTCTCCGGCGGCAGCCAGACCGAGTTCCTTCTAAGGATCATCGACCCGGCATCCCCGCGCTTCATCTCTCGCAGGGTTACCCTCGAGCCCCTTCTCAGGTTGGTCGAACAGGGCCTCGAGGCTTATTCGCTCAAGGTCAAGAGCCGGCGCACGCAGGTCTTCGATCTCACACGCAGATTGACGGAGGTTGAGTTGCCCGGCTTTATCTGCGCTTCTCGCGCCATGACCAGGGTGATCGAACAGATTCACAAGATTCGATCTTCCGATGTCACCGTTCTGATCACCGGTGAGTCGGGCACCGGAAAAGAGCTGATAGCGCGCGCAGTGCACGCGGGTTCGACGCGACGCTACAACACCTTTGTGCCTTTCAACTGTTCGGCATCGCCGCGTGAGATGACCGAAAGCCAGCTCTTCGGCTATCGCAAGGGCGCATTCACCGGGGCGACCGAGAACAATCCCGGCATCGTCCGGGCGGCTGAGCGGGGAACGATCTTCCTGGATGAGATCGGCGATTTGCCGCTCGAGCTTCAGCCAAAGCTGCTTCGCTTCCTGCAGGAAGGAGAGATACAGCCGCTGGGCGAGAACGAGCCCGTACAGGTTGATGTGCGTGTGGTCGCAGCAACCAACTCTAAGCTCGAGAAGGCGGTTGCAGAAGGCAGATTCCGCGAGGACCTGTTTCATCGCCTCAACGTCATTCGCATTCATGTGCCTCCGCTGAGAGAGCGCCGCGAAGAGATACCTGCCCTGCTCGACTACTACTTGAAGCTCTATCAGGAAGAGGCCGCAAAGAATGATATCCAGTTGTCCGAGGAGGCCGTCGACTTAATGGTGGTCTATGACTGGCCGGGAAACGTGCGCCAGTTGTGCAACGAGGTTCGACGTTTGGTGGCTTACACCGAGTCGGGAACGGTGGCTGGCACCGACGGGTTGTCACCCGAGATCGTGCGGGCGAGCACCGAAATTCAGCCGGTCGAGAGACAGGCACAAAGCCCATCCGAGAAACCGAAACCTGCGGCGGTTGAGGTTGGCGGCGACGCAACGCTCCTGGAGGCGGTCAAGGAACTGGAGAGAAGGATGATCCGGGATGCGCTTCGCCGATCCGACGGCAGCGTTATGAAAGCGGCAAAGGAGTTGGGCATCTCTCGAAAAGGGCTTTATATGAAGATGGGACGGTTCAATTTCGAGAATTAAGAAAGGTTTCGGGTTTCGAGTTTATGGTTCCGTCTTTTCGACAAGCCAGGGGCCATAGCTCGAAACCCGAAACTCAAAACTCAAAACCCGAAACCTGAAACCCCACTGTTGACACCCGTTCTTGCCTCGCGATAGCATTTTCGCTCGTCATAAAATGAGAGCTGCGTACCTCACAAGAAATCAAACCCGCACGGATAGCGAATGAGAAACAAGAAACGGAAAAGGCCGGCGAGTGCTGAACCGGCCCAGGTCGAGTCGCCAGCCTCGGCACACAATTCGAGCGTAATTCGGAACCTTACAATTGGTGGCATTTTAGCCGTTACGTTTCTGGTATTTTGCAACTCTCTTGGCAATGGCTTTGCCTACGATGACAGGACCCAAATACTCCAAAACGAAGTGATCCGCAGCTTCTCGAACCTGCCTACGGCGCTGACGAAAGAAGTCTGGTTCTGGCGCGTGCTCCAGGATGAGGACCCTGCTAAACAGGCGGGGCCGACCACTCCCTACTACCGCCCCGTGTTTACGATCTTCCTGATGACCACCTGGCAGTTGTTCCCAGCCGCGGTTGAGGGAAGTACATCGGAGCGCAACGCCTGGTGGTGGCACCTCGTGAGCATTCTTGTTCACCTGCTCGCGGTCTACCTTGCTTTTCTCGTGTTGGAAAAAGTTACCGGGAACCTTCGTCTCGCCGCGATAGCTGCCCTCTTGTTTGCTGTGCACCCGCTGCGCAGCGAGTCCGTAGCCTGGATTTCCGGCGTTACCGACCCATTCCTCGCCGTATTCCTGCTCTCGTCGATGTACTTCTACCTGCTCTACCGTGAGAGCGGAGACAAGAAGCGGTTGGTTTGGTCTCTGTCTCTTTTCCTTGTGGGCGCCTTTACCAAGGAGCCCGCGATCGCGTTTCCGATCTTCATAGGCGCCTATGAGCTGCTCATCGCAAATCGCGACAAGAGCCTGCGTGAACGCCTTAAACCGGCCATCTTCTACACCGTCATATTCCTGACGATCTCAGTCGCTTATTTTGCGATGAGATACTTCGCTCTCGGATTCGTCCTCAACGACATCAAGTACACAAACTATCCGTTGGTGCACGTGCTGATGACTATACCGCTTGTGATCTGGAAATACCTGGGACTTCTTGTGTGGCCCGCCAACCTGTCGCTCTTTCATGCCACTCCGCTGGTCGGTAGCCCGTTTGACGTTCGTTTCATATTGCCTCTGATTGGCCTTATTGGGCTGGTGGCAGCGGTGTTGCCTTTGCGCAGGTCGACCGTTGCGCGGTTCGCTATTCTATGGTTCGGGATTCACCTGCTGCCGGTGCTGAATCTAAGCGCGTTCGGACAGGACTTCATGGTACAGGAACGCTACGTGTATACGTCTTCGATCGGGTTCTCGCTCCTGGTCGCGATGGGACTCGCAAAGATTCCGCTCGAACGATGGTTCATGGTCAGGAACCGTGCGATGGCGCAGGCAATCACCGGTATTCTTGTTGTGGCGGTTCTATCGGGCAAGACACTGGCGCAGAATCCTGTCTGGAATAGCGATGACGATCTCTGGAATCACGGCGTCGAGGTTGCCTCCGATCAGACGATGCCCTACTTCATACTCGGGCACCACGAGATCAAACATCAGCGGATTCGCCAGGCAATCGATGCGTTCGAGCGATATATGGAGATCGAGCCGAACAATCTGGTTGTTATTACAAATCTGGCATCCGCCCACCTGGTTATGTACGAGACCCAGGTCGCTTCGAAAACAACCCCGGATCGGGCGCATATAGACCGGGCAATCGGGCTTTGCGAGAAAGGTTTGAACACCGATGCTCGAAATGCGCCGCTGTGGGATACATTGGGCCGCGCTTACACCTACGACACCGAGATCAAGAACTTCGCCCGTGCGCGCTCGTGTTTCTCTCAGGCGCTAAAGCTCGGACCTGATATGATGCTTGCCAATTTGCATATCGGATTCACGTATTTGAAGGAGGGGGATTTCGACACCGCGCTCCGATATTTTGCGATCGCCCGCGAACAGGAGCCCTCGTTCCCAGACACCTACAAGTTCATCGCCCACGCATATTTCGGCAAAGAGAAATACCAGGAAGCAGAAGAGAATGCGACCAGGTATCTGAACATGCAGCCCCAGGCGCTGGATGCATCCAAAGAGCGTCAATTCCTTGAAGAGATCCGTACGAAGATGAAGACAGCCTCGGCAAGGAGTTGAGGCCTGGGTACTCACGCTTCCAGCGTGCAGTCGATCGACAGTTACGCTCAGCTACTTTACAGGACCTTTCAGAGCGGCGTCGATGACCGACTTCAGGAACTCCGGCGTCCGCTCCCTCATCTTTCGGCCGTTGATGAACACGGTCGGCGTCGCGTTGACGCCCAGTCTGTAACCGTCTTGCACGTCTTGCTGGACCTTGTCGCTGTACTTGCCTGAGTCGAGCGAGAGATCAAAACGCTTACGGTCGAGACCCACCTGCGTGGCATACTCTTTAAGTTTGTCGACCTCCAGCGCAGACTGGTTCTTAAACATGAGCGCGGTATACTCCCAGTACTTACCCTGCTCGCGGGCCGCCTCAGCCGCTTCCGCCGCCTTCAACGCGTGAGTATGTTGATCCAGAGGAAAGTCGCGAACCACTAATCTCACCTTGCCCGAGTATTCATTCACGATCTCTTCGAGCACGGGCTGGGTCCTGGCGCAACTCGGGCATTCGAAATCGGTGAACTCGACTATCGTGACCGGAGCGGTCGCTATCCCCTTCACCGGCTGGTCGTCCACCGAGATGTTGAGAACGGGCGCCTCGGGCGGCGCCAGCATCACCTTCACAGCCGCAGCCTGCCGCAACCCATCCGCAAACGTCTTTTCGACGGCCTGTTGTTCCTGCTGTTTCAAGTACTGGATGATCTGGTCTTTTAACTGGGCGAATTCGCCCGTTATCCGTTCTTTGTTCTCCTGGTAAAACTTCTGCGCGTCGGCATCGGTCGCACCCTTCATCTTTGATAGAACCTCTGCCTCGAAAAGCGCCCTGGCAGTGATTTTTCGCTTCTGGGCCTCCTGTTCGAGGAGGACGTCATTGATCTTCATGTCGAGTTGCGTCTTGCGCAGCTCGTGAACCTGATCCTGGACATTGGAGACCGCCGGCAGCAGCGCGTCCTCTATGTCTCCCGAGGTTATCCGTGCGCCGTTGACGGTCGCCAGCAGCCGCGCGCGGTCCGCCGGCGTCGCAGGCGGCGTCACGCTTTCGGGGGGCACCAGAATGCTGACCTTGGCCTCCCCGCGCAATCGCTTCGCGAGACTCGCTGCAAGTTCGCCTCTCCGCTGATCCAGCAGATAACGTATCACATCTGCCTTAACGTCTTTGAATGCACCCTCGATGCGACTCTTGTTCTGGTCATAGAACGCCTGCGCCTCGGCCTCGGTGGGTTGAGCGATCTTCGAGGTGATCTCCACCTCGATCAATTTGGCTGTGGGAATCCCGCGTTTTTTAGCCTCAGCCTCGAGCAACCTCGTATTGATCTGGAGATCGAGTTCTCGCTTTCGCGCATCGATGATCTGGCGCTGAAGCTCCTGGACTCGATCCTTAATAGCATCGTCTATCTCTTTGCTTGAAACCTGCACGCCGTTCACGATTGCGATAACGTCGGGAGGCACCTTGCCATCGCAGCCGCAGTCTTCTTCCTTGGCTGCGGGCTTCACCTCGCTGGACCCTTTCGACTGTGCCTGTGCAGGCACGGGAGACGCACTCTGGGCGCGGCTACTGTCGGAAGCTCCGCGATTCTTTGCTTTCATGGCCGGCGCAAACGCCAGCGTTACGATAATGAGAAGAAGTGTTGCCTTGATCATTAATCCTCCTGGCGCCGCCCTGCGTCGATGATCAAGCGTCGCCTTCGTTAAATATACCAGCCGAATACTACCTCGGCACCAGTCTGTCGCTCAATGGTAAGTATTGTTTGTTCTCCAGGTCAATTCCAACTACGTATGAACCGGCTGCGCCAACCCTCCGATTTGGGCCGAAGCTCACCGGCGGAATTACCCCCGTCTTAAAGCCGCGTAGTTGTTCCAGTGCGTTGACCAGCCCATCGCGGCTCAACTGCTTCCCGGCCTGTCGAATGCCTTCGGCCATTATTGCGGCCGCTGCATAGGCAACAGATTGAAAAGCGGCGCTGCGCAGCGGCACACCTCGCTTCTGCATAAGCCCCAGGAAGGGCGCGAAGTCCTCGCGGCCGGGCAGGGAGGACGGGAACGACAGAAATGTTCGAACTGCCATGCCAGGTGGGAGTCTGAACGCTCCGCGACCAACCATGACCGCCGAGCTCATCAGCACCGCCTGCAATTTGGCTCGCTCCATCTCCTCTCCAAACGCCAGGAAGTCAGCGGCGATTCCGAAGAACAGGATGCAGTCGGGCCTGGCCTCAACCAACATCTGCAACAGCGCCGGAGACGACAGTGCCCCCGCATTGTATCTTTGCTCGGCCACAACCGACATCGTGTACAGCTTTGCCTGCGCTTTCACCGCGGTCAACGCATCCTGATCGAACTCGCCGATGGTGTACACAACAGCAATCCGCGAGATCGTGCCTTTGGCGCCTATGAAGTCAACCAGCACACGCGCCTGATCGCTGAAGCCTGGAAGCAGGTAGAACACATAGCGATTGGCTGCACTGGTGGCCGCCGGGGAGAGCGTGACTGGTCCCACCAAAGGCACTCCGCTGCGCCTCAGGTATTCATTGGTCGAGGCGCTTCCCTTCGGTTCGAAGCTGCCGACCAGCGCAAAGACTCCCCTTTCCTCGACCAACCGTCGAGTCGCCTCGTCTGTACCCGCTGCTTCCCCGCGCGAATCCTCAACAACAAGTTCGATCCTCCGCCCATTTATCCCGCCTCGCGAGCTGATCTCGTCAAAACAGGCCGCCAGAGCCGATTTGACGTCCACGCCGATCCTGGATAGTGGGCCCGTCATGGGCAGTGCTGCGCCGAGTTTGATCACCTCGGGTCCGGCGCCAGGACCAGAATTGCGATCCTGCGCGGGCCTCCCCGCGCCCGACGTCTGCCCGCCCAACCCCGACGACGCGGCCAACCAAACAACGGCCGAAAGGATGGCAGCTGTATAAATGATCTTCCACCTGAGGCCTGATCTCATTATCCGTTCCCGCAGCACCTATCGAATCAAGAATTCCGTTGGTGCCTCAACACCTTCAGGGCACCAGCAGGATATCCTTTGCATGAACGCGTTGCCGGGCGATATGTGCAGACGGAATTCATCAGACCGTGGATTATTCATTCATCCCGTAACCCCGACACTTCATCGGATGAGCGACTTCACCCGGATGCGGAGGCAGGATGGGAAACAGGACCGGCCTACATATTGCGGTAATTAGGGCCGCCGCCGCCTTCCGGAGGCACCCAGTTGATGATCTGGTATGGATCCATTATGTCGCAGGTCTTGCAGTGAACGCAGTTCGAAAAGTTGATTTGGAGCCGCCGGTTCCCCTTTCCGTCGTCCACCATCTCATACACACTGGCCGGACAGAAGTTCTGGCATGGATTGCCGTACTCCCGAGTGCATTGGTCGACACAGATATTCGTGTCCAGAACTTTTAGATGGCAGGGCTGGTCCTCATTGTGTTGAGTACTGGAGTAGTAGACATCGGTCAGTTTGGCGAAGGTCAGCTTGTCATCGTACTTGAGATCGCTATAGCGATCACTCTTCCCTGCCCCGTCAAGAGTCTCCAGCTTCTGCATGTGCTCGTGCCCGGCCTTGATGGGAAGCCTCGATGGGAAACGACCGCCGGTCATCGTTGACACTCCCGCGATCATCAGCCCGGCCATTCGGCCGCGGTCGAACGCCTGGTGAAAGTTCCTCGCCTTGTAGAGTTCGCGGCCGATGTAACTCTCCTTCACGTTCTTCTCGAACGCGCCCAGTCTGGATTGCGAGTGATCGCCTGCGATCAACGAATCCAGAATCGTTTCAGCCGCAAGCATGCCGGCCTTGATAGCTGTATGAATTCCCTTGAGGCGTTCGCCGTTGAGCATCCCAGCCGAATCACCGATCATCATTACGCCGTCCGCGGTCATACGAGGCATGGTATACCACCCGCCGACGGGCATGGCCTTGGCGCCATAGCGCACCAGCTTTCCGTCCTTCAGCAACTCACTGATCAGCGGGTGAGTCTTGAACTTCTGAAACTCGTGTTGCGGATCGATCCCGGGATCGCGGTAGTCGAGTCCAACCGCAAGCCCAATGTCGATAATGCGGCCCTGCATCCCATAGACCCACGACCCTCCAAAGGTGTGTGAATCGAGAGGCCATCCCATCGTATGAATGACTGAACCCGGCGCGAAGCGGTCGTCGGGCATCTCCCACAGTTCCTTGATTCCGACAGAGTAGACTTGTGGATCGCTTTCCGCGTCTAGCTTCAACCGGCCGATCAATTGCTTTGCCAGCGATCCCCGAACTCCTTCGCCAAGCACCGTGACCTTCGCGACTATGTCAACTCCAGGCTCAAAGTTGCCCTTCGGTTCTCCATTCTTGTCTATGCCTTTGTCGCCCGTGCGGACGCCGATAACCGCGTCGCCTTCGTAAAGCATCTCCCATCCGGGAAACTCCGGAAAGATGTTTACGCCCGCGGCTTCGCACTTCTCGGCCAGCCATCGCACGAGCTTATTGATCGAGACGACGAAGTTGCCGTGGTTGCGAAGAGGCGGAGGGATTATTGGGGCGCCCAGCTTGCCGCGCTCAGTCAAATAGTAAACCTGTTCGTCGCCGACGGGCGCCTCGAATGGAGCTTCGCGTTCAAAATCGGGGATCAGCTCGCGAAGACTGAGGGGGTCAAGGACTGCGCCGGACAGTTGGTGGGCGCCGATTTCCGCAGCCTTCTCGATGACTGCGATGTTTACTTCCCCGAGAGGGTTGCCGCCCGGCTGACCGGATCTCTCATTGTGCGCGGCAACCAGTTTTGAAAGGTGGAGCGCACACGATAGATTGGCCGGTCCGGCCCCCACCAGCAGGACGTCCATCTCGAGCATTTCTCTTTCGACGGTCATAGGATTTCGGATTGCGGATTTCGGATTTCGGATTTCGGATTTCGGATTTCGGATCAAAGATTAGCCCGCGCGAACTTAATCCGCAATCCGCAATCCGCAATTCATTCGCTCTTGATCTTCTTGATTTCAGCTGTGAGTGCCGGCACGATCTCGAACAGGTCGCCCACAATGCCATAGTCGGCGATGTCGAAGATAGGCGCCTCGGGGTCCTTATTGATTGCGACGATCGTCTGCGCGTTCTTCATCCCGACCACGTGCTGAATGGCTCCCGAGATGCCGACGGCGAGGTAGAGCTTGGGGGCGACAGTCTGGCCGGAACTCCCGATCTGGCGATCCATCGGCAGCCACTCGTTATCACATATCGGCCGCGATGCTGCCAGCTCTGCGCCCAGGGCAGTCGCAAGTTCCTGAACCAGGGGCAGGTTATCCTGGCTCTTGATCCCCCGCCCAACCGCGACGATCAGTGGCGCCTGAGTCAGGTCGACCGCCTGCTTTGCCTCCTGGAACTTCTCTTCGGGCTGAGTGCGAATAGCTACTGCCGACATATCAACCGCCAGCGATTCGACGCGAGCGGGCGACTCCGAGGATTCGGCCAGGTCTGCTCTATAAGAGCCGACTTGAAAGGAAGCGAACGTCGGATCTGAGGCGGTGATGCGGACGTCAGTACTGATCTTTCCCTGAAAGATCTGGCGACTGAATATGATCTGACCTGAATCGACTCGAAGGCCAATACAGTCGGTCACGAAACTCTTGCCGAGAGCCGCAACAAGCCTCGGCGCGAAGTCGCGCACGCGGTATGTATGGCTGAAGACCACGAGCTTCGGATTCAGCTTCTCCACGACCTGTCGCAAGGCGCCCACGTAGCCGTCCGAAGTGTATTCAGCGAGCTTGTCGTCTTCCACGGTGTAGACGATATCGAGCTTCTTGCTTGCAACTTCCGATGCCACTTCCGACACGCCTTTTCCAAGCACAACTCCGCATATCTTATCGCCGGTTTCAGCGGCTATACGCTGTGCGGCGACCAGGGCTTCTAAAGAGGTGCGATTGAGAGCCCTGTCTCGCTGTTCAACAAAAAGCAGAATTCCATCACTCATTAGGTCCCCCACAAACTGAAATTCGAAATGCGAAATGCGAAATGCGAAATGCAATTTCGAATTTCGCAATTCGAATTTCGCATTTCATATGACTCGCGCGTCGAAACGCAGCTTTTCGACCAGCTTGGCTGCTGCCTCCGCCGGCCTGCCTTCTATCATCTCGGTACGCTTGGTCTTTTCCGGCAGATATGCGCGCTCGATGATCTGGGTCGGCTTGAGGTCGTCTGCAGTCAGCCCGAGATCCGCGGCTTTGACCTCGCGTATCTCTTTCTCCTTCGCCGCCATGATGCCTTTCAGAGTTGCGTACCGTAGCTGGTTGATTCCCGATTGAATAGTAAGCACCGCAGGCATCGGCACCTTCACCCACTGGAACCATCCACTCTCGAGCTCCCGCTTGACTCGAACGCTTCCAGCCTCCGGTTGTACTTCCATCGCAATAGTAGCGCTTGCCAGGCCAAGATGTTCGGCAAGAATCAATCCCACCTGCGCGAAGCCGTAGTCATCGGACTGCAGGCCGGTCAATATGAGGTCATATTTCTCATCCTTGAGAGCCGCTGCCAAGGCGCGGGAAACGGCCGGGGCATCTGTCGCAGCCTCAAACAAGGGATCGCTCAGATGAATCGCCCGGTCGGCGCCCTTCGCAAGCGCCTCTTTGATCGACTGGCGCACCCGCTCGGGACCGAGGCTGATGACAATGACCTCGCCTCCGTGCTTCTCCTTTTGCCTCAGCGCTTCTTCGAGCGCGTAGGCATCTGCTTCACTCATCTCATAGCTGATGTCGCGCTCGTCGATCCACTTCTGGTCTGCTGAAATCCTCAGGATAGAGTCTTTCTTTGGAACCTGCTTCAGGCAAACGACTATATTCATGCAGTTCTCCCTGGCCGAGAAGGCTGGCAGGACCCTGGCCTGCGACACTCTGATGTTAGTGAAATGCGGGTAGTCCTACTTTGCGCGACGAATTGTCCGGTTAGCGTTTGCGATTCAACGCCTTGATTGCTGATGGACTATTCGTACGACTTCATCACCAGCGCTGCGTTTGTCCCTCCGAACCCAAATGAGTTCGATAAGGCGAATCTGATCCGGGCCCTACGTGCCGTGTTGGGCACATAGTCGAGATCGCACTCGGGATCCGGCTTCTCATAATTCGCCGTCGGCGGTGCGACCTGATCTCGAAGCGCAAGCGCCATGATGCCGGCTTCGACCCCACCGGCCGCCCCTAACAGATGACCCATCATCGACTTGGTCGAGCTGACGGGAATCGAATAAGCGGAGTCGCCGAATACCTTCTTAATCGCCAGAGTCTCGAGCTTATCGTTATAGAAGGTGGACGTGCCATGCGCGTTGATGTAGCCGACTTCGTGCGGCTGAATGCCGGCATCGTTCAAAGCCTTCGCCATCACTCGAACTGCGCCATCAGCATCCTCAGACGGCTGAGTGATGTGGTATGCATCCGAAGTCATGCCGTAGCCGACCATCTCTGCATATATCTTGGCGCCGCGGGCGACGGCGTGTTCCAGTTCTTCGAGAATCAAAATGCCGGCCCCTTCGCCGATAACGAACCCATCCCGATCCAGGTCGAAAGGGCGGCTTGAATGCTCGGGGTCGTCGTTGCGAGTCGACAGGGCGCGCATCGCCGCGAATCCTCCGACTCCCATCGGGGTGATCGCAGCCTCAGCGCCTCCGCAGATTACCGCGTCCGCATCGCCCCGTTGGATAATCTTGAAGCTGTCGCCGACCGCGTGCGCCCCGGTCGAACATGCGGTACATGTGGCAGAATTCGGGCCCTTGGTGCCGAAGCGTATGGAGACCTGGCCGGCAGCCAGATTCACGATGGCGGCAGGAATAAAGAAGGGCGATATCTTGCCCGGACCGCCTTTGAGGAACTTTTCGTGCTCGCGTTCGATCACGCCGAACCCGCCTATTCCGGAACCGATATAAGTGCCGATCTCGGTCGCGTTCTCTTCGGTGACCTTTAGACCCGAATCGTCCATCGCTTCCTGCGCCGCCGCAATCGCGTAGTGAATGAAGACGTCCATCTTCTTGACCTCTTTCTTCTCGATAAACTTCAAGGGGTCAAAGTCCTTCACCTCACTCGCAATGCGCACAGGGAAACTCGTGGCGTCGAACCGGCTTATGATTCCGATGCCGCTTCGGCCCGCCAGCAGATTTGCCCAGACTTCTTCTTTAGTCCGGCCCGAGCCACAGACGAGACCGATCCCTGTTACAACCACACGACGCTTCAAAGCCGTCACCTCCAAAAACACACAGACAGGTTTGGCGCTCCGACTATTTCGAGTGCTTTTCGATATAGTCGACTGCGTCTCGCACGCTGGTTATCTTTTCGGCGTCCTCGTCTGGAATCTCTATGTTGAACTCCTCCTCGAATCGCATTACCAGCTCAACCGTGTCCAGAGAGTCGGCCCCCAGGTCATCGATGAACCTCGCGTTAGCGGTGACTTCAGACTCGTCAACACCGAGTTCATCCACAATTATCGACTTTACCCTTTCCTCAACGGAACCTTCTGCCATGTCGTAGCTCCTCTCAAAAGTATTTGGCTTTCAATCCCAACCGCGTGAACTATTCATAATTGCAGAGAGGCCACGGTTGCATCAAGCGAATCAGGGTCTGCGACGCTCAAGACCTGACTTTCGCGGTCGATCTGCCTGATCAACCCCGCCAGAACTTTGCCGGGTCCAACCTCTATGAATCGGGTCACACCGTTATCGATCAGCAGCCTGACTGAGTCGCTCCATCGTACCGGCGAAGCAACTTGCCTGATTAATGCCTCTCTCGCCTCGACGCCGGTCGTAACCATGCTAGCGTCAACGTTTGTCACCAATGGAATCTTCAAGTCGCGGAACTCTATCGCAGCCAATAGCGGCCCAAGCCTCTCAGCAGCCGGCTTCATGAGCTCGCAGTGAAACGGAGCGCTTACAGCAAGCATAACCGTGCGCCTGGCGCCGGCCGCCTTCGCCAACTCGACCGCGCGTTCAACCGCCGGCCTGTGCCCGGCAATCACTGTCTGGTTGGGCGAGTTGATATTCGCAGGCCCGCAAACGCCAAGGATTGCGGCTTCGCGACAGACCGAGTTTACCAACTCGAT
This sequence comes from Blastocatellia bacterium, assembly GCA_036003885.1. GTDB lineage: Bacteria > Acidobacteriota > Blastocatellia > UBA7656 > UBA7656 > DASYSA01. Next base: position 8,219 of record DASYSA010000116.1, on the reverse strand, counting down.
ATCGCAGCCAGTCAAGGCAGCCATAGCTCCTTCACCTGCGGGAACCGCTTCCTGCATGAACAGACCGCGCTGTCGCACCACGCGCAAGGCATCTTCGAATTTCAAACACCCCGCGGCCACCAGTGCGCTGTACTCCCCGAGCGAATGGCCGGCAACAAAATCTGCTCTCACGCCCGCCGCTTCCAGCGCCCTCAGCGCGGCCACGCACGTTGTGAGGATCGCCGGCTGCGTATTGGCGGTGAGCCTGAGTTCTTCGTCGGGACCTTCGAAGCAGAGGCTCGCCAGTCTCATGCCCAGCGCGCGATCGGCTTCATCAAAGACGCGTTGGACTACGGGCAGCTTATCGGCCAACGCCTTGCCCATCCCGACCTGCTGCGACCCCTGCCCTGGAAAAACGAGTGCTATCTTCATGTATGAAGCGTATGACAGAACCCAGTTATCCGCGCGTTCCATCCAGGCTTACAGCCATGCTTGCGCCGAGCGCGGCCTCGATCTTCTCATTCACCCCCGCAACACAGTAGTCGCGCGCAACCCCTATCGCATTCCGAATCGCCTTGGCGTTGGAGCGCCCGTGGCAGATTACAGTTATCCCCTTGATTCCGAGCAGCGGCGCGCCACCATACTCGGCATAGTCAACTCGCTGCTTGAATCTTTGAAACGCCGGCCTGGTTAGTAACGCCCCGGCCTTTGTCTGAAGCGACGCCTTCAGTTCATGCTTGAGCAGCCTCAACAGCGTCTCGGTGACGCCCTCGCTGACCTTTAGCGCTACGTTGCCGGTGAAACCATCACAGACCACAACATCGATCTCACCTGTGTACATGTCGCGCCCCTCGACGTTGCCGATGAAATTGAGGTGTGACTTCTTGAGCAGCTTGAAAACCTCTTTGGTAAGGTCGTTGCCCTTTATCTCCTCTTCCCCGATCGACAGCAATCCCACTCGCGGATTGCGCGCGCCCACGATCACGCTTGAGTACAGGGATCCCATCACGGCGAAGCTGTACAAGTGGGCGGCTTTGCAATCGGAGTTTGCGCCGACATCCAGTATTACGGTCCCTCGCCCGGTGAGGGTCGGGAGCACCGCGGCGAGCGCCGGACGGTCTACTTCCGGGAGCGTGCCGATGACCAGCTTTGCGGTCATCATCACCGCGCCCGTATTCCCGGCGCTGACCAGGGCCTGTGCCTCACCGGCACGCACCAGTTGAGCCGCGACTCGTATGGAACTATTGCGTTTGCGCCTGACTGCGGTTGCAACCGGGTCGTCCATCGTCACTACTTCGCGTGCGTCGACGACCTCGATGTTGGCGCCGCCCGAAATGCGGCCGCGAGCGGCGCCCTTCTGTTCTCGATACTTGTCCAGTTCGGCGTTGATCAGCTCGGACTTGCCAACAAGAATGACGCCGACGCCGAGGGCGCGCGCAGCCTCAACTGCCCCCTCGACCTCGGTAGCGGGAGCGTGGTCACCACCCATCGCGTCCACAGCGATCTTCAACATAGACGTCTTAGCGAGGCGGATTCCGGATTGGAATGTCAGATCTAATCAGTTCGGGCTCGAGAAGCTGATCTCGAGCCTCACGGAGAAGGTCCTACTCTTCTTCCTTCTTCTCGATGGCTATGCGCCCTCGGTAGAAGCCACACTTCGGGCAGACGCGGTGCGGAGGCCGAGACTCGCCACAGTTGGGACAGCTGCCCACTGCGGGCATCGCAAGATGGTCGTGTGATCGGCGCTTGCCCGTGCGCGACTTTGAGTGTTTCCTCTTAGGATTTGGCATTAGACAATTTACTCCCTCAACTTTCGAATTTCAGCCTGCCGAGAGCGCCCCAAGGTGAATCGGCCGGGTTTGCTGCACAGCTGCACTCTGCCTCGTTGAGATTGGTGCCGCACTCGGCACACAGTCCCCTGCAATCCTCCCTGCAAAGCCTTCCCATCGGCAGAGTCAGCTCAATCTGCTCGCGCACAAGATCATCAAGGTCAATCACCTGTCGTTGGTAGAAAGCAACCGACAGGTCGTCGTCCTCCAGTTCCTTCTCTTCTTCCGCTTTCAGGGGCGGGATATAGAGAAGGTCGAAAGTCTTGTCGACCGGCATGGAAACGAGCGCCAGGCAGCGGTCGCAATCGATCTCGACGGCTGCAGTGAGGCTTCCAACCAGTCGCACCTTGTCGCCGTCGCGAGAAGCGTGAAGGTTTAGCGTAGCGCGTCCCACGATACGGCTCTCATCGCCCGTCAACCGCGGTTCGCCCTCGGCATAAACGTGCTGGATCGTCAGCCCGTCGTACTTGCTTATTTGGCTGACATTAACGTCCATGTCAGAGTTTTCCCCGATCATGCCGGGCGACGCGCCTTCGACCTTTGTTCAGCTTCCAACGGCGAGAATAGAGGCGCTCAGCGCAAAACACTGATTATAGTGGCGAGGGGCCTTTTGTCAACCAGCGTGGGATCTCGGGTGGGAGTACCGCCTGCAGGCACCAACTGTCCAGATTTCGGAACTTTATCCTTCGCCGGGCGTGTCAATTATCGGTATAATGAGGGAGGATCAGGAAGCAGAGAAGGCGACATTGGCTGATGGCAACAGTCACTCACCAGGCGCAAGCTATAGGACTCGGTAGCCGGACTGTCGAAACCGCGAGCGATCACGAATTGCTGGCGGACATAAAAGACGGCGATGAGGCGGCGTTTCAGGAGATTGTGCGTCGCTACCGCAATCCGATAACGAATTTCGTGTATCGGATGCTCGATGACTACGAGAGGTCGGTTGAGTTGGCCCAGGAAACTTTCATTCGAGTCTTCACCAGCGCGTCCCGCTATCAGGCCAACTATAGCTTCTCGACCTATATTTACCGGATTGCGACTAACCTCGCGATCAGCGAGCTCAGGCGGCGGAAGCGGCGCAAGTTCGTGTCGCTGTTCTCGCCCTACACCGACGACAACGGGGACGCGGTTGAGCTGGATCCTCCGGACCTCAACCCGCTCCAGGACGAGTCGCTGATCAATGATGAGCGCCGCAAAGCCGTCGCGCGCGCCATCACATCGTTGCCGGAAAAGTATCGGGCTGCCATCGTGCTGCGGGATGTCGAAGGGCTGAGCTACGACCGCATAGCTGAAGTGTTGAAGCTTTCCGAAGGGACGGTGAAGTCCCGGATAAACCGAGCTCGCAACCTCCTCAAGGAGAAGCTGAGCGTATACATTTGAGCAGGAACAAACAGATATGAATTGCACCAGAATCAAAAGAATAATCGACGAGGCAGATCGGCCGGATGTGTTTCCACTCGAGGCCGCCGGTCACGTCGCAGGGTGTCCCGATTGTCGAAGCTTTGCCGACGAGCGAGCGAGACTGAGGGAGTTGACCGGATCCGTGGCACGAGTGACCGCGCCAGGTAACTTCAACGCGCTGCTCAACGAGAGGCTGAGCCGGGTGAAGTCTCAAAGGTCGTCCTGGCTAAGTCCGGCCGGCTTCATGCGACTTGGCACGGCCACCGCGGGGTTGTTAGTAGTGTTCATCGCGCTTCAGTACGGCGGGTTTTTGTCGACGAAGACTCCGACGACAGAGGATCAACATCCGCCGGTGGCGGGTGGTGAATTGAGGGGCGATGGATCAAGCAGTCCCGCCACTCCTGCGCCACCCGTGGTCCGGCTGCCTGACCATACACCAAGATCCTTACCGAGGGCGATCAACGTCGCGACATCACGGACGCCGAAGGCCACGCGTCAGGACGGACCTCCGCTTCTCCTGGTACGCGATAATAACGGTGACCGTACTCTGCTGATGATTCCAGTCAGCGTTGGCATGCAGCAGCAGGTTCAAAACGGGTCGTACGGCCGGCAGCCGCGCAGTTCGGATATTTCATACTAACGGGAGCCGCGAAGTAACTTTTGCGTTTTTGTATCGGGCATTGATATTGGCAGTCCTGCTCTCTCCAGGATGACCTGAACCCGAAACGACAAACGCGGAACGCGAAACGACAGTGGTTGATCCAGGGTTGTAGTTATGCTTAGAAGAGTTTCATCAGTATTCATCCTAACTCTGCTCGGAGTGTCCGCCTCACACGCCCAGCAGCAGACGCAGCAGGTTGTCGTCAGGGGCGACGCTCCGCCGTGGGTAGTATCTGTTGTTCACGCGATCGATTCCAACAAGATGATCGACCGCTTGCGCCAGCAGGATAACGTTCGTGTAGGCGTTCCGGGGAGCGCTCCGAGGAAGCTGTTCAACATAACTACGGGCCTTGTCATAGACGGCGACGGCCACGTAGTCACAAGGCTGACTAATCTCGATCCTTCGGACAAGGACGAGACTATTCTTGTCACAACAAGCAATGGCTTACGGCTGCGGGCTCGGCTTGTGGGCATGGACTGTGCGACCGGGTTCGCTGTACTCGAGGTCGCGGGTCTTAAGCTACCGCCACCTGGGTTTGCGCCAACGAGTCTTCTATCCCTGGGAATGGGGGTCAAGATACTGAGTGCGGACATCACAGCCAGGATCGCCGCTCCAGATAACAGTAAACAGCTCTACATAGACTACGCGATTAAGCAGGACCTGGGACGGGTAGCAGTTGGCAGCACCTATGCCAAGGCTCGAGGGGCACTGACGTTGAATTCCAGCAATCTCCTTTCACGCAATGACGGCAGTATAGTTATTACTTCAGAAGGTCAGGTCGCGGGCGTCGCGCAGTATGCCGGCTTCGGGAGAGCCTACCTCTTCCCGTTCGAGTTCATACGCGACACGATTGCAAAGCGAGTAATAGATAGACAGGACAGCGTGCCTGCGGGATGGTTGGGAGTCAAGGTCGATGGTCTCACACAGCTTTCTGAGGCCGATTTTTCGGTTCTAGGCCTACCTCGAAGGTCGGGGGTGATCGTTCGAGAAGTTGTCGGGGGGAGCCCGGCCGCATCGGGCGGCATCAAACTGAGCGACGTTATCGTTGGCCTCGATGAATTCGACATCAATACCAGGACCGATTTGAGCGCGGTTCTTTCGTCGTTGCCCGCCGGACACCGACTAAAGCTGCGCGTCATCCGAAATCGCGACAACGTGGGAGTCGAAGCGGTGCTCGGCCCGCGACCCTACACCGGTCAGGTAGTCTCTTATATGGAGTCGGAAATACCGGACGAGTCTCAGGCTGCCCAGCGCAGTAGCGTTCAGCGGCGTCTGGATGAGTTGAACGCACAGTACCGCAGCAACCTGAAGAGTCCGCCTTCTCAAGCACGAACCGAAGCCCTTAGTGAGTTGGAGATAGAGATGCGCCAGGTCGGGGATATCCTGCGTAATCTCGGTGAGCAGGCTGGGCCGGCGCCCACACTCGCTTCGAACGACACAGGATTTGGCGCGCCCGATCCCCGCGCGGTCGTCTTCCCAGCGGGCTTTACCGCACGCGATCTGGACCAGACACAGGAGCCACAACTGGCCGCGTTCTTCGGGACCTCGAGGGGCGTACTGGTCCTCTCGGTAGCAAAAGGAACGTCAGCGGAGCGGACTGGCATCAAGGCCGGCGACGTGATCGTTGGCACCTACAACAGGGGCGGCGTAAATTGCCGCCAACTCAATTCGACCCTCTCCACGCGACGGAGGATTTGTCCCCTTAACATCCTCCGAAAGGGAGCCGCAATTGTGGTGAGGCTCGACACGAGAAATGCGAATTTCGAAATGCGAAATGCGAAATGAAAAAGGAAATACGAATTTCGAAATGCGAAATGCGAAAATGACAAGAGAGATTCGCATTTCGAAGTTCGCATTTCGCATTTCCCCTCTCCCCTTGCTCCGACATAGCACGCTGTGATAGTTACGAAGCCCACGCATGAAGGCTTCGTTCTTATCCAAGAGACTTTTTCTGATTGCTGCCGTCATTGTCGCCGTACTGCCTTATTTCGTGAAACTCGGGTCATCTTCGCTGTGGGACTCGAATGAAGCCTTTTACGCCGAGACGCCGCGCGAGATGATCGAAGCCGGCGACTTCATCAACCCGACATTCAACCATCAGCCGCGGTTCAACAAGCCTCCCCTCGTTTACTGGGTAGTCGCACTGTTTTACAAAACGTTTGGAGTATCAGAAGAAGTCGAGCGTCTTCCGATCGCGCTCGCGGCACTGGTTCTCATCGGGACGGCTCTTTTGCTTGGGAGGGCCGCCTTCTCGAGCGACGCTGGTTTAATCGCAGCTATCGTGCTTGCGGCCACTCCACGTTTTCTGATGTTTTCGCGACGAATAATCATAGATGTATACCTGGCGATGTTCATGAGCCTGGCGCTTCTGATGTTTGTTCTCGCGGAACTGCACCCGGGCCGGCGGAAACTCTATCTGTCTCTGATGTACGTGTCAGTGGGTCTTGGCATTCTCACAAAAGGCCCCGTTGCGGCGTTGTTGCCGGCGGCGGCGATCCTGATCTACCTCTCGGTTCACCGGCGCCTGACCGTCTTGCGCGAGTTGATGCTCCCGGCAGGATTTCTCATCATTGCGGCCATTGTTGCCCCGTGGTATGCAGCCATCTATGCCGAGCACGGCTGGCACTACATCAAATCGTTCCTGCTGGACGACAACATCTCGCGCTACACTCAGCCGGTTTGGGGACCGAGGCGGAGTATATTCTTCTACATACCCGTAATCGCCGGAGACCTGTTGCCCTGGTCGGTCTTTCTGCCTCTCGCCATCTGGCTCCAATTACATTTCAAGTTGAACCGAAGGGAGGCGCTGAACGTCACACCTGACGGCTCGACTCCCACTCCTGATCAGCCATCACAACAGGGCGAGAGGCGGTTCGGCATACTGCTGCTGATCTGGATAGCAGTAGTTGTTCTCTTCTTCTCAATATCAAGAAACAAAGAGGATCTCTACGTGTTGCCGGTATATCCGGCAGTGGCGGCCCTGATTGGAGGATTCCTCGCTCGGGCCTGGAACAAAGATCGTACGCGCGGGCTTTCGATAGCTATAGGTGCGGCGGCTTTACTCGTCGTGGGTCTGGGTGCGGGACTTCTCTATGCAATCGAAAGGCTGTCACAGGTCTATGAGATCGCTGGCGCACGGATGATCGGGTGCGTTGCAATCGCAGGCGGGTTGTTCGCGGCGGCGGTTGTTTCGGTCAAGAGAGCGGATTTGGCGATCATCCTTCTGGCGCTGACGCTGGCCTCGATCAACTGGGTATTCGTGCTCTGCTCTCTTCCCGACTTCGAAAAGTACCGGCCGGTTCGTGCTCTCTCGGAAGTCATAGCCGGCCGGGCGGGGGCGGATGCGAGAGTCGGCTACTACCGATCCGCGTCGCCGAGCATGGTGTTCTACCTGCGACGACCGATATTCGAATTCTACCGCCCGGAGGAACTGAGCGAGTTAATTGCGTCCGGCCAAGACGTATATTGTTTGATGGCCGCCGACGACTATGAAGTTGTGAAGGACGTTCTTGGGGTTCCGACCATCGTTCTTGCAAGTCGCCCAACCTTTCAAGTAAAGTTGAGTGGCATTTTCGACAGGACTAAGACCCCTCAAGTGTTACTGATCTCGAACAAGGTTGGAGCCAGAAGCTCAGAATGACGACAAAGAAGACAGCCACACTAGTGCTGAAGATTGCGGTCAGCGTCGGCATTTACGTTTGGATCTTCAAAAAGATTCATATCGGCGATCTTTGGGGGGAGCTGAGAAACGCGAAGCTCGCTTACTTCGTCGGTGCGGTTCTGGTCTACTACATAGCCCAGGGCTTAAGCGCCTATCGCTGGTATCTGATGCTGAAGCCGCTCGACATCAAGACCAGCTATCCGAGACTGCTGTCATACTACTTCCTTGGAGTGTTCTTTAATTTCCTGATGCCGACTGCGATCGGAGGCGATGTCTTCCGTGTCTACTACCTGAATAAGGAAACGCGGAGGCTGAGCGCTTCAACCGCATCAGTCTTCATTGACCGCGACGTCGGAATGGCGGGTCTGGTGCTCGTAGCGGCGGTGGTCGCTACCTATAACGGAACCAGCATCGGCGGAGTCCTCCTGGCGCCGTTGTTCTGGCTGATTCTCTTTGCTTTCACGCTTGCTAACCTGGCACTGTTTTACCGGCGCAGTTACGACTTGCTCCACCGTGTGCTCAGTCTCTTCAGATTGAAGAGGGCAGACGAGAAGGTCGAGCGGCTCTTCCTGTCGTTCAACGCATTCCGCGGCAAGTGGGCTTTGATGGGCAGTGCGCTGTTGCTCTCGATCGTGGTTCAAGTGGGCTGCGCGTTTGTAAACCTGCTGGCCGCCGGCTCCATCGGGAT
>DASYSA010000115.1:0-6413 GCA_036003885.1 Blastocatellia bacterium | reverse complement strand
TTCGATTCTGTTCAACTCATCCTTGAGGCTCGACGCCAACGTGACGGTGCGATCCCAAATCGCGCGTCGGCCGATCACGTCGACATACTTTGTGGCAGCGGCCCATGCGTGAATCACTGGCCAGGTCCAAGGACCGTACTCAAAGCGCTGGGCGGTTCGTTTCAGGCTATAGGTCATTCGCTCCTCGTCTACTGCCTCCTGCGACCGGTTGCCAGCGTATGCAAGCCGGAGCCGGGTAGCCAGAGCTGGCTGACACCACAAGAGGCCAGCCGCGTAAGGTCCGTACATCCACTTGTAGGACAGCGCACCGGCGAAGTCGCATCCAAGCTGCTCTAACTGCACGTCCAAAAGGCCGGCCGAGTGCGCGGTGTCCACGAACGTGAGCACGCCTCTTTCACGGGCGGCCGCGCATAGCTCTCGAACTGGTAGGCGGCAGCCAAGGTTGGTCGTTACCTGACTAAGTGCAACCAATCTCGTACGACTTGTTGCCCGCGCGACGAACTCTCCGACGAAGGCGTCAGGTTCCAGATCGACCGGCAATCGGATCACGCGGACGTTCTGGTCATCGCGCAGGTGGAGGGAGGGCAACAGCAGCGCCGCCTCTTCGTCGGTACTGATGATCAGCTCATCATTAGGCCCCCACTCGATACCTCGGAGAACTGTGATGTACGCCTCGCTTACGCCACGCACAAAAGCAACGTCTCGACTCCGGGCGCCAAGGAATTCCGCGATTCTGTCCCGGCTGGACTGACGGCGCGGGTACTCCTCTTCAGGAAATGAAACGTGGAGGGGCCCACGCCGGGAAGTCTCGTCTAGACGAGCGCGGTACTCGTCGTCGACTGGTTGAGGCGTCAAGCAGACGACCCCGTTGTTGAACCAGATGCAGTTGCGAGCGGCCATGAAATCGCCGCGGTGGACGGCAAGATCAGTCATGTGACAGGTCGTTCAGGAATGGCTGTCATCGATGAGCGGATGGCGGCGAACGCTTCGATCCCGGGTCCGGCGACGCGGCCGAGGTTGCCATGGGTACCTCTTCGCGACAGCATCTTTCTTGCCACCGTAGGCTACTCCAGGTTCTGGCCTAGGTCCTAGGTTTGTGGTATCTTCCCGGTGGTCACGTCCAACGTGATCTGCGCGCCGACGGCTTTGCAGGAGGAAGCAAACAGTCACATGAAAACGCGACAGCGTCTATGGCCAGTGCTCATTCTTGTGGCGACCGCGCTAGCGGCCTGTAGCCCCGGTGGCGGTGGCGGGACTGGCGGGGCGAGCAAGCCCCTTCACATCGTTGCCGCCGAACCCACAACTGGGCTTGACCCCGGCTCGGCAGCGACACAAGCATCGCGGCGTGCGATGGAGCTGATGTATGACCAGTTGATCGACTACAACAGCAAGGACGAGATCGTTCCTGCCGTTGCCAAGAGCTGGGAGGTTTCCGGTGACGGCTTAACCTACACGTTCCACCTGCAACCGAACGCCAAGTTCAGCGACGGTAGCGCGATAACGGCAACCGATGTCCAGTTCTCGGTTCAGCGGATGGCGACGTCGGCGGTCTTGAAACCCGCCTTCACGGAAATGCGTTCTGTCGATGTCGTTGATCCCCAAACCGTCAAAATCACACTCTCTAAATCCTCGCGCCCATTCTTGAACGCTCTCGCGACGGCAGGCATCGCCGCAATCCTTTCGCAGAAGGCTGTCCAGGGAAATGCGAACTATTTCAGAAAGCCCACCGCAACATCCGGCGCCTGGTCGCTCAAGGAGTGGATCCCCAAGGACCACCTGACCCTCGTGGCCAATACCCACTATTGGAATACGGGTTACCCGAAGATCCCGACCATCAACTACACCTTTCAAGAAGACCCAACAAGTGCCGCAGCAGCGTTGGAGTCCGGAACTGCTGACATGTATTACCCAATGGCTCCGACGGACGCTATTCGACTGAAGGACGCAGGCAAAATAACCTTCTTTGCTCCCAATGAACCTGGGGTCTTGGTCTGGGGCTTCGATCGTACTAAGCCGCCGTTCAACGACGTCAAGGTCCGCCAAGCGTTGGCCTATATGGCACCCCGAGAAGATCGCTGGAAGAATTGCTGGCTTTCGACCGGCGGCCTTTCGTACGGCGCCATAATTCTCGAAGGCAGCTGGGCGTACACACCAGGCATCGAGAAATACAAAGTTTCGAAGGACGAGGCCCTTTCGAAGGCTGATGCCCTCATGAAGGCCGCGGGCTGGATCATGGGCTCAGCCGGCGTTCGGGTGTCCAAGGGCGTGCCGGGAATGCGGGATGGCACGCTGTTCAAGGTAACTGTTCCATTCGAAAACAACTGGGATCAGTCCCGCTGCCACACCACTTTGCTAAAGAACGATCTTCAGCCGTTGGGCGTCGATGTGACTCCACAGGCCTACGACGCAGCGACGTACTACTCCGATGTCGGCAAGAACAAGTTCCAGATGTTTCACGCGGGCAATGGATACGCCAACGTTGACGACATGATGCAGCAGACGTTTACTACGACAGGCATCGTCAACGCCCTTCTTTGCAAGGTCACTGACACAAAGCTGGACACACTCGTGACTCAGGCTCGCGCCACCCAGGATCGTAACCAAGCCAAGACTTACTATGCGCAAATGCAAACGCTCATTCAAGAGGATGTACCCTGCATTAACAGTGGGTCTCAAGCGAGCATTACTGCAACCGGACTCAATGTGCATGGATATGCCGGTCGAACTGATAACTCGAACCGTTCGTTGATATTCGCAACCGTGAGTTAGGTCCGGCCCGGGCCTAGGAGAGGCAAGGGGCACCACGAGGTGAATCTTCGAGGAGCCCCTCCCCCTCTCCCGCTCGATCGGCAGAATGTGGGTTTGACCCGGCAAAACCTCGACTGCTTGGAACTGTGAATGCTTAGGTACGCGGCGAATCGAATAGCCCTTTTGGTCCCCCTCGTGATCGGTCTCTCTCTCGTCCTCTTTATCTACATCCAATTGATTCCTGGCGACCCGGTCGCCGGCATGCTTGGCCCAACTGCGGACCCTGCCCTCGTGGCGCGGATACGTCATGAGCTGGGCCTTGACCAGCCAATACTTGTTCAATATCTTCATTGGGTTCAAGGTCTCTCTCGCGGCGACCTGGGCATCTCGTTCTCTTCTCGATTCCCAATCACTCCGATCCTGATTGCACGCATTCCGGCGACTCTGCAACTGACGATGACTGGAATGCTTGTCGTTATTCTGATTGGCGCTCCGTTCGGCTTCATTGCGGGTCTGTTCAAGGACACTTGGATCGATCGCTTGCTTTCGATTGGCGCCCTAGTCGGCCTGTCGAGCCCGATCTTCTGGCTCGGCACAGTCATGATCCTCGTCTTCGCAGTACAACTCCGTTGGCTGCCGTCGCTTGGATATGTCGCATTCATGGACGACCCTCTGGCGAGCATTCGCTTCTCGATATTGCCCTCCATAACTCTGGGTCTTGCGCTGGCGCCCTATCTCGCCCGAATGACCCGTGCGGCCACGATCGAAGTCCAACAAGAGCAGTTTGTGGCGCTTGCCCACGCGAAGGGCCTTAAGCGAGCAACGATCATCGCCAGGTACTCGGCTCGCAATGCAGTCCTGCCCATAGTCATCGTTCTGGGGCTTCAACTCGGTCGACTTCTGGGAGGTCAAGTGATCGTAGAAGTCCTTTTCGCGTGGCCTGGCGTCGGGAGACTGCTCATAGGTGGAGTTATCGAGCGCGACTACTTCATGGTGCAAGCAGTGGTTTTGATCTTCGCGGTCATCTACGTGATCTTGAATCTCCTCGCCGAGATGATCCATGGCTGGCTTGATCCGAGGATTCGATTCACGTGATTCGCAGTCTAGATTGGCGGAGCCTGGTTCGAAATGGTAACGGAACCGCGGGCCTGATTTTCGTCGCGGGTGTTGTGCTGACGGCTGTGCTGGCCGGCGCGATTGCACCATATCCCCCGACAATGATGAACCTGGAATCAACGTTTGCAGGGCCAGAGTTCGGCCACATACTGGGTTCTGACGAGTTTGGTCGAGACGTGCTCAGCCGGGTCATCGATGGCGCGCGGGCTTCGTTGGCTATAGGAGTATCCGCCGTCGTCATCGGAATGGTGTTGGGCGGCCTACCAGCCCTCTTTGCTGGATATCTAGGTGGAGTAGTCGATTTGATCTTTACGCGCATTGTCGACATCTTCATGGCTATTCCGGCCTTGTTGGTCGCGCTGGGAATCTTGGCTCTGGTCGGACCTTCAGGACCTACCGTTGCTTTAGCCATAGCCATCGCCTACGCGCCCACGTTCGCTCGGGTCATTCGCAGCGCGGTTTCCAGTGCGCGGGTTCAGGCCTACGTTGAAGCCTCGGTTGGCATGGGCGCATCCACCTTCAGAGTTCTGATGACAGAAATATTGCCGAACGTGTTGCCAATCGTGATCGTTCAGGCGACGTCCGCCATTGCGTGGGCGATTCTTGATGAAGCAAACTTGGGCTTCTTGGGGGTTGGAGTTCAACCGCCGAATGCTTCGTGGGGATCACTACTTATCGAAGGGAGGCAGTATTTCTTTCAAGCACCCTGGCTGCCGATAGGAGCTGGACTGGCAGTCCTGATTGCAGTGCTTGGCTTCAATTTGCTCGGCGATGCGCTCAGGGATGTACTCGATCCCCGCGCGTGGCAGCGAGAGATCTAGGTTCTTGAACGCAAGTAATCCGATTAGTCGCCATCAGCTACTGGGGGTGAAAGACCTTCGCGTGAGCTTTGCGATGCGAAAGGGTGTCGTAAATGCGGTCGACGGGGTATCGATGTCTATGCGCACTGCTGAAATTGTCGGCCTCGTGGGGGAGTCCGGTTCCGGTAAGAGCACCCTTGGAATGGCAATTCTGCGCCTCGTACCTGCGCCGGGCCGGGTTGTAGGGGGCGAGATTCAGTTTCTGGGCCGCGATCTACTCAAACTCTCGATCAAGGAAATGCGGGCGATTCGAGGCCGAGACATCGCTCTCATTGTCCAGGACGCACTCGCTGCGATGAACCCCGTGACCACTGTTGCGGAGCAGATTGGGGAAGTTGTACGCGACCACCAAGGTGGTCGGGCCCGCGAGGTTTGGGAACGGTCACTGGCGATGCTTAAGCGGGTTGATATTCCTCGACCCAAACTGACACTCAAGAAGCATGCCCACGAGCTAAGCGGTGGCATGCAGCAACGAGTTGCCATCGCTGGGGCTCTCATCCTCGGTCCGAAGCTCCTGATTGCTGACGAGCCGACTACGGCCCTCGACGTGACCGTTCAAGCCCAAATTCTGGATTTGCTTCGATCGATTCGAGATACGAGCGGCGCCGCGGTGCTGTTTATTAGCCACGACCTCGCGACCGTTGCAGAGCTCTGCGACAGAATCCTGGTCATGTACGCGGGTCGAATCGTTGAGTCCGGCCCGACCGTCGCGGTGTTCGAGAAACCGTTACATCCATACACACAAGCCTTACTTTCGGCGATACCTCCCCTCGGCGGCGGAGCACCGCCACGTTTTGAAGCTTTGGGAGGCAGCCCTCCGGATCCGGCAAGGTGGCCGACCGGGTGTCGTTTTCATCCCCGCTGTCCATTACGTATCGCGCTGGGCTCGCCGGCGGCGTGCGCGGAGGCAGAGCCCCCAGAGGGTTCTGACGATTCTCACTGGGCCGCCTGCCACTTTCAGGACCAAAGCAGTGCGCGCTGGCAAATCAGGCCCCGTAATCCCAGATCTACACAACAGGGCTGATGCAAACGGCGCCAGTCGAGTCCGACCCCGTGTGCCTCCAGTTTTCCCGCGTAACCAAGGAGTTCGGTCACCGGGCCGGCTGGCTCCGGAGCGACACCCTAGTGACAGCCGTCGACGACGTGACTCTCACGCTTTACAAAGGGGAGAGCTTCGGCCTCGTGGGTGAGAGTGGTTCGGGCAAGACAACATTAGGCCGCCTGGCCCTCTGCTTTGAGCGTCCCACGTCGGGCACCGTGTTGTTTAAGGGGAAGGACGTCAACCACCTCGGCGGGTCCGAACTTAAAGCGTTCCGCCGCCAGGTGCAAATGATCTTCCAGAATCCATTCTCGTCACTCAATCCAAGGCGGAGCGTTCGCGACATACTCTCTGCTGGATACAGCATCCACCAGATCGCCCAGGGAAGGGAGCGCGAACGGCGCATCTCCGACCTCCTTGAACGTGTCGGGTTGCGTTCCGACATGCTCGACCGCTACCCACACCAGTTCAGCGGTGGTCAACGACAACGCATTGTGGTTGCTCGTGCATTGTCACTGGGACCAGAGCTGATTGTGGCGGACGAACCCGTATCGGCATTGGACGTGTCAATACAAGCTCAGGTTCTGAACCTACTGAAATCGCTGCGCGAGGAATACCGTTTGACCTATTTGCTAATCACGCACGACCTG
>DASYSA010000114.1:0-8110 GCA_036003885.1 Blastocatellia bacterium | reverse complement strand
CGACCGAAACTGTATCTTCGGATTGTGCTTCGCCAGCACTCGCGTGATCGCCGCCGTCAGCGTCGTCTTCCCGTGATCGATGTGCCCGATTGTCCCTACGTTCACGTGCGGCTTGGAACGGTCAAACTTCTCTTTTCCCATAACTCTCCTTGCGATCGGCCGCTGTCCTGACGGCGCTGGCTTTTCCTTACCAGGGTTTCGAATCCTGGTTGCTCACGTCGCAGTCAAGGTTCGGTGACGCGACGCGGCTGCCTGGATGCCCCCAATCGGATGGAGCCGGCGATGGGGATTGAACCCATGACCTCATCCTTACCAAGGATGCGCTCTACCACTGAGCTACGCCGGCGATCACTAAACCCGAGATCGACGATGAAGGCGTGGAGCGGGCGACGGGATTCGAACCCGCAACATCTAGCTTGGAAGGCTAGTGCGCTACCATTGCGCTACGCCCGCGTCGCTAACTGTCAATGGTGCTGGGGGTAGGATTCGAACCTACGAAGGACCTAAGCCCGCCGGGTTTACAGCCCGGTGCCATTAACCACTCGACCACCCCAGCACTTTACACCCGGCGCTAAGCCAAAATACGACCGGACGCGATGAACCTGACCTTACAAAATGCAGTCGGTGACGGAATGTACTGCCGGCTCTCCCCACTACATGTCGAAAACGCTCATTTTAACCAACTGGGATAGAGCACGCAAGCACGTTTTGCGGAATCCGGGGATCTTGATTGCGGATTGCGGATCGATTGGTGGGTCAGGCCCTCGATTCAGCGATTCTTATTAATCAAGGTATTAGCAATCACCAATCCGCTCCGCAATCCCCAATCCCCAATCCCCAATCCGCAATCCACAATCCACAATCGATGTGGCCGCTGTTTTATGCTACTGTCAATCCGGCAGATCGGATTCGGGGAAGTCGTTGAGGTCGACGACAATGCAGACAGCCTCGCTGGACCAATTCGAGAAGCAGAAGTATCTGAGTCTCGAATCCTACAGAAAGGATGGCAGAGCAGTCGCCACGCCCGTGTGGTTTGCCCAAGAGCGTGGGATCTTTTACATCTATTCGCTCGCCGACGCCGGGAAGGTGAAGCGCATACGGAACAACTCCCGCGTTCGAATTGCGCCTTGCGACGCTCGAGGTAAACTGAAAGGATCATGGGTCGACGCTGAAGCCAGTATCCTCGACGCAAGCGGCGCCGAGCACGGCCACAACCTTCTCAATCAGAAGTACGGCGCGTTGAAGAGAATTGGGGACTTTTTTAGTAAACTCAGAAAGAGGAGGCGCGCGGTGATCGCGATTCGTCTGACAGCGCCGGAGAACCGAACATAACTTGAGGTAGCAACGTGAGGCGTGGAGTCCTTCTGATTTTCGTCGCGGTTTCGGTCGCGGGCGCCTCTTATCTCGTCCTGGCGAAGCCGAACGTGGCACAAGCCCAGGCGGCAAAAGCCATCGACTTCGACCGCGATATACGTCCAATTCTCTCCGATACCTGTTTCGCCTGCCACGGCCCCGACGCCGGGCAGCGAATGGCCGAACTGCGCTTCGATACTAAGGAAGGCGCATTCGCAAAACAGGGTGTGATAGTTCCGGGTGACTCGCAGAAGAGCCGCTTGATCCAGCGAATAACCGCGCCCACTTCCGAGATGCGGATGCCGCCGGCATATTCCGGACGCAGCCTGACCGACAAGCAGATCGATCTTTTGCGGAGGTGGGTTGACGAAGGCGCCCGGTGGGAAACCCACTGGGCTTATGTCGCGCCGATCCGCCCCGACCTTCCAGCCGTCAAGTCGCCGGCGTGGGTTCGCAATCCGATCGACAATTTCGTGCTCGCCAGGCTCGAACGAGAAGGACTGAAACCGTCTTCGGAAGCCGACAAGGTCACCTTGCTTCGCCGCGTCTCTTTCGACCTGACTGGCCTTCCCCCCACTCCGGCCGAGATCGACTCCTTTCTGAAAGACGATTCACCTGATGCCTATGAGAAGCGCGTCGACCAGCTACTGAGTTCCCCGCGGTACGGCGAGCGAATGGCGATGCAGTGGCTGGATCTGGCTCGCTACGCGGACACTCACGGTTATCATATCGACAGCCACCGGGATATGTGGCGCTGGCGCGACTGGGTAATCAATGCATTCAATCGGAACCTCCCCTTCGACAAGTTCACCGTCGAGCAGTTGGCAGGAGATCTGTTGCCGGACGCCACGCTGGAGCAGAAGATTGCTTCCGGATTCAACCGGAACCACATGATCAATTATGAAGGCGGCGCCATCCCGGAAGAGTACCAGGTCGAATACGTGGTCGATCGACTGGAGACGACCTCTAATGTGTGGATGGCTACGACCCTGGGCTGTGCCCGCTGTCACAACCACAAATACGATCCGATCACGCAGAAGGAGTTCTACCAGTTCTTCGCCTTCTTCAACACCGTACCCGAGGAGGGTCTTGATGGAAGAACGGGCAATGCAAAGCCATTTATGCCCCTGCCATCGCCACAGCAGAAGAGCCGGCTCGATGAATTGAACGCCGGAATCAAAGCTGAAGAGGAGGCGCTCGCGGATTCAGTGGTGATGCCGCCCCAGGATGAATGGGAGAAAGGCTTCATCGCCAAAATGGCCGCAGCTCCACGCGACGGACTGACTGCTCATTATGAGCTCGACGGCAGTTTCTCGGATGGTTCAGGTGGCTATCAACATGGAAGGACAATCAAAGGCGATCCGACGTTTGGGACTGGGCAGGTAGGCAGGGCCGTCAGTTTCGATGGAGATACGCAGGTGAGCTTTGGCAACGTGGGCGCGTTCGAACGCTCGGATCGATCCAGCATGGCTGTCTGGGTGCGGGCAAGCAGCAACACTCCAATCTCGGCGTTCCAGAAGATCGACAGTTCGGAGAGCCGCCGTGGCTACGAATTCCTGTTCGATGACCTCGAGCTTGTCGGCATACAGAGGCGGGCCGCGCATCTTACGATCAGGCTGATTTCGCGCTGGCCCGATGACGCAATCCAGATCAGAACCACGAAGCGACTCAACCTTGGCGACTGGTACCATCTCGCGCTCATCTACGACGGATCAGGCAAAGCTGCGGGGCTGAAACTCTACATTGACGGAAAACCCTACAACACTGAGGTGGTACAGGACACGCTCACCGGCTCGATCAGGACGAATGCCGAACTGCAGATCGGCGACAAGCTGACTGGCAGACCCTTCAAAGGCAGCATCGATGACCTGCGATTCTACAACCGCGAGCTGACAGAGGATGAGATTCAGCAGCTTGCGATTCATTATCCCATTCAGACGATCCTCTCCGGTGTCTTTGGAAAGCGATCGAAAGAAGATGCCGCCCGCGTTCGCAACTACTTCCTCACCTACGAGGCGGCCGAAGCTCTGAAGAAACACTATGTTGAGCTGAACAGCTTGAGAAAGCAGAAGGACGATCTCGAAAAGGCGATCCCAACCGTGATGGTGATGGGCGAGTTGGAAAAGCCGCGCGACACCTTTGTGTTGGCGAGAGGTGACTACCGCAACAAGACCGAGAAGGTGACGCCGGGCGTCCCGGCGGCGTTATCCCCTTTGCCAAGAGAGGCCCCGCCCAATCGCCTCACCCTCGCGAAGTGGCTGGTGAGCCCCTCGCATCCTCTCACCGCACGCGTTGCGGTCAATCGTTACTGGCAGATGTATTTCGGCCTCGGCATCGTGAAGACGTCCGAGAATTTCGGCTCTCAGGGTGAGCCGCCGGTTCATCCTGAACTGCTGGACTGGCTTGCAACTGAATTCATTCGCACCGGCTGGGACACTCGCGGGATGCAGCGTCTGATCGTCACTTCCGCGACATATCGCCAGTCGTCGAGAGTGACACGCGAATTACTCGAGAGAGATCCCGAGAATCGACTGCTCGGGCGCGGACCTCGATTCCGCCTGCCCGCCGAGATGGTTCGCGACAATGCTTTAGCCATAAGCGGCCTGTTGAATTCAGAAATCGGCGGTCCCGGAGTCTTCCCTTATCAGCCTAAAGGCTTGTGGGACGAGATGGCGTTCGGGGATGGCTTCTCCGCTCAGTCATACACTCAGAGCACGGGCAAGAACCTCTATCGTCGCAGCATGTACACGTTCTGGAAGCGCACGGTGCCTCCGCCTCAGCTCGCGACCTTCGACGCGCCGGACCGCGAGAAGTGCACGGCACGCAGAACGCTCACGAATACACCGTTGCAGGCACTCGTGTTGATGAACGATCCGACCTATATAGAAGCTGCTCGGACTCTTGCTCAGCGGACGCTGATCGAAGGCGGAAAAGATGTCCCGAGCCGAATGAGCTTCGTATTTCGGCAGGCAACAGCGAGAAAGCCTTCGTCGGAGGAGATTCGAGTGCTGCGCGATCTATTGCAGAAGCAGCTCGCTAATTATCGTCGAAACAAGAAGTCTGCGCTCGAACTGCTCGGTGTTGGCCAGTCGAAGTGGGACGAGAAGCTGGATGCCTCCGAGGTCGCGGCGTGGACAACGGTGGCAAGCGCGATATTGAATCTGGACGAGACGATAACCAAAGAGTAGGTGTCAGGGGCCAGGGGTCAGGGACCGGGGGCCAGGGGTCAGGGACCGGGGGTCAGGGGACTTTGACTGGACATTAATGTAATGCCAGCACGCTGGAAGCGTGCGTACCCAGGGTCTGCCAAGCGAGAGGCTTTATGGACTTAGAACGAGAACTTGAACTCACCTTAACCCGCCGCCAACTGTTCGGGCTCGCAAGTTCCGGCATCGGTGTCGCCGCACTCGCATCATTATTAGAGCCGCCCATCTTCGCCGCCTCCGACACTGAGTCGAACAGAGACCCAAAGACTGGCGCACTGGTTGGACTTCCCCACTTCCCCCCCAAAGCAAAACGCGTTATCTTCCTGCATCAGTCGGGGGCGCCTTCGCAGATCGATCTCTTCGACTACAAGCCGAAGCTCCAGCGCTATCACAGCTCTGAGTTGCCCGATTCGGTTCGCATGGGCCAACGCATCACAGGCATGACTTCCGGCCAGAGTTCCTTTCCTGTAGTCAACTCGCTCTTCAAATTCGGCCAGCACGGAGAGTCCGGCACCTGGCTGAGCGAGTTGCTGCCCCACACCGCCAGGATAGTCGACGAAATCACCATTATCAGGACCGTCAACACCGAAGCTATCAATCACGATCCGGCGATCACATTCATCCAAACCGGAAGCCAGCAGCCCGGGCGGCCAAGCCTGGGATCGTGGGTCAGCTATGGTCTGGGAAGCGAAAACCAGAACTTGCCTTCCTTCGTCGTTTTGCTGTCGGTCGCAAACGCAATCAACACCGATCAGCCTCTCTTCTCGCGCCTGTGGGGGAGCGGCTTCCTGCCGTCGAGCTATCAAGGCGTGCGCTTTCGCGGGAGCGGAGAGCCGGTGCTCTACCTCACCGATCCGCCCGGAATCAGCAAGACGACGCGCCGCCAGATGCTCGACGCAGTGGTGAAGCTCGATAAACTCAAGTCCGAGTCCTACGGCGATCCGGAGATCGAAACCCGCATCGCTCAATATGAAATGGCTTATCGAATGCAAACCTCGGTTCCGGACTTAATGGACCTCTCAAAAGAGCCCGACCACGTGTTCGATATGTACGGCCCCGACTCGCGCAAGCCCGGAACGTACGCGGCAAATTGTCTGCTCGCGCGGCGGCTTGCTGAGAGGAATGTCCGGTTCATACAGCTCTACCATCGAGGCTGGGACCAGCACAACGACCTCCCCCGCGATCTCGCCCTGCAATGCAAGGGAACGGATCAGGCGTCGGCGGCGCTTGTAATGGACTTGAAGCAGCGCGGTCTGCTCGACGATACCCTCGTAGTCTGGGGTGGAGAGTTTGGCCGCACAGTCTACTGTCAGGGCAAGCTCACCGACAACAACTACGGCCGCGACCACCACCCCCGTTGCTTCACGATGTGGGTCGCAGGCGCAGGCATCAAACGTGGATTCACTCTGGGCGAGACCGATGACTATTCATACAACATCGTCGCAGACCCCGTTCACGTGCACGATCTGCAGGCGACGATCCTGCACTGTCTCGGGGTGGATCATAAACGACTTACGTTCAAGTTCCAGGGACGGCACTTCAGGCTCACCGATGTCCAGGGTGAGGTCGTGAATAAGGCGTTAGCTTGAGTGATTGGCAACCGGCAGAGGCCGCGATAGTCCCAGCTCTCTCGTCACTTCGACCCACCCTGCTCTGATCGAGCGGTCCGTTGAGAAGGAAAAAAGTGGGGAGATAAGAAAACACGACCTGAGAGGGTTCTGGAGTTGTCAGTGCCTACAAGCCCTGACACATGCCTCGAAGCGCTCCCTCACTTCACGTAAGCACCTCTCACGTTCCGGAGGAGGCAGATTCCTGCATCTCTGACGCGCCTGTTTGGCCTCTTCATGGCAACGCCTTACGCAGTCACGTCCGTCAGCCAAAGAAGCCTGAGTCGAGAAGAACGTCCCCAGGCAAAACACGAGCGTCACGACAAGCAATGCCAGCTTTTTCATGTTTGAAGTCTCCTATTGGATTCGGCTTCGAGCATGAGGGAGGGAGGACTCCGCTCGAAAGACCTTCGACGCCTTATATGACGCGGGCGGGAGAGGTTTGGTCGGAAAATGTGCACTCGAGCGCGGGAGAGTTTATGCGCTGGACTGTTCGGAATACACTGACATCGGTTAATGTATTCGCCGGCCAGGGAGGAGATGCGATGACGACAATGAACAGACAGATTACGCTGGCGGCGCGTCCCAGCGGTTATCCGAAAGAGTCCGATTTCAAACTTGTTGAATCCCCCATCTCTTTTGATCTCCAGGATGGGCAGATCCTGGTAGCCATTTGGTTCTTGTCGGTCGATCCCTACATGCGCGGCCGGATGAATGATGCTGAATCCTATGCGCCCGCGGTGAAGATTGGAGAGGTGATGGTTGGCGGAGCGGTGGGCAGCGTCATCGAGTCCAGGAATCCTCGATTTCAACAGAGCGACCTGGTCGTTGGTCCGTTCGGCTGGCAAGAATATGCGATTTCGAACGGCACCGGGGTTAGGACGATAGACGGGAGTCTCGCGCCAATACCGACCGCGTTGGGAATTCTGGGTATGCCCGGTCTGACTGCTTACTTTGGATTGTTGGACATCTGCAATCCGCAGCGAGGAGAGACCGTGGTGGTCTCAGGAGCAGCGGGAGCCGTGGGCTCACTCGTGGGCCAGATCGCAAGAATCAAAGGCTGCCGGGTTGTCGGCATAGCGGGCGGCGACGACAAGGTGAACTATCTCACCGGCGAGTTGGGTTTCGATGCGGCGTTCAACTACAAGACGGTCGACGACTACTATGCGAAGCTGAAGGAGCTGTGTCCCAGAGGCATCGATGCGTACTTTGACAACGTGGGCGGGGCAATCACGGATGCGGTGTTTGGATTGATCAACACGAATGCCAGGATTGCGGTCTGCGGCCAGATATCTCAGTACAACGTGGAACAGCCGGAGATGGGACCTCGAATGATTCTCCGATCGCTGCTGGTAAAACAGGCGAGGGCGGAAGGCTTCTTAGTATCTCAATTCGCAAATCGCTTCGAAGAAGGCTTGAAGCAAATGGCTGCATGGCTACGCGAGGGGAAGTTGAAGTACCGTGAAGATATTGAGGATGGGCTCGAGAACGCGCCCCGAGCATTCATAGCGATGTTGAAAGGGAGAAACGTCGGTAAGCAGCTCGTCAAAGTCGCCGGCACTTATCGACCGCCAGGCTAGATATCCCAACCTTCGGAACCATGGCAATCATCTCATTAACCTCACTTCAGAGACTCTGTGCGAAAACCCCAACCGGGAGGTTGGGGGGATTCGCTTCATCCCCGAGGGGCGACCAGCCGTCGCCCGCGAGGCACCTCACTTAAGTGAGGTGTTAATGAGATGTATGCAACATCCGACCGCCGCGGTCTCAAGCGTGAGCCTTTGCTACCCGCTCTGTTCATTTGCCCTTGGTTGCTCCAATTCCTTGCGGGCGGTTATGGCTTCCGTGAACCAGATGAGCTCGCTCAAGAAGGTCTGAGCCTTTGACTCAAGCGACGAGTCGATGAGGGTTCCATCTTCCCGAATGCGCTCCTCAACTTTGGCT
>DASYSA010000113.1:0-11676 GCA_036003885.1 Blastocatellia bacterium | reverse complement strand
TCGACAATCACTCTTCATGGCTTTTTCTTATGGCTCTTCTCCCTTTCATAGTGGACCAGATACTTGATAGAGCATGAGAGAAACTAGAGATGTCAACCCGTGAGACTTCAATACTCCGAAAGGCAATTTTCCCGTCTTTCCAGATGTTGGCAATCATTCGAACTCCTCCTGGCCGAGGCTCAACGGTCCAGCTCTCTGAGAGACAGAGCTAATCAAAGCTAATCGAAACCAGCTCGAGCCCGGTTTATAATCTCTTCCGGTCCCTCAAGGCCAAAAGCAAGAGTCTGAAGATTACTTCCGACCACGTGAAGGGTGATCTGTTGCGATTCCTTGAGGCTTATCCTGGAACGAATCGTTTTCTTGATCTGGTCGATGATCGCGTCGAGCACCGACCGCTCCAGTTCACCCTTCAGCTTAGTCGGAATCGCGGGTTTCCCATTGATCGTAACGTTGATAGACATGTTTACCCCCACCCAAACCCGCTCATACGCTGTGTTTGATGATCTACGCTCATTTGAGATCGAATGATGTTCAATATTGTACAAATCAGGAAAGATAGTTTTGCTGAACAACTGCCATCACATCCCCCGGCCTACATTCTTCTGCCGCATTCTGCCTGCCGTTTACGTCCAACTCAATGAGGGGAAACTCCCATGACCAAGGCTGTGTTGCTATCCAGCTCGCCCGGTCTCATGGACACCGCCTTCGTCAGCTGGATCCTGGAAACCTTTGAGGGATTGCTCCGCGCCGGCCTCGACAGATCTACAGCGTAGCTGTACTCTCAAATGATCCCGCATCTGGGCGAAGAGGGGCCTAATGGATCTCACTGCAAAAAAGGTGAAGCGTGATTGCGTTCATTTGGCTGCGCGCTCCCTGACGCTTCGCAAGGAAAGCCAGGCGCTCATCGATGAGATCCAGGCACTCTGTGAGAAGGGCCGCCTCCTCGAAGCACACTCTCACTTAATTATTGAACAATCCAAGATACTCAACAGCACGCCGCCTAAGACGAGGTAACGCCGGATCTTCGATTGGCCAATCTCGCCAGCGTCCTCACGCATTTGTGGTACTAGTCGTTACCCTTGACACTTGTGGCAGAGGACTCTGGCTCGGCGAAGATCTCGTCTTCAGAAGCGGTACGAGATTCCGCCCCTCACGGTGACAACTGTGAGCCGGGAGCCGGATACCGGATATCGCTGGGACCCATCGGTTATCGTAATCTCGTCACGCACTTCTATCCGCATTCCCCACCGGTGCCCGTCGCTCAGGTAGTACTTGACTCCCCCGCCAAACCGGTAGATTTTCTCACCTGGAATCTCGGTAAAATCGGTGCTCACTTTTCCGATGCCAGCCGTCACATAGGGGATGAGAGTTCGGGTCTTCTTGACCGGGAGGAAGTGATAAACAAGCGAAGCCTCCACTGATCCAAAGTCGTCACGAAATGGAGGAGTACCGTTCTGCGCGAAGAAGGCGTCCAACGAACCCTCGACGGCGAGTCCGGAGATCAGGCTTCTCGTATAGGCGAGCGAGCAGGCGGAGGCCCCAATGCTCCCACTCTCGCTCGACAGCCTGCCGCCGCCGATGATCAAGCTCAACTCGTTCTTCTGCGCCAATGCACTCGAAGAGAACACGACCGCCAGGACACAAGCAATCAGGAATGACCTCAACATAGACTCACCTTTAGCGAGTCTTTCAGTAGCCCACTAACACGCGTGGTATTGCTCGGGAGGTTGCGCTTAATCGCAGGCAACCGGTATGCCTCTGCAATTGTTGCCAGGCTGAAAGAGCAACATCGAAGCAATCAGATGAACCGCCGTATCATGGCCACAATCGCAATAAGAATCTGGCAGGCCTGGGTACGCACGCTTCCAGCGTGCCCTTTCGCAGGGCTGCGCGCTGGAAGCGTGCGTACCCAGGTGCTGGCCGAGGTCCGGCTGCCTATGTTAGCCTTGCCGGTCCGTCAACTCGTCGCAACTCCAAATCCGGAGATCAGCCAAATGAAGATCGATGTTCACACCCATTACTACCCCGACAGCTTCTTTCAGATGCTTCGAGACATCCCTTCCGAATTCTCATTCGACAAGGATCCGACCGGCCGTACGATCATTACCTACGGCGGCGCCCGCTTCTTCGGAATCACGCCACCAATGAGCGACCCCGCCAAACGGCTTGAGGACATGGACCGGGTCGGCATCGACGTCGAAGTGCTGTCGCTATCAACACCGAATATCTTTTTCGCGGATGCTGCGCGGCAGCCGGAAGTCGCGCGAATCATAAACGATGGGTATGCCGAGCTGATAGCCCGACACCCTCAGCGCTTCAAGGGCTTCGCATCGATTCCGATGGACTCTCCCGGCCACGCGTTGGAGGAGCTTCATCGGTCAATCGATCAATTGAAGATGAACGGCGTGATACTGCTGAGTAACATCAAAGGGCGGGCGCTTACGGCGCCTCTTTACAGGCCATTTTTTGAAGAGGCCAACCGGATGAAGCTTTGCATCTTCCTGCACCCGATG
Source organism: Blastocatellia bacterium (assembly GCA_036003885.1). Lineage (GTDB taxonomy): Bacteria > Acidobacteriota > Blastocatellia > UBA7656 > UBA7656 > DASYSA01. Next base: position 9,163 of record DASYSA010000113.1, on the reverse strand, counting down.
ATTCCGGTGGCCGCCGAGCCGTTCAAGGAATACGTGCTCGGGCCGCTGGTTGGCTTTCCCTTCGACACGACTCTGGCGGTCGCGAGAATGTGTTTCGACGGCATGCTGGCCGAGTTCCCAGATATTCGATGGATCATAGGGCACCTCGGCGGCGCGATACCTTACCTTATGGAGCGACTGGACAACGGCTTCCGTGACTTCGCCGAGTGCCGGGCAAAGATCGACCAGTTGCCGAGCATTTATCTGAAGCGACTCTATTACGACACGGTGACCTTCAGTTCACACAACCTCAGGCTGGCACGCGATCTTGTGGGAGTTGATCATCTGTTGATGGGCAGCGACTATCCGCATCTGCTCGGCTCAATCGAGCGCTCAGTCTCTTCGATTGAGGATCTGGCGATTCCCGAGCAGGAAAAGCAGAGAATCTTTAGCGGTACCGCGTCATCGATACTGAACAACGTTTGAGAAAGATGCGACAGGTGGGCTGCACCGCTCATACTAAGGAGAATAGAAGTCGGGAAGAGGGACTTGTCCCCGCCGGTCCTGATCCCTGGACTCGGGCGGGGACAAGTTCACTCGTCCCGACCTCTATTCTTCCTGGGCAGGCCGGTTGTTCCCGACTACGGCGTCAAATCAAGTGCCTCTTTGATCCGTGTGAATGGGATCTGCGCCGCTTCATTCATTTCACGCACCAGTTCAGGGCTTGACGCTTCAAATAGACACATGCACTTCGATTCGCCTGGAACAAAGATGCTTCGAATATAACGGACATCCTTACCATCCGCCGTGAATTCCTTTCCCTTTTCGATTGCCGCTTTTTGGGCAGCACCCAATTGCTCGACCGTGACGCCGGGCAAATCACGCTCAACCATGTAAACAGTCATCTTTAATCTCCTTTTAGGGGAATTCGTGATCAACTTTTCGTATCAATCCTTCTATGCTAATCCGCGCGCAGAGTCAATAGGTCGTCTAGCTCGGGCGAAGCCATTTTTCCGTACGCTGCTCTGGATTACTTCAACCTTGCAGAACCTTTCGCAAGGCAAACACCCAGGATGCTCAGTGAAAGCACCATCGCAAGCCCGAGAGGACCCAGTATTCGATCGATTACCCTCACGCCGGTCCACTGCAGATAATGTATCCGGTAGAGGAGATCAATGCGGTCCGTGTCTGTTCCCCGCTGCTGCAAGCTCAGCCTGTTCCAATCGAGCGCGATGCGAGTGTTCGTATCGGTCGTAATCGTACTGTTCGCAATACTGGTGATGTTTCCGTAGCGCTGAGGGTGGGACGAGAATGCGTCTGCCAGAAGTGACCGGATCTCATCTTCGGTGGGCTTGTCTTTGGGACGGAGGCTGGCAGGGTCCAGATGGAGCCATCCCTCCGACGTACGCACCAGCAAGTGGCTTCCCAGAATCGTTCGAAGACACCTGAACTCCAGCCAGGTTGGATCAGCTCGTATTGACAGAGTTTCATCCAGCGGATAAGTCCTGGGCTGAAGCAATTCGAATGCTCCTTCGTATCCCGGCTTAATAAAGAATACTAATCCGGTAAGGGTCCATCCGAGAAATGGAAGAAGGAGCACAAGTCCAATAGCGCGATGTAGCTTTCGGATTCTCATGAGTTACCTGGGTACGCACGCTTCCAGCGTGCACGCCTCCGAGGGTTGCCGTTGTATTTCCAAGTGGCACCGCACCGAGCTTTGCACGCTGGAAGCGTGCGTACCGTCTAGTTGCTCAAACGGTAGAGGTGGGTGCGGCTTCGAATGAAGATCGAGCCGCCCGATACAGCCATCGAGGCGAGCGTTTCCCCATCGACCTGGTTAGTCGCGAGGACCTTGTATTGCCTTCCGGGTGCAATTACCACCGACTCTCCTTCTTCACTGAGAAAGTAGATCCGTCCGTCCGCGTAGATCGGAGAGGCCGAGTGGCTGCCGCCCAGGCGAACTCGCCAATACTCATTTCCGGTCCTGGCATCCAGACAGCTCGCGATGCCGCCGTCATTGATCAGATACAGCTCTTCACCAACCAGAAGCGGAGATGGCGTCAGCGGTACTGCTCGCTTGAGACTCCATGCAATGTGGGTCTTCGTCACGTTCCCATGGCCGTCTGTTCGAACCGCCAACAGCGACGGTTCCTGAAATCCGGTGCATAGGAAAACCAGTCCATTCGCATAGACGGGCCGTGGGACATTTGAGAACCCCTGGCCGTACGTCACCTGCCATATCTCCTTCCCTGTGCGCGGCTCGTACGCGATAGTCCGGAATGCGCCAGGACTCACAAGCTGATCGCCTGAAGGAAGTCGAATGACAAGCGGGGTCGTATAGGCCTGGAATCCCTCGCGGAACTTCTTCCATCGGACTTTGCCGGTGAGCTTGTCGAGCGCCACGACAAACTGCACGTCCTGGCCATCGCAGCTCAGGATCAGCAGGTTCTCATAGACGATTGGAGAGCCGCCAGGTCCGTGTTGACCGTTATCGTATTCGAGCCTGGTCTTCCAGACGATTTCACCCGTCTGCGTGATACACGCCGTTCCGTGGGCGCCGAAGTGCAGATAGATCCGATCGCCTTCGAGCACGGGCGTCGGCGACGCATGACTGTTCTTTCCGTTGATCTGCCCCAAATCCTTGCGGCGAAAGATCTCAACATTCTGAAGCAGCGCACCGGTGTTTCGATCGACGCAGATCGCGCGCAATGATTTTCCTTCTTCGGTAGCTGTCGTGAGCCAGATCCGATCGCCTTGAATCGCAGGTGAGGACCATCCCCTTCCCGGAATTGCAACCTTCCACCGCACGTTCCTGGTCTCGTTCCATGTCAGAGGCAGTCCGTGTTCATCGGAAATGCCCTGCCCCGTCGGTCCTCGAAACTCGGGCCAATCCTGAGCGAGATTATTTGGGACGCAAAGCAAAACGAAAAGGAGAACTCTCATGTTCTAAGGCTGCTTTTTTCCGACCTGACTGTTTATGTATTCGAAGATCGCTTTGTGTCCGTCCGGAAGAGTTCCTCTGACGAAGTACCTGATAATGTTCAGGGAATGATCCAGGTTTTCGAAGTAGCGGAATTGCATGTTGGACTTACCGGCTTTCTTCGCCTGTTCTTCCATCTTCCTCAAACTTTCCGCGGACACAGAGGAATCGGCTTCTCCCTGGAACAGACCGATAGAGATGTCCAGCTTAGAGAGAAACGTCCACATTGAGGGTTGCGCAAAATGGTCCTTGAACCAATCCTTCGGAGTGCTCATTCCGCCCGACGTCTTAACCCAACGATCGAGTATTTCGAAGTTATCAGAATCGGCGGCGTCCAGGTAGTACTTTGCAAGCCTCTTCATCTCGTCAACCGTCCAAAACCCGTCTCCGTTCAGGTCGAAGTTCTCAAAGCCGGCATTCTTGAACTCGCTCTGGCGGTACTTGTATGGATCGGCCTCGAATTCCGCCTTTGAGATTTTGCCATCTTTATCCGTATCGAAGGCGCGCCGATAAGCTATGAAGCCGCCATCGGTCACGATGTATTTGAATGTGTCTCGCAAATTGCTGGACATAACGCCATACAGAATAAGGCCCTTGATCTGCCCGGGTGCGCGTGCTGCCGCCTCAGCGGACAGTAACGTCCCTTCGCTGGCGCCCATGAGGAATATCTGCGATGTGTCGATGCCGGGCTGCTTCTTAACTATCTCAACGGCGCTCAGAATATCGCGAACCTTGTTCTCGAGCGTACTCGTATTGTAGATCTCCCAGTCCAACTTCTCGTATCGCGGGGGCTGGTCGCCCATAGTTACCCCCCGACCCTCGTAGCGAAAGAATGCCACGTTCATTTCGGGTAGCTTTTCTGCATAGAGATCAAAATAGTTGAACGTTCCTCCACCGGGCTTGGGCCTCTTCATATCAACGGTCATTCCCTCTGCCGTCTGAACGTAGATCACCACCGGATGGCGCCCCGCCGAATCCGGGATCGTGAGCTTTCCAAACATCGGGTATCCATCATGAGATTTGAAGGGAATCTCACTCGTCTTCGTCTTCGCCTGAGCGGCCTGGATCCCGGTGCTTGCGCTCGCCGGCGAGATCAAAGTCGCCGACAGGATTAGCGTAGTTGCGATAAGAGCGAGCACACGACACTTGAAGACTTTGAAAAATCGCATTCAGATCCTCCTTAAGGTGTCGGGGTCGCCACACTATCAAGGAGCAGACTGGCAGTCAACCGATGCAACTCATCAAAAGACTGCGTGGATGATTCACAGTAGGGTGAAATTCAAGCTTGCTCCGCAAACCTTACGTCAAAAGACTTAGCCTTCTCCTCGACAAACCGAACGAGGCGTTCCCCCTCCCCGATGAGGGCGGTTCGATCCTGTTTGCTCAGCTTCTCGAACGGTTCGATCACCAACGTTGCCGCGTCCTTTTTCTTTTCGATTTTCCACACGCCGCGCACAAAACCATCTAGAAGGACAGTGGCGGCGACTCGCAGTCCCGCCAGGAAGACCTTCGAGCGATGTTCTTCGGCAATCACGCGGGTCCGATTGCTGTGCGAGAGGAGCAGATTATCGAACTCGGGCAGGAATCGTGCCGGCGAGGGTGTGTCGCCCGAGGGGAGCGACGTATCGGGCAGGTCGAACAATTCGCGCCGCTCGTGGCGATGCGTTTGAAGCTCGCGTCTCAACTCTTCAAACGTTACCACATCGACCCTCACGATGCTCCTCGAATCACGGCTCGTTCTTCGTCTCGCGTTGTCGCTTTGGGTTGAGAGTTGGCGATCCGACTCTGCGCACCACCTTTCACAACTACCAACCCGAAGCGCGGAACGCGAAACGATAAACGCGCAACGCGAAACCGAGTGTGGCTCCGCGCCTCGCCCTCCTTTCGCCGCTGGTGTTACTATTGCTGGCTGCAACAACGAAACTTGAAGCCAGGAGGCAATGAACGCACCGATGAACTCATCGCCAGGCAACAAACTGGATTCTGGTCAGCATCTGCTCTCGATCCTTCAACAGACCGGCGCTCTGCTCGAGGGGCATTTCCAACTGACATCAGGACTGCACAGCCCACGCTACCTCCAGTGTGCTCGATTGCTTCAATATCCTGAGCACGCCGAATGGGCGGGCAAGACCATTGCCGTTCACTTTGCCAACGACGAGGTCAGCGCAGTCGCTGCGCCGGCCATAGGAGGGATCATCGTGGCTCACGAAGTCGCTCGCGCTCTCGGAGTGCGTGCCCTTTTCACTGAGCGCGAGTCTGGAACTATGACTCTTCGTCGCGGTTTCCAGATTGTTCCCGGCGAAAAAATACTGGTTGTCGAAGATGTAGTCACAACGGGGGGGTCGACTCGGGAGACCATCGACGCAGTTTCACGCGCCCGGGGAGCCGTCGTGGGAGCGGGATTCCTGGTCGACCGAAGCGGAGGCGCGGTCAATGTCGGCGCACCGAGCGTCGCGCTGCTCACGCTCGACGTTCAGACCTACGAGCCATCCGCCTGCCCGCTCTGCGCGCAAGGCAGTCCAGCCGTCAAGCCGGGAAGCCGATAAAAACGTTTCGCGTTCCGCGTTTGTCGTTTCGCGTTCGGGATTTGAAGGTGGTAGTGGTATATGAACCACTCAGCCCCCAACGCAGAACGCGGAACGCGAAACGCGAAACGCGAAACGTTTCTCATGCCCAACGTTAAGATCACGCTTCAATACGATGGCACGGACTACAACGGGTGGCAGATCCAGTCAAACGGCCGCACGATCCAGGGCGAGTTGACCCGGGCGCTCTCCATCCTGGACCAACGACATGTGACGGTTTATGGCGCCGGCCGTACAGACGCGGGTGTACACGCGGAAGGCCAGGTCGCAAACTTCATACTCGAACGCGACTTCGATCTGCGTGAGCTGCGCGACGGGCTCAACGGCAATCTCGATCGTGACCTTCGAGTGGTCCAAGCTGAGATCGTCGCCGATTCATTCCACGCTCGGGCTTCGGCGCGGCTCAAGACATATCGCTATCGCATTTGGACCGCCGACGTCGTGAGCCCCTTCGTGCGACGCTACGTGCATCACTACCGCGGCCAGCTGGATGTTGAAGAAATGCGCCGGGCCGCGGATCTTCTGATAGGCGAGCACGACTTCAGGGCATTCACCGTTACAGCTTCAGATGTCGAAGGCTCGGTGCGGACGATCGAGCGGCTCGACATAGTCGAAGAGGAGAATGTTCTCGGAATCCACGTCGCGGCCAACGGGTTCCTCCGCTACATGGTCCGAGCGATTGCGGGAACGCTTATCGACGTGGGTCGAGGACACCTTTCGGTTGCAAACGTCAGCCAGGCATTGTCCACGCTCGATCGCGACCAGGCGGGTCCGACGGCTCCAGCCTGTGGGTTGACTTTGCTCCGTGTCGACTATTAAAGTGACGACTCCCATTTGGCGGCGCCAGTGACTCGTTCTGCGAACCTGTCACTCATTTCCTTTCAATCCGATGAGCAATGATATTCTTAAAGAGTTCGAGGGCATAATCGAGAGCGGCTCCAGAGACGAATTCCTTCTTCGGCAGATCGATCCCAAGAGACTTCCTTCACACGTTGCGATAATCATGGACGGCAATGGCCGATGGGCCGCGCGGCGGCATCAGCCTCGCGTAGCCGGACATCGCGCCGGCGCGGAAGCCGTCCGAGCGACTGTGGAAACGGCTGCGCGCCTTGGCCTCTCTTGCCTGACGCTCTATGCCTTCTCAACCGAGAACTGGAAGCGGCCTCGTCTCGAAGTCGAAGCCTTGATGGGACTGTTGCGCGAGTTCCTTCGCAAAGAGATTCGTAGTCTGAAAGAGAACAACATTCGCTTTCAAACGATAGGTCGCGAAGAGGGGCTCGAATCAGCAGTAAAGCGCGAAATCGATCATGCTCGCCGAGAAACCGCGGGAAACACCGGAATGCTGCTTTCGATTGCGCTCAACTACAGCGGGCGATCCGAGATCCTGCAGGCCTGCCGTCAATTGGTGAGTGAGTTTGTCGCCTCAGATCGTGATCCTTCGGAGATAACCGAGTTCGACTTCGAGCGCCATCTGTTCACCGCGGGTTTACCCGATCCGGATCTGCTGATCCGGACGAGCGGTGAGATGAGAGTATCCAACTTCTTACTCTGGCAGATCGCCTACAGCGAGATTCACGTGAGCGAAACTTTGTGGCCGGACTTCTGCCGGGAGAGCCTCTTTGAGGCGGTGATCGAGTTTCAGAAGCGCGAGCGCCGCTACGGAGACGTAAAGCCTGCCGATAAGAATCCGTTGGTAGTACTGAGTTCTGAGTACTGAGTTCTGAGTTCTGAGTACTGAGTTCTGAGTACTACACCCCGAATGCGCAGGATTCACGTTATAACTCAGAACTGAGCACTCAGCACTTAGAACTCAGAACTCAGCACTCAGAACTCAGCACTCAGTACTCAGCACTCAGTACTCTATGAAGAGAATACTCACCGCGATCGTCGCCGTTCCAATCCTTCTTTATACTGTCTGGAATGAGACACCATACTTCTTCGTCGCGCTTACTGTTCTGGCGATAATCTTCGGGCTGCACGAGTTCTATAGCCTTACGTCCAGATTGGGACTCAGGATCTTCAGCGCGGGAGGCTACGCGGCAGCGTTTGTTGTCGCTGCAGCCTTCGTCAGGAACCAACCCGGGTGGATCGTGGCGGCGCTTGCGGCGCTTGCGATACTGTCGCTCGGCGCCGCTCTTTCAAGACCAGCAGACGCGAATCACGCCTTGGGATCCGCATCAGCAACGGTGTTCGGCGTCGTGTACGTTGCGCTGCTTGCGGCTTTTCTGATTGGCGTGCGAATGACTCCGGATACAGCAGGGACAGCCAAGCTCGCCGCGAAGCTCCTGACCACCTTCTTCGCAATGGTGATGATGACTGACACCGGGGCCTATTACACGGGGCGCTCGCTTGGCCGCCATAAGCTGGCCCCTCGCGTCAGTCCCGGTAAGACCATCGAAGGATCGATCGGCGGCTTCATCACCGCGATTCTTGCGGGTTTCATATGCCGTCTGGCCTTCTTTCCAGAGATACCTCTGTTTCACGTCGCCTTGCTCGGTGCATCGATCGGGTTGATAAGCCAGGTGGGAGACCTCGCCGAATCCCTGCTCAAACGCGGCTCAGAAGTGAAAGACTCAGGCTCAATCTTTCCGGGCCATGGCGGGATGCTCGATCGAGTCGACAGCATCTTGTTCTGCGCGCCGATTCTGTATTACTACTCGCGGCTGTTCATCTCCAGCTTCTGACTGTGTGATGTTGGGTGATGCCGGCTAGTCCGACTTCGGCGACCGGTCTTCACGCTTTCAGGAAATCTTCAGCAAGGATCTTACCCAGGGTGCTCACAAGGAAATCAGCATTCGCTTCCGTGAACACCAGCGGCGGCTTGATCTTGATCACGTTGTGGAACGGACCGTCGGTGCTCAACAGTATCCCGCGCTGCTTCATGCGATTCACAACGTAATCTGCCTGATCTGGCGCCGTCGTTAATCTCTCGCGATCCAACACGAGTTCGACTCCGACAAATAATCCTAGCCCGCGAACGTCGCCAATTAGCGAATGCTCCTCCATCAATTCTCGCAATCCGCTCATCAACCTCGCGCCAACCTTCAGCGCGTTTTCCTGGAGCCGGTCTGCCTCGATAACGTCCAGCACGGCCAGACCGATCGCGCACGAGACCGGGTTACCGCCAAACGTGTTGAAGTACTCCATGCCGTTGGCAAACGAGGCCGCGATCTCTGGCGTCGTCACAACTGCCCCGAGCGGGTGGCCATTTCCAATCGGCTTGCCCAGCGTTACGATGTCCGGCGCGACGCCCTGCGTCTCAAAGCCCCAGAAATGCGACCCAACACGTCCAAAACCCACCTGCACTTCATCGGCGATGCAGACCCCGCCTGCGTTGCGGACCTGTTGATAGGCTTCCTGAAGATAGCCCGCCGGCAAGACGACCTGTCCGCCGCAGCCGAGGAGCGACTCGCAAATGAATGCGCCTACACGCCCGCCACTCTGTTGGATCTGCTGAACCGCGCCGGCTATGTGACGGGTGTACGCAACGGCCGCCAGCGGATCGCTCTCTTTGTATTGACCGCGATAGAGGTCGGGCATCGGCACTTTATGAACATGAGGGGGAGCGCCGCTGCCGCCCGGTCCATCGAATTTGTAAGAGCTGATCTCGATGAGACTG
>DASYSA010000112.1:0-10132 GCA_036003885.1 Blastocatellia bacterium | reverse complement strand
CGAGCCTGCCTCCGCCTTGAATCATGTCCACTCCCATGTTGTCGAGGAAGGGGCCCGTTACCTTCTTCGAGCGACCAACGCGAATGTTATAGCCTGAGGCGGCACCCCGGCAGCAACTGCCATGCGTGACCAGCAGGTAATACCAGCCATCGTGATGAATCATGATCGAGGCTTCGCCGTTGATCGCAATGTTGCACGGCTTTTCATTGGGGTTGAGGCGCTTGCCCGTACCAGGATCAAGCTCCACCAGCCGAATGTAACCGAAATAGGAGCCGTATGTGAGCCACAGCCTCTTGGTATTCGGATCAAGAAAGACGCCCGGATCAATTGCATTGCAGTCCTCGACTCCATCAGAGGAGGCCACTACGCCGCCCTCTTCCCATTTGTAGTCAGGGGAAGCGGGATCGAGAGTTTTGTTCGTGAGCAGGTAGACGTCCGCCTTGGTTGGGCCACTGTTGGCCGCGATATACAGGTAGTAGCGATCGCCAAGATGAATGACATCTGGAGCCAAGCCGTGTCGCGGGAGTGGCGCCCCACGTCTCCAGATCCAACCGTCATCCGAGACGAGCGATGTACCGCCGGTGCCGTAGGTGTAGTACCGGCCGTTGCAGAAGATGACGGTGGAAGGGTCATGAATCCCGATCTGGCCCTCGAGCGCGAAGACAAGTGAGTCATGGGTAGAGGCGGTTGCCACCAGAATGAAGATCGCCGTCACCAGGATTTCTTTCATACCGGAGAGTGCCCTCATAGGTCTGATGGTATTACTTACAGCCGTTCCCGAAACATAGATTCTTGCTGAAGAACGGTAATACGTAGTTCTGAAAACGCACGGCCACCGCGCTGGTATGAGTGCCTTGATACACTTCAAAGCTGTTGGTGATTCCATACGTGTCCAGCACATCGTGCAGCTTGGCTGTATCAACCCGTAAGCCATCTTTGTCCCCAACATCCATGGCAATCGCGCGATACCGGCGGAGATTTCCGATGTACTGGTCGATGAAAGCCAACGGGGCGTTCGCCGCCCATTTCGCCAGTACCTCCGGCTGTGGTTCGCCAGCCTTCGTGGGCAGGTCAAGGTAAAACGGCGGGTTCTTCGGATTGGGTGACCAGGCTGCGGAGGTCGCGAGCTGAGCACGAGCGCCGAACGGCAGCTTTTTCGCTTCTTCGGGCGTCTTCGCCGTCTCCAGAGCCTTCTCAGTTTCTGCATTCCCTGGTCGGGCAGGCCGCGGAGATAAGCAACAAGGACTCATGATGTAGAGGCTTCCAAACACGTCCGCATGCCTCATTCCGATGCGCGTCGCACCGTAGCCGCCCATAGAATGTCCAACCAAGCCGCGGCTCAGCCGTTCCGGAATCGTGCGGTAATGCGCCTCAATGTAGGAGACAACATCACGCGCGATAAACTTCTCGAAATCCCCGGTAGTAACTGAACTCGAATACATCGAACCGTTGTGGAGGGTCTTGGAATCGGGCAGCACGACGATCATCTCTTTCGTGCCTTGTGCGAAAGCCCCCTCAATGGTTTTGGGCACCTGGATTTCCTGGCTCCACTGCTCGGCGCCGATGGAATAACCATGCAGGGCGTAGATGACCGGGTAACGCCGGGACTTTTCCTTGGCGTAACTTGGCGGCAGAAACACGAGTACGTCCCGGTCGACGGCATCCCCCTCCAGGTTGCCTTCCAAGGCCGTCCCATGAATCTTTATGCGTTCCACCTGAACCGGTTTGGCACCGGGCACTGCCGGAGGTACGTCGGTTTTTACCTGTGCCGCAAGCTGAAGCGCGAGCGCGATAAACAATACCAGTGTCCCGGCACGAGAGGATTTTGTAATGATCATCTTGTCCCCATCTTAAGAACTAAGGCGCGGCGTAGAATTCACGCTCGCGATCTTCAAAGTAGTCGAGATCAGCCGAGCGCCCTCTACAAGCGGCAGCTGAAACCGGATCGTTGCGCTGGCGGCGGTCATCTGGGAGTTCAACGCAGTACTGAAAAAATGGTGAGCCCGCGGCTGTGGCCGCAATGCTCACCATTCTCATCATTGATTCCTCCCGGCAAATGCCGCCGCGTTTGATTCGCGGTCGTAGCTCAGAACGTGTACTTCAGTCCCAACTGAATCTGGCGCATCGGGAGGGCCGTTGAGCTGATGACGCCGAAGCCCTGATGCGCGGCATTGGCGGACGCTCCCGGAAATGCCGGACCAGCCAGAATGTTTCCGTTCGGCGCACCCCATACAGGGTGGTTGAATACGTTGAACGCTTCCACCCGGAACTGGAGGGCATGGTGTTCGCTGTAAGGCATGACAAACCGCTTGGCCAGCGCCATATCGATCGACTGGAAATGCGGTGTGAGCATTGTATTCCGCCCGACATTTCCGAAGGTCCCCTGGGGCGAAACGACGAATGATGCGGGGTCGAACCATCGTGAAGGTGTGGGGTTCGCCGCATAACCGTTGCCTGTCCCCGAGTAGCTGGGGCGATCGGGTAGTGGATTGTTGGTGCCGGCATTATTGATACCGATGGTAAGGGTCTGAGGAACACCGCTCTGGATCGTCGTGTTCGTGCTCAGCTGCCACCCGCCGACAAACGCATTGGCGACTGAGTTGTTGATGGCCAGGGGTTTGCCTTTGCCTACAGGCAGCTCATAGACGGCCCCGAGAACCCAACGATGGCGAACGTCGAAGGATGACAATCCCCGCTCGCAAGCCAGGCAGCTGCTGTCTTGTGGAAAGAGTGTGTCGAGGCCCTGAGTCCGGGTGCCGCTGGCATTGTCAATCGACTTGGCAAACGTGTAATTCGTGGTCAAGCTGACACCCTGGCCGAAGCGCCTTGTAAGCTTCACGCTTGCGGCGTTGTAGTTTCCGTTGAAACTGTCATTGACAAAGGAGAGAACCCCGAAATTGGCAAACGGGCGGCGTGAATTGATGCTGTTCAATGGGCCGGGGAGCGCCTGGTTGATGTTTTGGAAGCCGTAGAGGTGCCGGCTCTGCGACCCGAGATAGCCAGCTTCCATCAACCAGTTGGCGCTGATCTGCCGTTGCACGCTCAACAGGTACTGCATGGTGTAGGGAGTAGCGTGGTCGTAAGCGGCAGCCCACGCAAACGGCGGCGGCACCTGGACGAGGGTTCCGTTTCCGCCGGGAATCGCATTGCTCCAGGTTACCGGATTTGCGGTCGTCGTGGTGAGGTCCACGCGGGCCGCGATATTGCGGGCCATGTCGAAGTACTCGGCGTTGGCGATGTCCTGCATGTAGAAGATGCCAAAGCCTGCACGGATCACGGTCTTGTCATTGGGCGAATAGGCGATGCCAACCCGCGGAGCGAAGTTCCGATACTTCGTCTCCCTGAGGTTGTTGTTCAGACCGCCGCCGCAGACCGCGTTCGTGCTGGTCCAATGAATGGCCAGGCCCTCGTAAGGATCCGTGCACCCCTTGCCCTGCCGAACGAAGAACGGCCAATCGGCTTGAGGAGCGTTAGCAATAAACTCGATCTTCGGTATCTTAACCGTGAAATAGTTGCCCCGCGTATTGGTGAAGGGAGGCGTCAATTCGTAGCGCAAGCCCAGCGACAGAGTCAGCTTGGGAGTGACCTTCCAGGTGTCGTCGATAAACGTATGGAAGACGTTGCGCTGAAACTTCGCATCGGCAACGGCGGCCGCATTGGTGGATACGAAAAGTCTCCCCAGCAGGAATTCGGCGAAGGAGTAGCCGCCGCTTCCATTCACAGGGTTCTTTGTCGCGTTCGCCTGGAATGTGAACACACCGCGTGAGAACTGGTTGCCCACCTGGTTGAAATTCTGCCTGTCGTACTCGAACCCGAAGCCGAAGGTGTGCTTGCCATGGATCCACGACAGCTTATCGACGAATTGCAGGGTGTTGTTATCGTTTGCGAAAGGACCGTCGTTGGCGTCGCCGATCCCGGTGAACCCACCCCCGTTGAATGCGACATTCGGAATTCCCCAGGTGATCGGAGCGCCGGGTTTTTGGTTCGGGATGCCGATGTCGGAAATCACATCCAAACTACCAGCACTCAGGGTGCCAAGAGAGTTGAAGAAACGGGTATAGCCGAAACGGGCGTCGTTGATAAGGTTAGGAGTTAATATGCGAGTGTTGGACCCGGTGTATTGTTTGTAATTGGTCAGCACCTTCGTCCCCGCGAGATTCAGCCCTTGCGTGGAGGTGTTTTCATCGCCCCAGTTGTATCGTCCCATCCACTGCGACTTCGGCGACTCGATGAAGTCAATTCTTAGAACAAAGCCGTCCCGGTTGAACGGTTGGGAGCTAGTCTGCGCATAGTTGTTTGTCGTGAGCACATTGCCGGAATTGTAGTATTTCAAAAACTTCACCGAGATCGGGTCCAACCGGTTACTGGGAATGATGTTGCCTGCGAAGGGCTGTCCGGTGGTCGGATCGTAGATGATCGTAGAAGGAAGTAGCTCGCTGAAGTCGCCGGTGAACATCTTGCCTGTCGGTACGGTAAAAGTATTCAACACACTCTGCCGGCGACGCAGGGCCTCATAATTCACCATGAAGAACAACTTGTCGTGTCCGTTTATCAAGCGGGGTATGCGCACGGGCCCGTCCAGTTCAAACCCAAAGTCGTTCCATTTGAACGGGTTCTTCGGCTTGGCGGTGGTGAACTGGTACTGCTTAGCGTCCAGTTTGTCGTTCCGCAGGAATTCGAAGAGCGCGCCATGGTAGGAGTTGCCGCCCGACTTGGTGAGCACATTCACCTGTGTGCTCTGGTGCCCATACTCCGCCGGGTAAACACCGATTTGAACCTTGAACTCCTGGATCGCGTCGATAGACGGAAGGGCGACGTACGAATTGAAGTTCACGTCCATGTTGTTGACACCGTCGAGGGTGTAGTAGTCGAAGAAGATCCGTTGCCCGCCCGCCGATATTGCCTGCTGGGCGCGTTCACCGCCCTGCCGGGACCCCGCTTGTCCCGCGGCAGGTGCGAGTACATTGACGTTGGGCGAAAGCGCGACGAGATTCAAGTATTGCCGGCCGTTCAGCGGCAACTCAGTCACAATCTTGTTTTCGACCACCGTGCCGACAGTCGCGTTTTCGGCATTGAGCAGGGCGCTGGTGCTAGTGATAGTCAGCACCTCGCCGACTTGGCCGACTTCCATGGTCACATCCAGTCGCGCCGTCTGCTGAACTTCGAGCTTGATGTCATCGAGTTGCGCCGTTTTGAAGCCTGATTGCTCGACTTTCAATTGATAGACGCCGGGCAGCAGCGAGGGATAGGAATAGAGTCCTTCGCTGTTGGTTGTGACCTTACGGGTAGCGCTGGTCGCCTTGTTCGTGATGGTCACGACGGCGCCCGATACGGCCGCGCCCGCTGAATCAGTCACCAAGCCGGTGATCTCACCGCTGGTCTGCGCCTTGCCGGTAGCGGCCAAAACGTAGATCATCGCCACACTGCCCAGAATTGGAAGTAAAGAACGCATTCTCAATTTCATATCTCCTCCACTGAAGCTGCAGCTTGTCAAACCGCGCGAGGCTTGGTACTGATATGGCCTGAATGATCCGAGGTCAACTGATCTCCATCTCGTTGACCGACCGAATCTCGCTAATGCAATTAGGCAAAATCCCGGAATAATAGGAAGGCCACACTGTTATAAGGCCTCTCTAAATGTCCGACAAGTGTTTGAACGTTGATAAACGTTTGGTAACATACCGCCTGAGCTTGTTTTCACCATAGCAACAGTCTGAAGGCTAAAAGGCATTTTACGCATTACACGCCTCTCAAAATCAGCCAGTCTCTCACGAGCGAGCAGAAGAACGCGGCGCTTGAAGCTGTGCTGTACAGCCAAACTTTTTCCCGTGCCGACCAGTTGAAATGTTTCCTCAAGTACGTCTGTGAAATGGAAATGGCTGGGCGCGGCCACGAATTGACCGAGTATTCAATAGGAATCGAAGCTCTAGGGCGGCCGGCCAATTATTCGCCAGGGGATGATTCGGCGGTGCGCACGCGGGCCTTTGCGCTCAGGAAAAAGCTGCAGGAGTTTTACGAGCACGAACAGCCCAACGCCGTGCTGCGCATCGAATTGCTGAAAGGCTCCTACTGTCCGCACTTTGTTGAGAACCAGCCGCATCAAGAAGCGAATAGCGACGGAACGCCGGCTGAGCAGCTCGGGCCGCAGCTTCTCTCTTCGCCCACGGTGCAAGAAGAATTGGTTCCAACTGAAACGACGGGCCGGCGTGAGTGGAAAAGAAGTTGGATACTCCCCTTCAGCGCTGGAGTCATGTTAACGGCGCTGCTCGCCGGGGGGCTTTACTGGCGGCTGGGAGCCAGGCCGGTCTCTCACGGTATTTCACACAGCCCCCCGCCGATTGTGACTGAAGCCTGGGGGCCGCTGCTGGCGCCCAATGCCGATGTGTTGCTATGTGTCGCTAATCCGACCAGTTTTTCGGTACACCCAAGCGCTCTCTCCCCCGCGACGACCACTACTCCATTTAACTATCCGGGCGCGTTGCCAATGCCTCCGCAGCTTTATGAGCTATACAACAAGCGTTCGCCGGCTCCTGCCAACCCGGCTTTAACCATCACCAGAAACGGCACGTACTGGGGAGATATGGTAGGCGCGATGAGGGCGTTCAAAGTGTTGAACGACGCCGGTGTTTCGCCGCAGATATACCCTGAAATAGCCTTCACTATGTCGATGCTGCGGCGCCGCAACGCAATCTTATTTGGCGCGCCGGATTACAGTTCAGCGGTGGCCCGCTTTCAGGAGAATTGCCCGCTACGTGTGAACTACCTGGACGCCATCGTCGGCGGCCCCGCCACGGGGCAACCAGCGGCGCGTTATGCGCTTAAACTGGGGCAACAGCAACGGCTGACGCAGGTCTTCGGCTTGATCACGGTGCTGCCCGGGGAAAGCTCGGCCGATCAGCAGACCCGCATCTTGATCTTTTCGGGAGTGAATTCGGCTGGCGCGCAAGCGGCGGCAGAGTTTTTCAGCTCGCCAGAACACTTGCTCGAATTGAAGAATGAATTGAAAAAAGCCGGACACGATACTTTCCCGCCGGCCTATCAGGTAGTGGTCAGAGCCGAGACCGAGGACAGCATTCTCCTCAACTTCCGCTATGAGACCTGTCTCATCATCCCGCCATCGGCAAGCCCCTGAAGACATTCATTACTTAACCCGTATGATTTTACAGCGCACCGCTGATCTTCAACCCGGCTCCTCACTACCAAGTAACTTATCCGGCAGCTTCACGTTGAGGACCTTGCTTGCCTGTGACCACTCCAGCCTGCGCTCGCCATTTGCATCCCAGGGAGCGAGACTGCCCTGGAACTACCGGTTTAGCTGCAGCGCCGTCTCGAACATATGTGTGCCCGAGGCTACCTCGAAGCTGCGATTCCCGGTTCGATCGGGCGACTGCGGCGCCTTCGTCCGCACCGGACCCTCGCCTGGCATGAACACGGTCGCCGTTGTTCCGGGCGGGACGGTGACGCTCAACTTGAATCGCCCATTGTCGATCCTCCAGTCGCTGACGATTTCGCCACGGATCGATCGGTATTTCGCTTTCACGAACGTGATATCGCCCACCACGGCGGGCTTGATCACAAAGTGCTTGAAGCCCGGAGACTTTCCATCGCTTCTGATTCCCGCTAAGCCCTCAGTGAACCATGCACCTATAGAGATCAGCGTATCGTGGATGTGCGATTGCCCCGTCCAACCCTCCCAACTTGTAGTGGCGCCATTCGCGAGCATGTAACCCCAACCCGGATAGTCTTTCGTGTTTGTCATTTCGTAGACTAGATCGTTGCGGTCCGCTTCCATCAGGTACTTGAGCAGGAAATACGTTCCATGCATACCGGTGTCGAGGTGACCTCTGTTCTGAACGCGAATCGTATTTTCCAGCTTCTCCATAACACCCTTGCGCAATTCCGGCGGAACCAGGCCCGTGAGAAGCGGGAAGGCTTCCTGGACCGAGTCGCCATTGGCATAACTATGGTCGCTGGCGTTGTAGAACTGCTGATGGATGGCCTTCGAGATCGCGTCTCCCCGTGCCGCATAGAGCGACGCGTCATCTTCCTTGCCGAGAGCGCTCGCGATTTTGGAGGCGAGTTGGAGCTGGTACAGGTAATGGACACTGTTAATGAGCTGAGCAGGTCGCGGATTCGCACTGGTTCCCCTGAAGCTTCCTTTCGGCGTCAACCAATCCCCGAGAAAATTCCACTCCTGCCTCGGCATTGCGTGGCTCTTGTGATCAAGCAGAAGGTCATCGGTAGTCTCCGAGGTCAGATAGCCAAGCCATTTCTGGATCATCGGATAATTGGTTTCAAGCACGCCTTTGTCGCCAAACTGTAGGTACATCTAAATCATGCATACTCGCGACGATTTTCCTGTTCCCACTAAACGCACACTGGCGGTCCGAGCAGCGCATTTCTGCTCGAATCCCGATTGTCTTAAGCTGACGGCGGGGCCGCATTTTGACGAAACCAAGAGTCTTACCACTGGCCATGCTGCGCATATTCATGCAGCATCGAAGAATGGGCCGCGCTTCAATCCGAAGCAGACTACGGCGCAACGAAAAGCAATATCGAATGGCTTGTGGCTGTGTCGTGAGTGCGGAGATATTGTTGACAAGGACGATTCGCCCCACCCGGCGAAGCTATTGCGGCAATGGAAAAAGAACCATGAGGCGCTGATAGCAGAGGTAAGGACTAAGGGCTACGCTCGAAGCCTAGCACTACTACAGTCTCGCGCAGCTGAACCAGCGATCGCGAAGCGTGTAATCGCTTTGCTTGAAGACCGTCGAGCGCTTTGGGTGTCGTTCGATGCTGAGTTTCCAGACCGTGTGCGCGAGTCACTCGACTTGCTCCGCCGTCAGTTAGCCATACTTCGTGGTACTGTTCCCGACGGCACGCCAATGGACCAAATGATGTTGTCATTGACCAAGACAATTCATGTGTTCTTCGACCAAGTCGAAAAAATTGACTTGTCTAGCCTACGCTGCGACTCACAAAATCCTGAATGGCTGCAATTCCGGGATGCCTTGGCGCAGTGTTTATGAGTGGTTGAACGGCGGTGCTAAGTCACCGAAGGAAGCAGTGATGAAAGAGCGATTGCGGGCACTCCTTTAGTGCTTGAGTTTGCCTGGAATACTGACGTAAGCTGAACCAACAATGTGCGGACGGTTCGTCAGACGAAGATCCTCATCAACCCTCGCCAAGGATTTTCAAGCCAATCATATCTCCTACGATGTACAGCCGAGCTTTAACGTCGCACCGACCTAAAATGTCGCGGTTGTTTTGGACGACGGCGCAAGACAACTTGTTTCCATGCGTTGGGGCCTGATCCCGTCTTGGGCATCCGACCCAACGATTGGAAGTAGGCTGATCAAAGCGCGAGCCGAGATTTTGACTCATAAGGCAGCCTTTTACAATGCATTCAGGAATCGCCGCTGCTTAGTCATCGCCGATGGCTTCTACGAGTGGCAGAAGCAGAATGGAACGAAGATCCCCTTGCTCATACAGCTGAAGTCTAAGCATCCGTTCGGATTCGCCGGACTGTATGAGAGCTGGACTTCCCCTTTGGGCGAAAGCGTCTCAACGTGCACGATAATCACAACTGAGCCAAATGACATTGTGCGGCCGATTCACGACCGAATGCCGGTCATCTTGCCGCAGGACGTTGAAGATTTCTGGCTTGACTCCGCGATCGAAGATAACAGGCGGTTGCTCGAATTGCTTCTGCCTTATTCGGCTGATGAAATGGAAGCGTACCCTGTCTCATCGTTGGTGAACTCAGTCAAAACTGATTCGATAGCTTGTATCGAACCGGCACGAAGTGTAGTGCAGCAGCCGCGACTATTCTGATAATGGCCAAACGTATCGCTTACGAGAATGTGCGAGGTGCACAACAAGCAGCTCTCCCAAAATTCATCGCGCCTCAGCTTGCGACCCTTGTAACTTCACCCATTAGTTTGCCGCGATAGCAAGCAAAACATTGCCGCGAGGGCTGCAAAGAGCGCCCATTGCTCATCTCCGAATTGCCGCACGGCGAAATTGGAAGCAACTATTTGCCGGAAGTGCAAACTGGAAGCAACGGCTTGCCGAAAGTAGGAGTCTTCCGCCATCGATCAGACCGCCAAGGTCCACCGGGAAAAGCCGGTTT
>DASYSA010000111.1:0-4322 GCA_036003885.1 Blastocatellia bacterium | reverse complement strand
TCTACCGTTCCAGCGATGCCGGTGAGAGCTGGCAGCGTGTTGAGTCCGATGGGCGCCTTTGGGGACGAGGGAGCGACTTCGCTGAGGTTAAGGTCGATCCCAAAAATCCCGACGTCGTCTATGTTGCGAACGTCGTGACATGGCGCTCGACTGACGGCGGGCAAACGTTCAAAGGCTTCAGAGGCGCGCCCGGCGGAGACGACTATCACACCGTATGGATCAGTCCCGACAACTCGAACATCATCCTGCTTGCGGCCGATCAGGGAGCCATAGTCACGGTTAACGGTGGTCAGACATGGAGCTCATGGTACAACCAGCCGACTGCCCAGTTCTATCACGTCATCACCGACAATCAGTTTCCGTATCGGGTCTACGGCGGTCAACAAGAGAGCGGCTCGGTCGGAATTGCAAGCCGGGGCGACGACGGCCAAATAACGTTTCGTGAGTGGCATCCCGTGGGCGTCGAAGAGTACGGTTACGTAGCGCCCGATCCGCTCAACCCCGACATAATCTACGGCGGCAAGATCACCCGGTACGACAGGAGCACCGGACAGGTCCAGAACATCACGCCGGAAGGCACGCGCGGCGGCGGCAGGTACCGCTTCCTTCGGACCGCTCCAGTGATCTTCTCGCCGGTCGATCCCCACATCCTGTTCTTCGCCGGGAACGTCCTCTTCAAGACCTTGAATGGCGGCAACAGCTGGGAGGTCATCAGCCCCGATCTCTCACGCGAAACGCCGGAGGTTCCGGGCAGCATCGGCGTCTTTCGCACTCCGGACCTCGCTGGAATGGCACGCCGCGGAGTGATCTACACCGTAGCTCCTTCGCACAAAGATGTGAACGTGATTTGGGCCGGAACCGACGACGGGTTGATTCATCTCACTCGCGACGGTGGAAAATCGTGGACCAACGTGACGCCGCCCGGGCTGACGGCGTGGAGCAAGGTATCGATCCTCGACGCCGGACGCTTCGATGCCGATACGGCGTACGCCGCAATCAATCGGATACGCCTCGACGATCAGAGACCGCACATCTATCGAACTCATGATGGCGGCAGGACGTGGAAAGAGATCGTGAGGGGGCTACCTGAAAATGCCCCAGTGAATGCAGTGCGCGAAGACCCGGTTCGCCGCGGGATGCTGTTTTGCGGGACCGAACTGGCGGTGCACGTCTCGTTCAACGATGGCGACGACTGGCAGCCGCTGCGATTGAATATGCCCGCCACTTCGATACGCGATCTCGTAGTTCACGATGACGACATCGTAGTCGGAACTCACGGGCGATCGTTCTGGATACTGGACGACATCACGCCGCTGCGGCAGGTCACGGAGCAGGTGGCGGCATCAGATGCGTTCCTGTTCAAACCTCAGCTTGCCTATCGCGTTCGCTGGAACATGAACACCGACACTCCGCTTCCTCAAGAGGAGCCGTCGGGGAAGAACCCTCCGGACGGCGCGATCATCAACTACTACCTCAAATCACCTGCCTCGGGCCCCGTCGTGCTCGAGGTATTTGATTCATCGAACCGAGTGGTGCGCCGGTTCTCGAGCGACGACAGACCCGAGCGGCTTGAGGCCATCGAAAAGCAGGTCAACATTCCGACCTACTGGATTCGCCCTCCACAGGTGCTGTCGGCCGAAGTTGGAATGCAGCGCTTCGTGTGGGATCTCCACTACAGCCCACTGGACTGGATGCCGCCGCAGTTTCCCATCGCGGCTATCTATCGCGACACGCCTCGCCACCCGCTTGGCCCCTGGGCGATGCCTGGGAGCTACAGCGTAAAGCTGACCGTGAACGGCCGAAGTTACACTCAAACGCTGAACGTGAAGATGGATCCGCGAGTAAAGACGCTACCCGCGGATCTTGGTCAGCAACACGCGATCGCTATGAGGTCCTATGAGGGATTGCTCCAGGTCCGCGACGCGCAGGTTCAGACCCGCAAGCTGCGAGAGCAGATTAAGAATCTGCGAGAACGTGCAGCCCCCGGGCCGCTCGCAGATGCATTGTCGTCGCTGGACAGTAAACTGACTTCGCTGGAGGGAGCCGGCGGCGGTCCGCGCGGCGGAGGCGGACGCGGTGCCGCCGGCGGTGGCGAACCCAGCCTCAACCGAATGAGCGGCGAACTGTTGAGTCTGATGGGACTGGTAGAAGGAGCAGATGTGAGACCAACCACTCAGGCGGTGTCGGCTTCCGAAGAGATCCAGAAGAGACTCTCAGATCTGGTGGCGCGATGGCTCGAGATCAAGGACCGCGAGCTGAAGTCTCTCAACGGGCGATTACGTGAAGCACAGCTGACACCGTTAACTTCGGATCGCTGACAGGACCTGTGGATCGAATCCTGAAGTTGCGACATTACTAATGCCGATCTCTCGGAACAACCAACCCATCTGATGGCGAGTGGTCCGCCCGAACGCCGGCGCCCAATCAGTAGCGTTGGATAGCACACTCTAACCACTCTGTTGGTGCAGATCCGTATCCGCTGTTTCACCGGCGGATACGGAACCGAGTAATGGCGGAGAACCATACTGTCGCCTGTAAAAAGGTCCGCGTCCACGTTTAGCGTACCAGAAGCACTACTCCCGGCTTGTTGACGTTCACGTCAACGTTGATGTCTTTCTTCTGAGTGCGACCGAATACGCCCGTGAAGTAGAGCACGAGCAGAATCACCGCTATCAGTAATACCACCGCCACTGCCATGAGAGCACCACTCGAACCTCCGTCCCCCGAATGAACCACCTCGACGACTCTGTCTGCCATGTCCGTTCCTCCTAAAGACTGTTCATCCCGATCAATTCATCATTTATGGACGAGGCAACTTGAATGCCATCGTGTCGCGACCCTGGCTTCCAAATGAGATCCGAGTCTCATAGTGATCCATACACAAAAGCGAACGCCGATGTACTCGATCTATTCGAAATGTATGATTCGGAGGGCGGGATCTCTGGACTCTATGCATCAGTTACTGGCACAAACACGCGCCGGATTGTCGCCCAGCGCGAGCAAATGCGGCCTTTAGTGGCTTAATTTCAAGACTGTCTCCTATTGGACGGAAGTGGATCCGTTAATGACGTATGCTCAGAAGGATTCAGAGAGAAACACTATGAGCAGGAACAACAGAGAACTCAGACTCTTTGCCGAAGGTCCGCTCTCACAAATTGCGGTCCTCGAGGCTGGCATCATGTTTGCGCCGAACAAATCGGAGCCAACATGAAACTCGACAGTTACGGCCTGGATACTCTCACGCATCGAACAGTAGTT
This sequence comes from Blastocatellia bacterium, assembly GCA_036003885.1. Lineage (GTDB taxonomy): Bacteria > Acidobacteriota > Blastocatellia > UBA7656 > UBA7656 > DASYSA01. The sequence goes on along the minus strand of DASYSA010000111.1, from coordinate 1,064 downwards.
GTTCGGCCTTTGCGCGGGGTTCGGAGAATCCGGCTTTTCGACAAGTTCTACATTGTGTGGGAGAAGCTGCCACGCCGTGTAAGACGGTTTGCGGCGTGGTGGGTTCAGCCTCGCGTGCTAATGACCCTCAGCGCAGTTGTGGTTTGCCTGTTTGTCATCGGGTTTCACTACTACTCTGTCTTTTCCGCTGAGATTGATTCAAGGCTGAAGAGAGATGTGTTTAATAATTCGGCGCGAATCGTCGCCGCTCCGGTGACGCTGAAAATCGGGGATCAGTTCAGCGTCGAGGAACTATCAGGCTACCTGGACACGGCCGGCTACTCCTTGAGCTCCGGCGACCAGCCAGTCGCGGCGCAGGGTTCATACTCAGTCGGCCAGAGAACGGTTGACGTAATTCCGACTGCCTATGCGGCATCGAAGCTCGGACTACTGCCTGCTCGGATAGAAATAGACTCCCAACGACGCGTCTCGGCACTGACCGAATTGAGAGGCGGCCGGCAGCTTTCTTCTGTGGTTCTAGAAGGAGTGTTGCTGGCATCGATGAAGGATGGCGATCGGCGTAAGTCGATAGAGGTACAGTTCTCGGAGATTCCTGCCCCGCTCATAAGCGCGATTACAGCAACCGAGGATCGGCGCTTCTTCGCGCACAGTGGCGTCGACTGGCGCGGCATTATTCGTGCTCTTTTCATAGATCTTCGGAGAGGCGAGCTTGTTCAGGGCGGCTCCACCATTACTCAGCAGTTGATAAAAAACGCATTCCTTACACGCGAACGGACCTGGGCCCGGAAGGTCAAAGAGGCGGCCATGGCACTCATCCTGGAGTCGCGCCTCTCCAAGCAGGATATATTCGCGCTCTATTGCAACGACGTTTACCTGGGTCAGTGCGGGAGGTACGCCATACGAGGATTTGCCGAGGCCGCTCAGGTCTATTTTGATAAGAAACTGAATCAACTTACGCTCGGGGAGTCAGCATTCCTGGCGGGTCTTGTACATGGGCCGAATCGATATTCCGCTCGCCGTGACCCCTCGCATGCGATCGCCCGCCGCAAAGAAGTTCTCGATGC
>DASYSA010000110.1:0-4171 GCA_036003885.1 Blastocatellia bacterium | reverse complement strand
CCTGTCCGCAAGTTACTCGCTTGCCTTTACTCCTACCAACTCTGCTCGGGACGGAAAACGACGTCGCATCCGAGTTGAACTCGCTCCGGAAATTGAAAGGCGCGAGGGTCACATTGCTGTACTGGCTCGCCGAAGCTACATCATGCCGCAGGAAGCTGCATTGTCCGATCCCGCAAAGTGCGCACTCGATCCACGCATACCAGGGGCTGCCCAGGAAAAGATAACTTCCATACGAGGCGCGGGTGACTGGGAGAACCCGTACTTTGTTATTAAGACTGACGGGGTAGCGGTCACGCTCAGAGCCATTTCGCAAGAGTATGAATCTGTGCCGATCGATGAATTGGCAATCAGGGTGAGCCGGCTGCCCCTGGCCGCCTGGCCGTATGGAAGAGTTGTCGCGGTTCAGGAGATCGGCATCCGTTCTGGAAACGACACCGCTGTCATCGCACGGAACCGAGCCAGCGTTGAGAAGATACTCAGGTCGCTGGGACTTACGATCAACTGGTGGCCCAGCGCCTAGATAAACCCCTTGATGCCGGCGGGCTCCTTCGCCAATGGGGATCTGTCCGGGCCACGCAGCCAGGTCTCGTAGGGCCCAACCTGACTTCCCGCTTCTGGGACAGGGAGGTTCAGAAACGCACAGGTACCTTATCCCCGGTCAGGCAGCTTCTCTTACCCATCTCCAAAGTTCCAACAACTTAGCCGGGCAATCGCCCGTTCATGTGCTGGCACGCCGTTTGGCTTACAGTCACGAAGCCTGAATGCACCTGGAGAATGAAGCCCCGCGCTGGAGGATCTGACGCTCTTCGCGGCAAATGAAGGAATCGCAGAATCGAGGGCCTGACCCCATCATGCAAACACTATTGCGAGACCTGCGCTACGGCATGAGGATGTTGAGAAAGAATCCCGGCTTCACCTTCATCGCCGTTTTCACGCTGGCGCTGGGCATTGGCGCGAACACCGCAATCTTCAGCGTGGTCAATGTCGTACTGCTCAGACCCCTGCCTTACCCCGAGCCCGCCCGCCTGATCCGCATCTGGGAGTCCAATCCGCAGCGCGGCTGGCCTTACTTCCCTGCTTCCGCTCCCGACTTCGAAGATTGGCGGAAGCAACAGTCCGTCTTCGAGCAACTGGCTGCACAGGAAAACACCACCTTCAATCTCACAGGCGACGGAGAGCCGGAAAGAATACCGGCGGTGAGCGTAACCGCCGAGCTGTTTCCGGCATTGGGCATTTCGCCGTTTATCGGGCGGAGTTTTCTTCCCGAAGAAGAACAGGTCGGGCGCAACCACGTGACTGTCTTGAGCTATGACTTGTGGCGACGGCACTTCGGTTCTGATCGTGTGCTGGTCGGCCAGACGATTCAGTTAAGCGGCGAGAGTTACACCGTGATCGGAGTGATGCCCTCGACGTTTCAGTTTACTCGAGGTACCGAGTTGTGGGTGCCGCTGATTTTGGATCCCGCGGTCTATCCGTGGCGAGCGGATCGCGCCAATCGCAACTTCGCGGTCATCGGACGTCTCAAGCCCGGCGTCAGCCTTGCAGAGGCGCAAGGCGCTATGGATGCCATCGCGCACAACCTCGAGCAGCAATATCCGGCCTCCAATGCGGCGTGGGGCATCCGCCTTCAGAGCTTTTATGAGTGGATCATACCTGAAGAATTGCGGAAGGGGCTCTGGGTACTTCTGGGGGCTGTGGGATTCGTCCTCTTAATCACCTGTTGCAATGTGGCCAACCTGTTCCTGGCACGAGCCACTCGCCGCCAGCGCGAAGTCGCCATTCGCACGGCCCTTGGCGCAAGTCGCAGCCGCGTGGTACGGCAGCTCCTCACGGAGAGCTGTATGCTCGCCTTCCTGGGAGGGATCGCCGGATTGTTGCTCGCGTTGTGGGGAATGGATCTGCTCGTGAGCCGGCTGCCGGTGAATATCCCACGGTTGAACGAGGTTGAGATAGAGCGCCGTGTCCTCGGTTTTACGCTTGTGATTTCGCTGCTCACCAGCGTGATCTTCGGCCTGGTGCCGGCGTTGCATCTCTCTCGAGTCAATCTCAGCGAAGCCTTCAAGGAGGCCGCCAGAAGTCTGTCCGGCGGGGCCGGCCATCGTGCGCGCAGACTCCTGGTGATCTCCCAGATCGCCCTGGCGCTGGTGCTGCTGATCGGCGCTGGACTAATGGCTCAAAGCTTCGTGAGGCTCAGTCACGTTCGGCTCGGCTTCGAGCCCGACAGAGTCCTAACTCTGCAAATCGCGCTGCCCATTTCGCAGTATCGCGAAAAGACCCAGCAGGCGGCCTTCTATGCCCAGGCGCTGGAGCGCATCCGCGCGTTGCCGGGAGTGTTGGGATCCGGCGCCGTAGTTGGAGTCCCCCTTATCAGGGGAATGAACTGGTCGTTCCCGGTTACTGTCGAAGGCCGCACCATGTCGCCAGAGGAAGCGCTCCCTGCCGATGCACGAGCAGTGACACCGCAGTACTTCGCCACGATGGGCATCCCGATTCTTCAAGGCCGTGATTTCACGGAGCGGGACGGTTCGGAATCGACCAACATCATCATCAGTGACGCGATGGCTCGCCGCCTCTGGCCCAACGAGGATGCTCTCGAGAAGCGAATCCGCCCGGGCACGAATAATCCCTGGATGACTATCGTCGGGGTGGTTGGCGACGTGCGCAACAGTTTGGACCAGGAGCCCAGACCGACGATCTATTTTTCGGCGGCGCAATTGGGATCCAATGCTATGACCGTTGTGCTGCGCACTGTGGGAAATCCTGAAGGCATGAGCGCCGCGGTGCGCAACGAGATCAAGACCCTGGACTCGAAGCTGCCCATCTACAACATCAGAACGATGTCCGCGATCTACGATGACGCTACGGGGCAACCGCGCTTCCAGGCAGCATTGCTTGGTCTCTTTGCAGTCGTTGCTTTGGTGTTGGCGGCGGTGGGCATCTACGGCGTGATGTCCTACCTGGTCACAGAAAGAGAGAGAGAGATCGGCATTCGGATGGCGCTGGGCGCCGAGGCCGGCGACGTGTTGAAGCTGGTCGTCGGGCAAGGGATGAAGCTGGCGATCGTCGGAGTACTGATTGGATTGGGCGGAGCTCTGGCGCTGACGCGGTTGATGCAGACGCTGCTGTTCGGAGTGAATCCGACCGACCCGCCGACGTTCATCGCGATCACGCTGTTGCTGACCGTCGTTGCGTTGTTGGCCTGCTGGCTGCCGGCGCGCCGAGCTGCCAAGGTAGATCCGATGATTGCGCTGAGATATGAATGAGTATTGGTCATTTGTCACTTGTCATTTGTCACTTGCATTCGTGCAAAGGAGCACCGGTAACAAGTAACAAGTGACAAATGACGATGCGAGAAAGGACAAACGAATATGGAGACACTATGGCAAGACCTGCGCTACGCCTGCCGGACGCTGAAGAAGAATCCCGGCTTTACTTTCATCGCAGTGTTGACGTTGTCGCTCGGTATCGGCGCTAACACGGCGATCTTCAGCGTAGTCGACAGTGTCATCCTGCGGAGTCTCCCCTACCAGGATTCAAATCGCTTGTCTGTTTTGTGGACATGCCCGCAGACGAATAGAGATCTTCAGCAGCGGACCAGCGTGCCCAACTTTGAGGATTGGAGGACCCAGAGCGTCACCTTCGAGGATATGGCATTCCACGGGGGGACCAGCCACGGGACTCTAGTCGATTCCCGTTCGGACGCGGCCGATCCGGAAGTGACCTGGTACACCTACGTTTCTGGGAGTTTCTTCCATGTGCTCGCCGTCGCGCCCCTGCTCGGACGGACGATTTCCGAATCGGAAGTGGCGAGCGCGGAACGAGTCGCGGTCCTGAGTTATCAGCTATGGCAGCGAAGGTACTCGTCATCGCCGGACGTGCTGGGCCAGATGCTGCGCCTGGAGGGCAGGGACTTCCAGGTGATCGGCGTGATGCCGCGCGAGTTCAGATTCCCAGAGAAGAGATCCGATTTGTGGGTACCCATATCCTCCGATCCACTCTGGGAGAGGAGCCGGGCGGACCGACGCAACGCCGGCGTGCTGGTGTTCGGGCGGGTGAGGCCGGGCACCACTATCCAACAAGCCCAGGGTGAAATGAGCACAATCGCCGCCCGCCTCGAACAGCAGTATCCCGAAGCAAATGCAGCCTCGACCGTCAACATCGTCCCGCTTCA
>DASYSA010000109.1:0-6117 GCA_036003885.1 Blastocatellia bacterium | reverse complement strand
AAATGAGGAGTTGGGACTTCAGGGAGGCCGCAGTCGCGCGCTCAAGATCCAACCTGGCAATTTCGCAATTCGCATTTCGCAATTCGCATTTCTTGTTCCGGCGCAGGCAGCGGCCAACCAGCAGATCACAGAGATCGAAGCTCAGCTAAGGAAGTAGAAGAGAAATGCGAAATGCGAAATGCGAAATTCGAAATGAGGAGTTGGGACTTCAGGGAGGCCGCAGTCGCGCGCTCAAGATCCAACCTGGCAATTTCGCAATTCGCATTTCGCAATTCGCATTTCTTGTTCCGGCGCTTGTGTTGGCGGTGACCTTCGTGGCCTACCTCGGGGCTCTGGGGTACGCGTTCGTCTACGATGACATCTTCGTGATAGTTCAAAACCCTACCGTGCATTCCTGGCACTTCGTTCCGCGGTTCTTCACTGAACATCTGTGGGGTTTCAGATATGCGACGGGTAGTTATTACCGACCTGTTTTTCTCATGTGGCTTACATTCAACCACTGGTTGTTTGGATTAAACCCGGTGGGGTATCACCTGACCACGATCCTCCTGCATGTCGGAGTCACGCTACTGGTCTTTCTGCTCGTACGAAAGCTCACCAGGGACCAGATGACGGCGGCAATTGCATCGCTCGTCTTTGGCCTGCATCCGGCGCATATAGAAGCCGTGGCGTGGATAGCCGGTGCAACCGAATCGTTGTTAGCAATCCTGTTTTTGGGATCGTTTCTCTGCTACATCGAGTATCGCGAAGCGGACAGGGGGAAGGGCCGCTGGCTGACTGCCGCCCTGGTCTTAGCTGTGATGACTGTGCTTGCGAAGGAGCAAGGCGTAGTACTTGCGGCGGTTGTCTTTGCGTATGAACTGTTGATGAAGCCGGGAAGTCCGGGGCTCATTAGCGGCGCAGGGGAACCAGTGACTGAGCGTTGGCGGATTGTAGCTGCGCGCCTGCGAGAAGCAACCGCCAGATCTCTTCCGTTTCTGGTGGTGACAGCAGTGTACCTGGCGGTGCGTCTGGTGGTGCTGGGGGCTATCGGCAGAAGCCTGACACCGTTGTCGATTGTGACAGTATTCCTTACCTGGCCGTCGCTTCTGTGGTCTTACATAAAGATCTTGATCTGGCCCGTAGGACTATCGCTCTTCTACGACGCGCCGTACATCACAAGGCCGACCGCAATGGATTTCTGGCTTCCTTTGGCAGCGGTGGGCGTGGTGGCGTTGGCGCTTTGGTGGCTGGGCAGGCGCTCCGCGGTGGCGCGCTTCGCCGTAGTCTGGCTTGTCCTGCCGATAATACCTCTACTCAGTCTTGGCGTATTTCCCGAGGGAGACATTTCTCATGATCGCTATCTGTACCTCCCGTCGGTCGGCTTCTCCATAATTGTTGCGCTTGGAGTCCGCCTGATTCACATCGGCAAATCCACGCTCTTTGGGCTGCCTGCAGTTCAGGTACTGACTACTGCCGCCGTCGCTTGTGCTCTTGGCCTTGCGACGGCGTCTCAGCACATCAACTGGGCCAGTAGTCTGTTGCTTTACAACAATGCAGTAAAAGTTGCACCGAACAACAGATACGCCAAAAACAACCTGGGCACAGAACTTCTGGAACGGGGCCGGCCCGACGAAGCCGCCTCACTCTTTCGGGAAGTGGTCGACAGATATCCTGATTTTTACGAAGCCAACTACAACCTGGGTTGTGTGCTTTATGGGAACAGAGCGTTTGAGGAGGCCGAGCGAGTCTTGAGTCGGGCCATCGAGATCAAACCCTTAAGGCCGGACACCTACTATATGCTGGGCGTGACCCGACTGGACATGAAACACCTGGACGAAGCTGAGAGCCCCTTGCGGGAGGCCATCAGATTGCGTCCGGATGCGTCACTCTATCATTTTGCCCTCGGAAGCTGGTTCCAGAGACGGGGAGAGTTGCGCGCTGCTCTCCACGAGTTCGAGCTTGAACTGCTCAACAACCCCAACTTTACGGAGGTAGAGAATCAGATCAAAGAGATCAGGACTCGCCTCGAGGATGGCGGAGAGCCAGATTCAGGCGGCCAGGCCGGTTCTACGCCCACCGGTCGTTCGATTCGGATCGGCAAGTGAACAGGAGGCCGGCTTCGCACGTTCGGGTGTCGATACTTCTAAATAAAGGAGCTGGATGGTAGAGCAGAGAAGCACAGCGGAGACGCCGCAAGAACAGAAGGCTGCAACCGTTGCGGGCAATCTGTTGATGGCGAACGCGCGCTTCATCGTCCCGGCTATCGTATTGGCTGTGACTTTCCTGGGTTACGTGGGCACGCTCAGGTACGACTTCGTTTATGATGACGTGCACGTGATCGTCGAGAACGGTTCTGTGCATTCATGGCGTTTCATGCCCCGATACTTTACTGAGCATCTGTGGTTCTTCGAACCCGGTATGACCAACTACTACCGTCCAATTTTCCTTGTCTGGCTTGTGCTCAACCACACGCTGTTCGGGCTCAACCCGATCGGCTACCACTTGACGACGGTGCTTGTGCACGTAGTAGTCACTCTACTGGTCTTTCACCTCACGCGAAGGCTGACTGGCGACCAGGCAACAGCGGCTATTGCATCTTTGCTGTTTGGTCTACATCCGGCACACATCGAGGGAGTGGCGTGGGTGTCCGGCGTGTCCGAGCCATTGCTTGCGCTCTTCTTGATCGGATCGTTTCTCTGCTATCTAAGGTACCGCGCTCTGGATGACGGGAAGGGAAGGGGCTGGCTGATGGCGGCCCTCGCCCTGGCCGCGCTTGCGGTGTTTGAGAAAGAGACAGGCATCGTTCTCCCGCTGATGATCTTTGCGTACGAATTGATCTTCAATGCCGGGAGGGAAGGGCGATCGAGTAGAGGCGAGGACAATGCGCGGCCTGACGCCAGGTCGGCGCCAATGCGTCACCTGGGAAAGGCTCTGGGGAGGTGCCTGCCGTTTGTGGCGGTGACGGTTCTCTACCTCATCGCGCGCGTAATTGCACTTGGTGCGATTGGACGGACAAAGACGCCCCTGTCGCTTGCGACACTTGTCTTTACGTGGCCCTCTCTGCTCCTGGCGTATGTGAAGATACTGGCCTGGCCCGTTGGACTCTCGGCGTTTTACGACACGCCGTATGTTGTTCGGCCCGGCCTCCTGAATTTTTATTTGCCGCTGGTCGCGATAGCAGCAGCGGGTTGTGCAACCTGGTGGCTGGTCCGGAGAACACCGGCCGGGCGCTTGGCGCTGGTTTGGTTGATCCTGCCGATAATGCCCCTGCTGAACCTTACGGTGTTTGGCCCGGGCGAGCTGGTCCATGACCGCTACATGTATCTGCCATCGGTCGGCTTTGTGCTGATCGTAGCGTTGACCGTTCGGCGCCTTCGCGTGGGTGGTTCCGTGCTATTCGGGTTGCCGGCCGTTCAAATACTGACGGCTATGATCCTGGCCTGCGCATCTGGTGTCGCACTGGCCAATCAAAATATTCATTGGTCCAGTAATCTCACGCTCTTTCATCATAGCCTCGAGATTGCGCCCAACAGCAAGACTGCAAAGGGGATGTTGGCAGAAGCGCTTGTCGTACGGGGTATGTACGTGGACGGCGCCCGGTTGTTCCAGGAGCTGCTTGACCAGGACCCGGGATCTTCGGAGTTGAACCACAACATGGGCTTTGCATTGAATGCTGCTGGAAAGCCGCAGGAAGCCGAGCCGTACCTGATGCGCGCGATCGAGATCAAGCCCCTGCAGCCTGATGCGCACTACCTGCTGGGCGTCGTACGGTTGACCATGAATCGTCTGGACGAAGCCGAGTCCCCGTTCAGAGAAGCGGTCAGGATTAGTCCCAACGTTGCGTTCTATCATTACGGATTGGGGTCGTGGTTCAAGATGCGCGGAGAGCTTCGGGAGGCGCTACGGGAGTTCGAGCTTGAACTCGTCAACAACCCCAACTTCGCTATGGCCCAGGATCAGATTACCGATATCAAGGCTCGCCTCGGCAGCGCGAATGATTCTGCTCCCGCCGCACGTTCTGATCAGGTAAGGACAATTCAATGACGGACGAAACAACAGCAGTCAACCTGCCGCGGGAACAGAAAGCCGGCGGAGCCCCTCGATCTATCTTCATAGCGAACTCACGGTTCATTATCCCGGCGCTTGTGGTTGCTGTGACCTTCGTGGCTTACATGGGCACGCTGAGGTATGACTTTGTTTACGATGACGAGTACGTGATAACTCAAAATCCTTCCGTGCAGTCCTGGGCATTTGTGCCGCACTATTTCACCGAACATTTGTGGTTCTTCAAGTTCCCAATGAGTAACTATTACCGTCCGATCTTTCTTGTGTGGATGGCGCTCAACCACACATTGTTTGGACTCAACCCTGTTGGATACCACTTAACTACGATCCTTGCGCATGTCACGGTGACGTTATTGGTCTTTCATCTCGCACGAAGACTCACCGGGGACGTGGGGGCGGCGGCCATCGCGTCCATAGTGTTTGGTCTGCACCCCGCACATATAGAGGGGGTGGCGTGGGTATGCGGCGTGTCCGAGCCGTTGATGGCTATGTTCCTCATCGGAGCGTTCCTGTGCTATCTGAGGTATCGCGATGCGAACACCGCGAGACGGAAGCCGTGGCTGGTTGCGTCGCTCGTGTTAGCAGCGCTGGCTGTGTTTGAAAAGGAGACCGGTGTCATTCTCCCGGCCCTCATCTTTGCGTACGAAGTGATTTTTCGTAGGAGCGAGGGAGGCGCAGAGATGGAGGAGAGTGGCTCGGAGCCTCGGGGATCATGGTTGCGCTGGGACACTCTGGGTCGAGCGTTGACCCGGTCTCTGCCATTTTGGGCGATCGCCGTTTTCTACATTGCTGTGCGCGTAGCCGTGCTCGGCGGCCTTGGACGAAGTCCTACACCTCTGTCGCTGGCGACCATTGCGTTTACCTGGCCCTCTCTTCTGTGGGACTACGTGAAGATCCTCGTATTCCCGCTCGAACTGTCGGTATTCTACGATACACCGTACGTGGTTCGACCTGGTTTCTCGAACTTTGTCTTGCCGTTGTTGGCGGTGGCGATGTTTGCGGGTGGGCTCTGGATGCTGGCTAGTCGGTCGCGACCGGGACGTTTGGCAGCGGTCTGGTTGGTTCTGCCGATATTGCCGTTGCTCAATATTGCGGTCTTTCGCTGGGGCGATATTGTGCATGACCGATATATGTACCTGCCATCGGTAGGTTTCGTTTTGATCATCGCGCTGGGGGTGAGACGTCTTCCCGTGGGTGAATCCTTTGTCTTCGCCCTACCGGCTGTTCAAGCGGGGGCGGTTGTAGCGCTGACTTGCTTCCTCGGGATCGCGCTGGCCTCCCAGCACATTCATTGGGCTAACAACCTTTTACTCTTTCACAATAGCTTGCTGGTTGCGCCGCACAGCAGGGATGCGAAGACCAAGTTGGGTGGCGCGTTCATCGATCGGGGTATGTACAAAGAAGGCATTCAGCTATTGGGTGAGGTGTACGAGGGGGACCCCGACTCCTGGGACTCTAATCAGGAGGTGGGCGGTGCATTGTACAAGGCTGGAAGGTATCAGGATGCCGAGCGATACTTGACTCGGGCGATCGAGATCAGGCCCTCTCGCGGCGAGTCACACTATTTCCTTGGGATAGCACTGCTGGACATGAATCGTCTTGCGGAAGCTGAGGCGCCGCTGCGAGAGGCGATTCGGCTTGGCCCCCGGAGTATCTTCTACCACTATGCCCTTGGCGCCTGGTTTGATCTGCGGGGAGACCCGCAAGCTGCTATCGAGGAGTTCAGGCTGGAGTTGGTCAACAACCCGAATTACGCGCCCGCTCGAGACAAGATTCTCGAGATCAACGCTCGTCTCAACTCTTCCGGCGCATTCGAGGCCCCTGGCGTCGGATTGCCTCCCGGTGCGGATGGCTTGAAGAGATGAATGGAAACTCGTGTTGATTTGCTGATCTGACCCCTGACGGCAGCTGATTCCCATCGCTTCTACTTTTCGGTGAGGCTGAGACTTGAAAAGAAGATTGCCACTCGCAATGATGCTCGCCGGTTTGGGCGTGCTCTATCCGATGCAGCGCTGGATTGACTCCACTACGAGGCCTGCGGTCATAAGCGAGGAGACCCTCTATTTCTCA
>DASYSA010000108.1:0-12123 GCA_036003885.1 Blastocatellia bacterium | reverse complement strand
GACCGCTGAGGGACACCAGGTGCCCGACTACGAAGCAGCCGAATAGGGTCTGTTCCACGTATTTTTAAGGAGGCTGATCATGTCAAAAGAACTGCTGGTTGGACCGAAGGATGATCGTGACACTCTGGAGATTCTGAAGGCCGAACTCGATTTTCTTGAGAAGGGCGGCTATGGACGTTCGGTTAGAACTCCGTGGCTTTCAACTTCGCTCTTTCAGGACTCGCCGAGTTGCTTCTGTTTTCCGTTTCACGATCATAACGACGCCTGCAGGTTGATGCAGTTCGTACCTCCCGAGCGACGCGGCGAGGTCTTGCCGTGTCATCACATACCGCTCAACGAAACGGGTGAGACCGTGGCGCTGCTGGAGTATGTGGGTAATCAGAGGGAGACCGAAGATCTCGTGAAAACATGGCTCCGAGAGAAGATCGCAGAGTTGCAGCAGCGTGAACGCGGGGAAACGGGCTTTAGCACGGCTTGAGCAGAGAAGTGCGACTCTTCCCGGTTTGATTTGCGACCGCCGCGTTGGGGCGGGCTCCGGAACGGATTCCTGTCGCGCCAGTTGACCAAGCCTGCGTCGAAGAAGTTGAAGGAGGTGGCTACTATGTCTGGTTTGACGTATTTCATTCTTGCAGTCGTCCTATTCTGCCTGGTCTATTATGTAATGCCGCCTGCAATCGAAGCGTACCTGAAGTTCCGTGGCAAGCGTGTTATCACCTGTCCTGAAACGCGAACACCCGTCGGCGTACGGGTTGACGCAAAGCATGCGGCCTCCACGGCGGTGTTCTCGCGCCGGCCCGAACTACGCCTGACCAGTTGCTCGCGATGGCCTGAGCGCCAGGATTGTGAGCAGGATTGTGTGCTCCAGGTCAGGATGGCGCCGGGAGACACGCTGGTGCGAACGATACTCACGGAGTTTTACAAAGAAAAGAAGTGTGTGTTTTGTGGCGGCTCATTCGTCGAGGCGGGTTTGTTCGATCACAAGCCGGCACTCCTTAGCCCGGAGGGCGTCACGGTGGAATGGACAGAGGTAAGTCCCGAGAAACTGCCCGACGTGCTTGCAACTCATAAGCCCGTATGCTGGAACTGCCACATCTCCGAGTCCTTCCGTAGAGAGTTTCCTGATCTTGTGGTTGATCGGTCTTACACCGCCAGCGCCGGAACGGGCCCAAGGCTGCACGCATAGTCCGTCTGGCCGTGATGCTGGTACTGCCACGTTGTGCGGCCGTCGCTGGGGCCCCTCAAGAGTGAGGGGTTCCGGCTCGCCTGTAGCGCAGATAGCGCGGAGACCATATCTTTTCTGCGATCCGCCGCTCGAGGTCCGCTGAACTGGTTGGTTCCGCGAGCCCCAGCCGTTGAGCCTCCAATCCAACCGCGAGAGCGACCGTCTGCGACAACTCGCGTACACTCTCAAGTGGCGGATAGAGCGATGAGCCGGGGTTGCGCAAGGCCGGCGAGAGTTCCGCGAGCGCGCGCGCAGCGGCTACAAACATTTCATTTTTCACTCTGAGCGCGCCCGACGCGATCACCCCCAGCACCATGCCCGGGAAGATGAAGCAGTTGTTGCACTGCCCGATGTCGATGACTCGATGGCCATAGTGTACCGGGTCAAATGGCGAGCCTGTCGCTATCAGGGCGCGCCCGCCAGTCCAACTGATGACGTCGGCGGGCACAGCTTCGCTCTTTGACGTGGGGTTCGACAGCGGAAAGATGATCGGGCGGTCTACGTGCGCGGCCATCGCCTCGACAACCTGGCGCGTGAAAACACCAGGCTGTGCCGAGGTTCCAATCAGAACCGTGGGCCGAATATTCTGCACGGCATCGAGCAGGCTCTTAGGGTCGTTGCCTGCCAGATGCCAGTTTGAGATTTGTTCCGCCGGCTGAGCGTACTGCAATTTGAATCCCGAGAGCTGTGGCCTCCCTGAATGGACGAGTCCTTCGCTATCGATAAGCCAGATGTTTCGTATTGCGTCCCCTTCCGCGATGCCCTCAGCTACTATGGCAGTAACCAGTTGATCACAGATTCCGGTAGCAGCCGACCCTGCGCCCACGACCATTATCCGCTCCTGCCCGATGCTTGATCCCGACAACGCAGTCGCGGCCAGCAAACCCGCGAGTGTAACCGCTCCAGTGCCCTGGATGTCGTCATTGAAGGTGCACAACCGATGTTGATAACGCTCCAGCAGTCTGAGAGCGTTGTTCTTTGCAAAGTCCTCCCACTGCAGGAGCGCATTCGGAAAAACCAGCATCACTGTCTGAACGAAAGCTTCGATGAAGTCGTCGTAGTCCTGCCCGCGTACGCGCCGATGTCGCCAGCCCAGGTATAGAGGATCACTGAGCAGCGATTCGTTGTCAGTCCCGGTGTCGAGCAAGATCGGAAGCGTCGTCGCAGGAGCGATGCCCGCGCACAGGGTGTACAACGACAGCTTGCCGACCGGGATTCCCATTCCGCCGATCCCCAAATCGCCAAGTCCCAGGATGCGCTCTCCATCGCTCACAACAATCGCCTGAACGGAACGGCTGGGTGCGTTTCCAAGAATTTGTGCGATCTGGTCGCGATCGGGGTAAGAGATGTAGATTCCGCGCGGCTTGCGATAGATGTGGCTGTACTGCTGGCAGCCGGCGCCAACCACCGGTGTGTAGACTACTGGTACCATCTCGGCGATGTGTTCCTGCACAAGTCGATAGAAGAGAGTCTCGTTTCGGTCCTGAAGGCTCGTTAAGAAAATGTAGCGCTCGACGTCGTCCTCCTTTCGCTTGTAGTTCTCGTAAGTACGGGCGAGCTGTTCCTCGACCGTCGAGACGTGCGGGGGAAGCAGACCCAGGAGGCCGAACTCGCGCCGTTCGTCCTCCGGAAACGCGCTCCCCTTGTTGAGCACCGGGTCATCGAGCAGCGCTCGTCCGGTTATTGAGACCTCGACGATATCTTCAACCTCCTGGTTTGTGTGGTGAGCCATGTGTTGTCTCCTTACGGAGCATTATACTAGTCGATCGGGCGGTGTCGACCGGCTGGTCAGTGTGGACTTCCACGAGTCGTTTACCACTGAAGTCGATGCTTAATTGCCCGCGGGCGACGCTAAACTCAGACGGCCTCCTTCAGGTGACTGGAGTCACTGCGAAGCGTGATGGCAGTCGTAGACTTCGACACGCTCGTCCCCTAACATGCCATCGACGAACAAGGGGTAGAGGGAACGGAATCAACTCGCCGGATCCAATGGTAGCAACGGTCAGTTTCCGGCGGGTTTCGTAGGGAGGATAAAGGAGGTAAGAGAATGCAAACTGGAACGGCACTGGCTCCTCGAAGGAGCTTACGCAATCTTAATAAGCAGACGTTTGAGTTTTTGCCCCGGTTCAATCGCATGCTTGAAGAGCTGGGCATCCAACCTTTCACCGAAGAGAACGCGCTCGTAGCGTGGACTCCGGCCTGCGACATCTACGAGACCGACAAGGCGATCGTGCTCAAAGTGGAGCTCCCGGGAATCAAGAAGGAAGAAGTCTCCGTCAGCATCGAAAACAACCTGCTGACGATTCACGGCGAGAGGAAGTTTCAGGAAGAGACGAAGCGCGAGAACTACTATCGCGTCGAACGCAACTATGGCGAGTTCTTCCGCAGCTTCACCTTGCCGAACTACATCGAGCCCGCGAAGATTCTCGCGGAGTTCAAGGAGGGTTTGCTCATACTGAACCTGCCGAAGCGAGAAGAAGCCAAACCGAAGCAGGTGGAGATCAAGGTGCAGTAGATACCATCCAGCCCGGAGACTCGGCTCAATGAACCCTTGGGTCGAGCCTGAACCAGCAGCCGCAGTGTTCTCACGATCACTGCGGCTGCTTCCTTTCCTGGGTACCCACGCTTCCAGCGTGCGGTTTCTAACGACCAACTTCAGTTGGGAATCCGCACGCTGGAAGCGTGCGTACCCAGGCTGTTGTGACGGCGGTCACGTCGATGCGTAAGCGGAGTCATAGCCCCATGCAGAACCTCCCCTCTATAGTGAGTACCGTAGGTCAACCAAGTGGTCATATCGACCTACAAATTTTTCCGCGATCATGGCCGGCAGGCGGCCAGGGAGGTCTGATCATGAAAAGGCTGGTTTTAGCAATTGCAATTCTTGGCGCGCTTGCGTTTGGCAGCGGGCCTCTTTTGACGGGGAGTAGGGTTCAGGCGTCCACCACCGAGAGGGCCGTCGTGGAGTTCACGGAGACGGTTAAACTTCGAGACGTGTTCCTTAGAGGCGACTATCTGATTGTTCATGACGATTCGAAAATGGCGCAGGGCGAGCCCTGCTTCTCCATCTACCGCAACGAAGAGCCTGACAAGCTGATCATAGCGTTCCATTGCAAACAGGTAACGCGAGACAAGGCGGCGAGCTTCACAATTAGAACTTCTCGCAGATCCTGGTTTGAACTGCCCGAAGTGCTCGAGATCCAATTTGCCGGCGCCACAACGGCCCATCAGGTCCGGTAGTCCGCCGAGGAATGGTGCTGGCCCGAAGTGCCGAAGTGGCCTCTTTGCGCCGGCCAATTGGGGAACCAGCCCGCACCAGGTAAATCGGACCTGGCAGGAGGAGACGGTCGCCTGAAGGCGGCTGTGAGGAGGGCAATCATGAAACGCGTGATGCTGTTACTGATAGTCGGTCTGCCGATGCTCTTAGGTTTCACGTTCGCACAGCGCCACTCGGAGCCGGCGACGAAGCAAGACGGCGTCTTCGAGTTTACCGACAAGACAAAGGTGGGCGAAGCGATTCTGCTTGGAGAATACTACTTCGAGCATGACGACAGTCGGATGGCTCGCGGGGAACCCTGCATGTACGTTTATAGCTATGAGCAGGGCAAGGCAGGCAAGCTCGTTGTATCTTTCCATTGCACGCCGGTCGACCGCCCCAAGGCAAGAGACGTCATCGTAAGCCTGGCGATGACCGATTCTCCCGATGTGTTCCTCCTTAAGGAGATTCAATTCAAGGGGAGCACTAAAGGGCATTTGGTACCTGGGAGTTAAGAGCCAGGCTGCAGAGGGGGTCTGCGAGCTTGAACGCTTGCAGACGCCGTTGGTCGTAAGAGCGAGTATTTGCCTTTGCGCTAACACTGAGCCGGCGTTGCAGCGACCGACACCCAGAGTCTCATCCAGCCCGACGACAAGGGACTCTGGGTGATCGGTTGCATTGTTGCAAGCGGCAGGCGCGCAATCGGAGTCACCTTCGGCAGCGAAGAGTGGAGCCGCAATGCAGACTACCGAGCTAGTAAGAGAGTGGGATTCAGATCGCGTCGAAAACCAGGCTGCTCAAGCCTGACCAAACCCCAACAAAATCAAAGTCGTGACAGGCATCACCGGACTCGCTGGCCGTTGTCACAGCTTTCTACTCGTCTGCTCGCGTATAAAGAAATGTCATGAGCGACGACAGCATCGGTCGGAGAGACTTCCTCAAGACTGCAGCCGCCGGAGTATTGGTCTTGTGGACTGAAGAGGAATTGGCCAAGGCCAGTCCCATTCGAGAAACAAAACCATCTGGCCCGCCTGTCAGCATTGGCGTTATTGGGCTCGGTCAGTGGGGAAGGGAGATCCTGGCGACCCTCTCACGACTGGACTCGAGCATCGTGACAGCTGTCTGCGATCCTTATGAACCGTATCTGAATAAAGGTCGCGAGATAGCTCCCAGAGCGGCGCTTATCTCTGACTATCGCCGGCTTCTCGACTCGCCCGATGTAGAGGCGGTCGTCGTAGCTACTCCTTCACATCTGCACAAAGAGATTACAATTCAAGCCATTCAAGCCGGGAAGAATGTCTACTGCGAAGCTCCCCTCGCAACGACGGTGGAGGACGCGAAGGCTATTGCGATCGCGGGCAGAGGAATGTCGAAGCGCATCTTTCAAGCCGGTCTTCAAGGGCGCTCGAACGCCCTCTACGGGCACGTCTCGCAGTTCGTCAGGTCTGGAGTCCTTGGGATCCCGGTTTCGGTTTCCGCCCAGTGGAATAAGAAGCAGAGCTGGCGCCGCCCGGCCCCAACGCCCATTCGCGAGAACGAGATGAACTGGCGGCTATCGAGCAAGACCTCTGCCGGATTGCTCGGCGAAGTGGGCATTCATCAACTCGACCTGATCAACTGGTATTTGAAGTCGTTGCCCACCGCAGTCACCGGCTTCAGCTCAATCGCCGGTTGGAACGACGGCCGCGATGTGCCCGACACCGTCACTTGCATTCTTGACTACCCCGGGGGCGTCAGAGCCTCTTTCGCTTCCACGCTGGCAAACTCCTTTAGCGATTCGTACACGCTCTTCCAGGGCACCAACAGCAGCCTGATGATGCGCGAAAAGAGAGGCTGGATGGTGAAGGAGGCGGATTCCCCGCTGCTCGGGTGGGAGGTCTACGCCAGAAAAGAAGCGATCAACAACGAGACTGGAATATGCATGGTTGCAGACGCAACCAAACTGCTCGAAGCGGGAAAGGAGCCCGGCAAAGAGGGACCGCTGGAGCCCATACGCGATGCACTGTACCGGGCGCTCGAGGATTTCACCCGCTGCATTCGCGAGGGTTCCCGGCCCGCATGTGGCGCAACTGAAGGTTACCAGTCGGCGGTCGTCGCGATCAAAGCCAACGAGGCGGCTCGGTCGGAGACGAGGGTCCTCTATCAACCAACGATGTTCGAACTCAGCAAGGAGGGTTAGTGATCATGAAGAGCCTTTATGACTTGAGCCGGCGCGACTTCATCAAGTCCACCGGAGTGACAGCAGCCAGTCTCGCAGCCGGAGCGCTGTTCGAGGGAGAGATCCCAGCTCGCGCCGGCGTCCGACCTAAGGGACGGGTCATCGGCGCCAACGACCGCATTAACTATGGCATCATCGGCGTAGGCGGAATGGGAGGCGGGCACCTCAAGATACTCAAGGAGTTTTCCGCCACAGAGAACATAGCGCTCCTTTCAGTCTGCGACGTGTTCCAGAAGCGGAGACTCGCGGCTCAGACAGCCGCCGGGATTCCGGAAAGCCAGGCATTCGCCGATTATCGAAGAGTCCTGGACAATAAGGAGATCGATGTCGTGGTGATCGCGACGCCCGACCACTGGCATGCTCACGTTGCAATCGAAGCTATGGAGGCCGGCAAGCACATCTACGTCGAAAAGCCGATGACCCGGACTCTGGAGGAAGCCTTCAAGGTCAGGGCGGCGGCCACAGAGACCGGCAGGCTGGTGCAGGTCGGCGCCCACGGTTGCAGCGATCCCAAGTGGCACAGGGCACGCGAAGTGGTGCAGTCCGGCCGGCTAGGCAGGGTCCTGTGGGCACAAGGCAGTTACTGCCGCAACAATCCAAAGGGCGAGTGGAACTACGGCATCGATCCGGATGCCAACGAGCAGACCGTGGATTGGAAGACCTGGCTCGGCTCGGCCCCGAAGCGTGCCTGGAGTCCGGAGCGTTACTTCCGCTGGAGAAAGTACTGGGACTACGCCACCGGGATAATTGGTGATCTTTGGCCTCATCGTCTTCATCCATTGATTCTCGCCCTTGGCATCACTGAGTTTCCAAAGAGCGTCACTTGCGTTGGCGGCATACTCTGCGATTCCGATAAAGGTAACGGCGAGCCGAGAGACGTGGCCGACACAACTATGGTCATGGTCGAGTTTCCCTGCGGCACCATGATTCACCTCGCGGGATCGACGGTGAACGAGCGGGGCATCGAGGATGTCATTCGCGGGCAGAAGGCCAACCTCCTGTTCGGCGGCGGCAAGGTCCAGATCCAGCCCGAGCGTCCATTTGTAGATGAGATTGAGGCAAAGGATGAGACGCCTCCAGACTCCGGGGAGAGTCATGCGAAACACCAGAAGAACTTCATCGACGCGCTGAGAAACAACAAAGCGCCGAATTGTGATATCGAATTGGGAGTCAGGGTCCAGACCATTGTCTCAATGGCCGAACAGTCGTATCGGAAAGGGAAGATGATCCACTTCGACACGGCCAGATTGAAGATGACTTAACCAGCGTAGCGTCATCTGGGCGCTCCCGATTCTGAATAATGGGGCGCCCAGGGGGCAGCGAGCCGTTCTTTTAGCAGGTTCGCAATTGCAAACAGCCTGCACACCAACCCAGGAGCCGGTGATTCTGTCGCTTAATGCTATGGCGACGCGTTTCGAGTTGGTGCTCTACGGTTCGGACCCGACGCATTTGAGGGCGGCCGGGGAAGAGGCTCTCCAGGAGATCGAGCGCCTCGAGGCTCAACTCAGCTTCTACCGACCTGACAGCGAAATCAGATTCTTAAACGGCAACGCCGCCAGCAGACCTGTGAAGGTCGAGCCCCGTCTGTTCCACTTGCTGCAGAAGTGTGCATCCCTTTTTGCGAGCACTGCGGGAGCTTTTGACGTCACCGTGGCGCCGCTGATGCGGGCCTGGCGATTCGTGAACGACCACGGCGCACTACCTGATGAAGGCGCGAGGGACGCAGCTCGCTCTCTTGTTGGAACCGAGTACATCGAGTTCGACGACGCTGGTCATACCGTCCGCTTCGGCAAGCAAGGTATGGAAATCGATCTCGGCGGCTGCGGAAAGGGCTACGCCATCGAGCGCGCGGTGATGCTGTTGAAAGAGAATGGCGTTTCAAGCGCGTTCATTCAAGGCGGCACGAGCTCCGCTTATGCGATCGGCGCCCCGCCGCACAATCGCTCCTGGCGCATCCGCCTGGCTGATCCGTTTTTTGCGGAGGACTCTCCTGTCGTGGTCGACCTGATCGACCGTGCGCTCTCTGTGTCGGCCATTCATGGAAAGTTCTTCGAGCGCGATGGAAAACGTTACGGGCATGTCATCGACCCGCGCTCCGGTCAGGTTGTGAGCGGCGCGGCAGCCGCGGCGGTGACGGGCCCTTCCCCCACCGAGTGCGAAGCCCTGTCTACGGCTCTTCTGGTGCTCGGACCGTCGTGGCTGCCCGATATGGCTGAAGCTTTTTCCCGCTACACAGGCTGGATCGCATAGAGGTTTCATACAGGCAGACACGACTGCGCGCTGGACGGTGAGCAGCAAGAGAATGCTCTGGGAAAAACTCCGCAATCCAATGCGGAAAACTGCGCCTGCATCCTCGGTTCTCGGAGAGGTCTCCACGATATGACCGCGGTTGCGTCCCCACGGAACATCGGGCGACAGCCCCTAAACCCCTTGTGCTCAATGCAATCAGGTCACGAAAGGCACAATGTCAGAAAGAACAATGGGTGGCGCGCAGTTTGTGAACGCCAATTGCCCTATGTAGGCGGGTCGGGCGATTGCTTATTTCATCCAACTGCTTTTCCCCGACCTCAAGGTGAAAAAGACATGTCACGAGAAGAGACTGAACTGACCCCAAGGGAATACTCCTCGGAGAAGAGTGAAGCAGGGGCAGGGGAAGCCAAAACAAAGCAGGACGATTCCGTGGTCGATCGATTACTCAGACTGATGAGCTCTGTGAGATTTGGAATCATAATGCTGATCCTCGTTCTGGCCTGCTGCGTAGCTGGAATGCTGATAATGCAGCAAAACGTGCAGGGCTTCAGCCAGTACTATGAGCGACTCAGTCCGGCTCAACGGGAGATCTACAGCAGTCTGGGTCTCTTCGACATCTATCACTCGTCGTACTTCACAATTCTGCTCGCGATCACCGCGCTCAACATAATACTTTCGTCAATTGATCGCTTTCCAACCGCCTGGCGTTACGTCAGGAGGCCGAGGTCGACGCCTTCGCGCGCCTTCATACGGGCTCAGATGCTCAATACGTCCAGGGAGGCGAATAGCACCCCTGAAAAGGCGGCGCAGAAGATCGTCGAGATATGGAAGGAGTTTGGCTTTCGGGCGAGACTGGAGAAGGGCCATCAGGGCATCACGGTGTTCGCTCAGCGCAACGTCTGGAATCGGCTCGGCGCGTACGTAGTTCACGTATCCTTGCTGACGATTTTCGTTGGGGGCTTGTTGACCAGCCGTTATGGGGTCGGCGGCACAATGGTGATCAGGCCGGGGGAGACGTCGAACTCTTTCATAACAATCGACGCCGGAGTCGAGGGCGGCGCAGGCGAAGCACGGATGCCTTTTGGAGTCGAATGCACCGACCTTCAGCAGGAACTCGTGAGGCCCGAGGGTGGTCTCGACGTAATGAACACAATCGACTGGCTCACCTACGTCAAGATCAGAGAGTACGGGGCTGAAATCCCGGCGCTAATCCATCTCAACTCGCCATTCGATCATCGAGGCTATCGGTTCTTCCAGTCGAGTTTTGAGCCGGTGGGTAACGCTCGCCAGGTCACACTTGAAATGGACGGCTCCGGGGGAGAGAGTCGCGAAGTAACAATTCAGCGCAACGGCAGCGCGAACGTCGACGGCCTTGGCCTGGTATCATACGTCAATTTCTATCCCGACTTCACAATCGAGCACGGCCATCCAACAAATGCCTCGGATGATTACAACAACCCGGCGGCGGAGCTTCGAATCACAGCGGCAGATGGCGGCGTTCGCACAACATTCGCTCATAGCGCGCTGTCTGAGATGCGAGGAGCGGCTGCTACTCCCGGTGACCGGACGATATCTCTGAAAAGTTTCGAGAAGGTGGCGACTTCACACACCTTAACAGTCCAGTACGACCCAGGACGAATACCGGTCTACATCGGATTCGTCCTCCTGACTCTGTCTCTGAGCGGCGTCTTCTTCTTCTCACACCAGAGAATTTGGGCGGTAGTCGAACCAGACGGGAAGCGGTCACGGGTCCACTTTGGCGGACACACCAATCGCAACAAGGCAGCATTCGAAGCCCGATTCGATACACTTGTCCGGGCTTCCGTCGGAGGAAAGGGAAAGATATGAGTAGAGTACTCAACCGGCACGAAATCATATTACCCGAGTTCGAACTGGGCTTCGTCGCGAAGCTCAGCCGCCTCTGGCCTGTGATTGCGCCGATGGCGGTAGCGATCGCATTCATAGTCGCACGGGGATATGTGGGACCGCGAGGGTTCCTCTACGAGGGGGCGCTGACAATGCTCGCGCTGATCAGCTACGTCAGCGCGGCCGTTCTGTTGGTCACTAATCTCTTCGTGAAAGAAAAGGTGCTTAGCAGGCTGGGGACCCTCTCGGTTGCGATCGGCGTCTGTTTCAATTTTTCGGGATGGATGATCCGCTGGATCGAGGCTGGAGAAGCTGAAGGCTGGAAGAAAGGTATAAATGGAATCTGGCGCTATTTTCCTCTGGACAACCTCTATCCGTTGACACTGGGTTTCTGTTTCGGCGCTGCCATAACGACTCTGCTGATCATTCGCAATTCGAAGAATGAATTTGTGGGCGCCCTGTCGATGCCGGTAGTGACGGTGATTCTGACGGTTGCGATGCTATTGGGCAACGGCATCAGCACGCTGCCGCCAATCCTGGACAGCTATTGGAGACCGATTCACGTTTCGATCGCGACGATCGGCTATGGCGTCTGTCTCGTGAGCTTCGGGTTGGCGTTCGCTTATCTGCTGAAGGATGGGGTTCGATCAGAGGCCATAGCGATTGCCGTCACCCTGTTTGGACTCCTTATATACGGTACTATAGGCGGATATAGTGTCCCCTTCCACGCGGAGTATGGACCATCGGTGTTCATTGGCAGATCCTCGCTGCCGATCCGAGTCACGCTGAATGGCCTGGGACCGTTGATGGCGCTCACAATGCTGACGATCCTGGTCTCTCTCGTCCTCTTTGCGGCTGACTGGTGGAGACGCGACGAGAAGGCTCGGAAGTGGGCCTGGAAACTCTTCAGGAGTGCTGTTGTTCTCCAGGCGGTCGTGATCGGAGTTGCCTTTTATCAACTCGGCCGCGTAGACAGCATTGCATCGCGAATTCCTCAGCGGCAATACGCGGCGCTGGGACAATGGTTGGCAGAACAGAATCAAATGAAATTGCCGCCGGGTGCGGAGACCCAGGTGGCGAGTGAGTGGATAGAGGAACGGGTCGCCGACTTCAGCGCGACTGCAAAGTCGAACCCCGTCGAACTGGGCGGGCTGATAGGTTTGTTCGTTGCCTTGCTGCTGGTAGCGCTCTTTGGCTGGAGGCGAAAGGAGATTGATAAGTCGTTGCCCTCTCTTGAAACCATTGATGGTCTGCTATACCGCACCGTGGGGGTCGCTTTTCCTCTTCTATCGCTGCTGTTGATTACGGGGGCTG
>DASYSA010000107.1:0-3575 GCA_036003885.1 Blastocatellia bacterium | reverse complement strand
ACTGCGCGCCGAAGTCGAATCGCTCATCTCGGCCGCCGAAGAGCTGGGGAGCTTTCTCGATTCTCCGGTTTACGAGCCGACCGTCGAGACATCGACACCTTCGCTCGTTGGGCAATCAATTGGTCGCTACCTGGTCATCAGTTTACTGGGCCGCGGAGGGATGGGAGAGGTCTATCTGGCCCGCGACACACAACTCGACCGCAAGCTTGCGCTGAAGCTGCTCCCCGAGCAATACACCGCCGACGAGATCAGAGTTCGCCGCTTTATCCTTGAAGCCCGGGCCGCATCCTCGCTCAATCATCCCAACATCATCACCATTCACGAGATCGGCCACTTCGGGCCGGTTCATTTCATCGCGACCGAATTTGTCGAAGGAGAGACGCTGCGCCACCGGCTCTCGCGCGGACCAATCGCGATCGAAGATGCACTCGATATTGCCATTCAGATCGCCAGCGCGCTGGCCGCGGCGCACGCGGCGGGAATAGTCCACCGCGACATCAAGCCGGAAAATATCATGGTGCGGCCGGACGGTTACGTTAAGGTTCTGGACTTCGGTCTGGCAAAGCTGACCGAGCGCCCGGCAGTTTCACCCTTGAGCGACGCCCCTACCGCTGCCGGAGTCAATACAGATCCCGGCACGGTTATGGGAACGACCCGCTACATGTCGCCTGAGCAGGCGCGCGGCCAGGATGTCGACGCCCGCAGCGATATCTTTAACCTCGGCATAGTTCTCTATGAAATGCTTGCTGGAAGTGTGCCGTTCAGCGGGGACACGCCCGCCGACGTCGTCGCCGCGATACTGAAAACTGATCCGCCGCCGCTTGGCGATTCTGCGCCCGAGTTGCCGTCGGATCTCGAGCGGATCGTCAGCAAGGCCCTAAGCAAAGACAAGGCGACTCGTTTTGAAACAAGCGAGGAGATCCTGGCTGAGCTGGAGGCTGTCAAAGGGAGGTTGGAATTTGAGGCGAAGCTCGACCAATCTGAAAAACCAAAGACCGTGCCTGCTCCGCCCCCGACACTGTGGCAGACTCTCTCCCAGCGTCGCACGATCCTCTCTGTTCTTGTGATCCTGCTGGTGGCGTTCGTGGCGTTGATTATTCGTCCCCACCCCAAAGGCGACAGCCTCGCTTTGTTTGACGACCCGGAAAGGCTGGCAGCGTGGAAATCCTCTCCTGGGCCGGACTCGATAGACTACAGGTCCTCGCCCGACGGCAAAATGATCGCTTACTCCTCAACTGAAAATGGAATGAAGGAGGCCATCTTTGTTAAGCAGATAAGAGGCGACAACGAGATCCGGGTGACGGGCAATGAATGGCAGAAGGTCAGCCTTGTCTGGTCTCCGGATAGTCAGCAACTGGCATTCGCGGCAATGCGAGAAGGACAGTTTGGCATTTATCTATGTCCATCTCTGGGCGGCACCAAGACCTTGCTCACGATGTTCGGCGAACGCGATGCTCCGCTGAATATCTGGTTGAAGCATTGGTCGAAGGACGGTTCGACGATCTTCTATGAGTTCGATGCAAACCTCTTTGCGCTGGACATCGCGTCACGACAAACGTCTAAGCTGACTGACTTCCCTTCCTCCCGCGAGGCCAGAGACATGAAGGACTTCAGTATATCGCCAAACGAAGACTTGGTCGTTTACCGCGATCGGAAGGACGGACAAGTTGACCTGTGGGTGACGCCCATTGGAGGAGGCGATCCCGTCCGATTGACTAACGATCCCGAGGATAATTCGAGTCCCCGCTGGCATCCGGATGGAGAAAGAATCTTCTATAACACTTCACGGCGAGGCCATGCTCACATCAATCTCGCATACAGAGACGGCCGCAGGCCTGTGCAGGTCACGAGGGGCGAAGGCGACTACCGTCTGATGGATGTTACGTCCGGTGGAACGAATGACAGAACAAAGATTGTTTACAGCAGCGAGAGGGACGAATCCGACATCATGCGAGTGAGTCTGGATACCAGGGAAGATGTCGAGGTGGCCTCCGGCCTTGAAGCGGAATTCTGGACAGACGTTTCACCGGATGGCAATACAATCGCATTTCAGACAAACTCGGCGCCAACCGTGAGCAAAGCTATCTACAATTCCAACATAGTGGTCAAGTCGTCGACGAATGTGCCGGAGACACTTGTCCTCAATGGATACGATCCGAGGTGGCTGCCTGATGGTCACAGAGTCTTGTTCCTTCGCACGGCAGCGTTAGGCCAACTGCCAAATCTCTGGGCTGCAGGCACGCTCGGGAAAGATGAAAAGCAAATAACAGACAATGGCGTGCTTCTCGACAGGTATTTCAAGATGCCGTTCAATCGAGCGCAGACGAGAGACTTTACCTGCTCCCCAGACGGCAAGCAGATCGCGTATTGCACTCGTACGTCTGGCCTCTGGAACGTCTGGACTACTTCTATTGACGGTTCAGGAGAGAGAAACATTTCAAACAACAGCGACCCGCATTTGAGATGTGTTTGCCCACTGTGGTCGCCGGATGG
Organism: Blastocatellia bacterium; assembly: GCA_036003885.1. Taxonomy (GTDB): domain Bacteria; phylum Acidobacteriota; class Blastocatellia; order UBA7656; family UBA7656; genus DASYSA01. Next base: position 1,082 of record DASYSA010000107.1, on the reverse strand, counting down.
CAACAGAATCGCTTACACCTGGTGGCTCGATACAGTATCGGACGATGGAGGAAAAATCTACTACGTCTCGGTAGTCGAGGATAACAGAGCAAGAACAGTCTTCGAGCGGCCGGCCGCGCTTCGGCTGCTCGGTTGGTCTCACTCGGGCCGCGAAGTCTTGATAGCATCGAACAATAACAAGTCAACACCTGGAGCCGTTGATATTATTCGAGCGTCCACCGTCGTCAACATTGAGCCAAAGATCAGTCGCTTGGAATCCGCATACGCTATGAGCGTGCAATTGTCGCCGGATGGGAAAATGCTCGCTTTCACGTCTCGCAAGGATGGCAAAGACAACATATGGGTTTGCCCAACGAATGGCAGGGAAGCAAAGAAGCTGACCGAAAACTCTGACCCGAAGCGCTACCTCGGCAGCCTCGCCTGGTCGCCCGATGGAAAGTCGATCTACTACGACAGGCAGTCGAGGTGGAACACAATCTCAACACTCAACAACCTCCACTGAAAGGAAGGCCCAACATGACTCCAGAAGAATTGGCATCTAACGAGGACTTGAACACGTTCTATCGGAGCCTCATCGCATTTCAATCGACGGCAATTGCTTATGTCTCTGGCGGCGACGGAATCGAAGCCAGGATAGGGCGGGCGATCGAAGTGACCAACTTGATCTATGAAGCCAGACAGCCCCTGATTTCAGGGGGAGGGTGCAGTGACTGTGCGCCAGACAGGGAATGTTGTAATGATGGCAGCTGTGCGCAGCCAGGTTTTTGCGGCATACCCGAACTATCTGTCACCTCTCAACAAAACGCTCCTGTCAGCTCTGAACAAAAAGCCTAAGGCGAGATCGACGGGGCATGAAGTGCTTGGGAAAGCTACAACCGGTTCTGAAGTGTCTGATACCGGCAGCTCGAGAAAAACGCTGGATCGCCAGCCGAGAGTAAGCCTTTTCTTGCCCCGTGAAGCTCCCGCGCTTACACCCTGGAACTGGGCTCACAACCCAACGCCAGAAGACAGAGGCCGCCGGGTTCTTCAGGATGGCCGCAAAGGTGATGCGCAACATCCTCGTCGACCACGCGCCCAACCGT
>DASYSA010000106.1:0-11932 GCA_036003885.1 Blastocatellia bacterium | reverse complement strand
TGCTGAGTGCTGAGTGCTGAGTGCTGAGTGCTGAGTCTATCATCCTCTCTCCAGAACTCAGAACTCAGCACTCAGAACTCAGCACTCAGCACTCTTCTCCCTGGGGACTGACCTATGTTTTGTCCGCGGTGCGGCAGAGACAATTCGAAAGAGCGCAAGTTCTGCGCTGCCTGCGGAACTAATCTCGAAGCCGTGTCCCACGTGCTGTCCGGAGACACCGACGACTTTTTCACCAAGACTGATAAGGCGCTCGATCAGTTCATCTCCAGATATGCTGAACACGTATTCAAGAATGCTCCTTCAAGCGCCATGGATCGGAGAGTCGGCAAGTCCTGGCTCGTTCTAGGTCAGGGTTTTCTGACATTGTTTGTCGATCTCATTCTCTTCTCTTTGATGTGGAATGTCCTTCCCCTGCGATTCCTGATTCTCCTGATCTCTTCGCCCGTCAGGCTACTCTCCGAGCGGAGCAACCGGCAGAAGGCCTCATCAGCTGAACTCGCAGAACATCCATCGCCCAGGTTACCGGCAGCTCCACAGAGCGAGTGGCAGTCCGACTCGGTGCCCAGCGTCAGTGAACACACTACTGAAATGCTGCAGGACTTTCGGCCAACGACGCAGGAGCAGAAGGCCAAGACGGAATAGTGCGCCAGTGTGCTATTATTTCTGTCGCTATCAAACAATGTACATCGATTCTCACGCCCACATCGAAAGCAACGAATTCGACGCCGACCGCGATTCAGTTATCCAACGCGCGCTGGAAGCCGGGGTCGACATCATCGTCGATATCGGTAACGGCGAGATCGCTCGAGACTCTCACAGCACCGCGATCCGATTGGCGGAGCAGTATTCTTTCATCTACACAACCGTCGGTGTTCATCCACACGAAGCTCGCTTGTTTGACCCGAGTCTTGAAGCCCGACTCCTGGATCTCTCTCACAACCCGAAGGTAATCGCCTGGGGCGAGATCGGGCTCGACTACCATTACGACAACTCCCCGCGCGAAGTGCAGCGTCAGGCCTTCAGAAGACAGATGCAACTCGCACGCGAGCGCAAGCTGCCCGTAAGCATTCACACTCGGGAAGCCGAAGCCGACACCCTCGCGATCATCCGAGAAGAATGGGACGGGTCGGGACTGGGAGGCGTGATTCACTGCTTCACCGGCACGCGCGCCCTTGCCGAACAAGCCCTCGATCTCGGCTTTTGTATCTCCTTCTCGGGTGTGGTCACCTTCAAGAAAGCCGACGAGCTTCGAGAGACCGCCCGGCAAGTGCCGTTGGATAGATTGCTGATCGAAACCGACAGCCCGTTCCTGTCGCCGGCGCCCTTTCGCGGACAGCGGAACGAGCCTGCTCGCGTGGTCGAGACCGCGCGCGTGCTAGGAACGCTTCGGGAGCTTGCACCTGAAGAGATCGGACGCATCACGTCTGAAAATTTCCACCGGCTGTTTCGACTTGAAGACAGTAATCTGGCCACTCAGGCACACAGACTCTAGCGGGATGCGGAAGAGGTCCCAATTTATGGCTACTGATCTCACCCATCAGGAATTGAGCCTGCTGGTGTTTGCGCTGGAAGGCCCCGATTTGCATGACGACGCGGGTTCCTCGGCCTCCTGCGAAGAGGCGTGTCCGGTTGTTGAGCACTTCGAGGAGATATTTGGCGGTGAAGCCATACCTCCGGAGAAGCAACTCGTGCGGCACCTCAACAATCATCTTCGCGAGGCCCTGATCGAGTGCGGTATGCTCGAGGTGATCGGAAACGTCGAGCACAACCATTCGCAGCCGCTGTCGCCCGAAGCTCAGGTCAACCTTCAACGGATGAACGCGCGGCTCAACGACTGGAGTTGCGAGGTTAGTCTTGACCCGGCAGAACGGCGCATACTCTATGAAGCCCTTTCACGGCTGCCCCGTTCCGCATGGCTGTCGATGCCGCGCACGATGTGGCGGCTCCGCAAGAAACTGAAGGCTTCTTAGTATGAGGACCATGTTCAAAACACTTCTCACCCTGACCGCGCTGGCATTCATTTTTCAGACGGAAGTGGCAGGGCAGTCCGGCCGCAGCTCCAGGAACAGCAATCCCACCAAGAAGATCGAACAGGCCGAAGGGAAACCTACCCGGTCACAGAAGCCAGAAGGCGGCAAAGATACTCCGCCCGACCCTGACGCGATCAAGCTCGACACAACGCTGGTCGTTGTACCCGTCATCGCAAGCGACCGCAATCTCATCTACATTCCAGACATGCGCAAGGATGAATTCACCCTCTATGAGGACGGCGTGGAGCAAAAGGTGATTTTCTTCGCCACGATCAAGGAACCCTTTCACGTTGTCCTGATGCTCGACACCAGCGCCAGCACTCAGGAGAAGCTCGGGGAGATTCAACGCGCAGCGGGGTCATTCGTCGAAGAATTACACCCCGCCGATCAGGTTAAAGTGATCTCGTTCGACGATGAGGTGCATTACCTCGGTGAATTCACGAACGACCGCGCCGAGCTGCGCGCCGCAATTGAGAAGACGCGCCCGGGCAAGGGGACCAGGCTCTATGACGCGGTGCACGCGGCGCTGGCCGCCTTGCAAGGGATCGAGGGCCGCAAATCCATCGTGCTGTTCACTGACGGCGTCGATATGACCAGTGACACTCAACGATTAGAGGACAACCTTAAGGAGGTTGAGGAGTCGGGAGTGATCGTCTACCCGATACGCTACGACACCCGGCGCGAGACCGAAGCGCTCGTGAGACGACAAAATCGCTTTCCAACAGACCCTGGTGTTGGTGGCAATCTGCCGCCTCCTGTTCCAGGCGAACCGCGTGGGCCGCGAGATCCACGAGTGGTGCCATCTATTCCGCCTGTGATCGTGAATCGGCCGACTACTCGCTATCCGGACGGGGACTACCCCGGAGGGGATGGGCGTTCCCCTGACCCGCGCTCCCGCGATCCGCGCTCTCCGGACGACCGCTCGACTGGTCGCTTTCCGGACCCATCGGCTCCTGATACGCGACCGTATCCGACGCCCCGAGGACCGCGGACTGATCCCATCACAGAGCAGCTCGATAGGCAATACGCGATAGCGGATCAGTACTTGAATCAGATGGCGTCGATGTCCGGAGGCAAGTTGCATCGAGCCGATACGCTTGCGTCATTACCTGCCGCATTCGCGCGAATCGCCGACGAACTGAGGACTCAATACGGATTGGGCTATTATCCGACCAACTCGGCACGAGATGGCAGCTATCGCAAGATCCAGATCAAGACGAGCCGTAAGAACGTGATGCTACGTTCAAGGCCCGGTTATCGGGCCTAGGGACGTTGCTCGTTTCGCGTTGCTCGTTTCGCGTTGCTCGTTTCTCGTTGCTCGTTTCTCGTTGGTCGTTTCTCGTTGCTCATTACGACCGCTGGCCATCAAAGCCTTGAACGAGAAACGAGAAACGCGAAACGTTAGTTACTTGTCCAGCTTCAGCAAGGTGTGGAGCAATACATTGGCTCCGTTTGCTATGTCGTCCGGGCGCGAGAACTCTCGCGGTGAATGGCTGATTCCTCCTACGCTCGGAATGAAAATCATTCCAACCGGCCCCAGGCGCGCCATATCCTGGGCATCGTGGCCTGCCCCGCTCGGCATTGTCTTTGTGCTGAGGCCCAGATCGCCGGCCGAGTCGGCGATGAAACGCCGGATGCGCTCGTCGGTCGGCGCCGGGATGTTGACGTTGATCTCTTTGAAGTCGAACTTCGTTCCGCTCGATTCTGCGATCTGGCGCGCCTCGACGAGAATCTTCTTATAGAGCTGCGAGATTTTAGCTGCATCAAGATCGCGCAACTCCAGACTCAAAACGACCTTGCCCGGAATAACGTTGGGCGCGCCCGGCAGAGACTGAATGCGGCCCACCGTGCCCACCTGGCGCCCAGGAACGGAGGTCACGATCCGATTGACCGTCTCGATGAACTTCGCAGCGGCAAGAAGCGCGTCGTGCCGTTGATTCATCGGCGTAGTGCCGGCGTGATTTGCGAAACCCTCGATCGTGACGTCCCACCAGTTGATGCCGACGATTCCTTCGACAATCCCGATGTCGATCTTCTCGGTATCGAGGATTCCGCCCTGCTCGATATGCAGCTCCAGATATGCCGCGATGTCGCCGCGATTGCGCCGCGCACTGCTTAACTTTGTTGGATCGCCGCCGATGAATGTGATGCCTTCACGAATCGTCTTGCCGCTGCGGCTCACCAGATCCAGTTCCTTATCGGTCAACTCGCCATCGATCGCGCGGCTTCCGATCAGTCCCCCCTCTTCGTTCTGAAAGATGATGACTTCCAGCGGATGGCGGGTCATCAGCTTATTCTCGCTCAGGACTTGAGCCACTTCGATGGCTCCCATTGAACCCACATTCCCATCGTAGTTGCCGCCTTCCGGAACCGAATCAATGTGAGAGCCGATGATCAGGGCAGGCAGCTTCGGATCGCTTCCGGCGCGGCGGCCGATGATATTTCCGGCGGCGTCTACTACGACATCCAGTCCGGCCGCTCGCATCAGGGCTATTGCGTAGCCGCGGCCCTGCCTGTCGGCTTCGCTATAAGCGACGCGGCTGACGCCGCCCTGTGGATTCTTGCCGAATTCCGACAGGGCGCCCAGATGATCGTTGATGCGCTTGCGATCTATTCGAAGGTGAGACTGAGCGCGAAGTTGGGGTCTACAGAACGCAGAGGCCGCCACTGCTCCCAAGAGTCGCGTGCCGAATGCTCTCCTGTTCATCACTTCCTCCGGACATTCGAGGCATGGACGACTATTAGCCATTCACAAGCGGAGACTCGCGGCCGCGGGCGGTGACGCGTTCCATGCCTGTGATGCGGCCCTCCTCGACGAGTATGGCATCGTCAAAGTTGTTCACCGTCGGGCAGACATGCATCGGCACCAGATACAGAGCATCGCCCATGGCCGGAATCCAAAGATCATCGAGCGCTTCGATTGGCAAGTGTTCCTCGCTTGGCTTTCCAGGTAACAAGTCGGGCCTGCCCAGAACTGCGCAGGTCGGGACTCCTGAATCAGCGGACACGGTCTTGTGTCCGGCGTCGCAGGTCAGGCGATGCGGCGAAGGAAGAGAAACTACGGTGGAAACGACCAGCGCAGCCGGGCGATAACCAAGCTCCTGAGACAACAGCGCAAGGCTCGAACAGTCATTGTAGATAACGGTGCCTGGCGAAGCGCGATGAATGAATGAGGCATCCCGGAACGGCCTATACGAGACTGCACACGGAAAAGCCGGGGTGCCGGAGGTACCCACTTCTTCGACTGTGAAGCCCGACCGTTCAACGGCCGAGATGATATCCATCAAACGATCGTACCCCCGATGGGCGACCTTCTCTCGCGCGGCAAGGTCATAGTTCGAGAGGTGGCCGTCGTAGTAGTGCAGCCCGCGAAATACCAGCCCGGCGTCCTCGATTGCCCCGACCAACTTTACTATGTCATCGACCCGGCCTTGCTGTATCCCAGTGCGATCCATTCCTGGATTTATGTCGATGAAGAGTCCGACGTTGCTGCCCTTCCAGGCTTCGATCTGGACAGTATGCTCAACCAGTGCTGAGATCCGAGCTGAAACGCCGCCTGCCAGTTCCCTGACCCGTCGCGCATTTGCGCCGACGGCAGGATAACCGAGCAGAACATCCTCCGCTCCTGCTCCGCAGACGGTTGCCAGCTCGCGGGTTGTCGCACACTTGAAGTTGACTACTCCCCGCTCGACCATTCGCCGCATTGTCCAGGCGAGTTTCGCTGTCTTGACATGGGGCCGCCAGCGAGCGGTGTCGCCGCCGAGCAGACCGAGCGTGATCGCGATATTCGCATCGACGTGCTCTGGATAAATTGCAAGCGCGGGAGTCAAGACTCGTTCGATGCCGTCGATGCGATAGCCGGATTCACTGAGTTCCGAGATGGGCGATACTCTTGGTGGAGCGGTCATGGTTCGGTCCTCGATCCTGTTTCCGGGGTGTAAGCCTCAAGCCTTCGGATGCGCTTTGTCGTACACCTCCATAAGTTTCTCCATTGAGACCTGGGTATATATCTGTGTGGTAGACAGTCTGGCGTGACCCAGCAACTCTTGAATCGAACGAAGGTCGGCCCCCGCCGATAGCATGTGTGTGGCGAATGAGTGGCGCAACGAGTGCGGGCTGACATCGTGGGCCATTGCACACTGCAAGACATACTTGTCGAGCATTCGACCCACCGACCGGGTCGTTATTCGCGTCCCCTGATAGTTGAGGAAGAGGGCCATTGGATCGCGTTGCTCTTCCGGAGCCTCCACTAACAACTCACCGCGCATGCCCATATAAGCGTGCATTGCTTCTTTGGCTTTAGATCCGAAGGGCACTATGCGCTCCTTGCGTCCCTTGCCTCGAACCAGGATCGATTCATTCTTGAAGTCGATGTGATCCAGATTAATCCCCGCAAGCTCCGATACACGCATGCCGGTGGCATAGAGCAACTCGAGTATTGCGCGATCGCGTTTGCCGAGCACCGTATCGGTATCCGGAGTCTCGATGAAGCGGATGACGTCGTCAACTGAGAGCACCTTTGGCAGCTTCTTCTCGAGTCGGGGGCTTGAGACCAATCGGGCGGGATTCATCTCGAGCACCTGCTCGCGGCAGAGGAATCTGAAGAAGCTTCGAAGCGTTGCCAGCTTTCGCGCTATCGAACTCTTCTTGCGTTTCTCCTGATAGAGCTTTGCCATGTAGTCGCGTATGGTGATGTGGTCTACCTGACGAATATCTCTTTCCGGACGTTTGCCGGTCCTGGGATCAAGCGGGCAGAGGTAGTCGTGGAACTGCTCGAGGTCGCTGAGATAGTTTCGCAGAGTGTGCATCGAGACGTTGCGCTCGTACTTCAGGTGATCGCCAAAGCGGGAAATATAGTCTTGCATCGAGGGCTCCAGATATCGCTAGACACTATCCACCCCACCCACTCCGATAATTGTCCTCAAGACCAAGCGGTCAGCCCAAGAGTTTAGGATGAGCGAGGAGATCCCGGGAGCGGCTAAGGCGACAACTTTGATAAAGCGGGAGGATACGTCGCCGCTCGACTCTTCGCCCGGGCCTGGAGTCTTCTTCACCCTACTCCTTCAAGAAGGTGGTCCAGTCGCGATTCCTCATCTGAGAGGCCCACTGACCACCTGGGGCAGCCCGGGAATGGTTAATTCTAACCGTCGAGGCCGAAGCGTCAAGGGAGAAAGCAGGCATCGAGAGCAAGGCGTTGTTTGCTCGCTCACTTTCTTCCGTCTTTAGACCTTCACTGCCTTCCCGCGACATGGTCTATAATCGGGCCGTGAATGAGGAAAAGTCGGATCAGGTTATTCAGGCGTGGCGCGAGTCCGCTCCGTATTGGGAGAAAAACAGCGAGATTATTCATCAGATGCTCGCACCAATCACTACTTCGATGATGGAAGAGGCGGGCATCTCAAGCGGCCAGTCAGTGCTGGACGTGGCCGGTGGCGCTGGCGAGCCCTCGCTGACCATAGCCCGCGCTGTTGATCCGGGAGGCCACGTCGTATGTACCGACGTAGCCCCGGAGATGGTCTGCATCGCGGCGCGCGCAGCCGCGCGTCGCGGCTTGACTAACGTGGATTTCGGACAGTGTGCGGCCGAGTCGCTGCCATTCCCTATCGCCAGCTTCGACCGAGTGATCTGCAGACTGGGAGTGATGTTCCTCGCGAATCCGCTTGACGGTGTCCACGAAATGTTGCGCGTTCTGCGTTCACGCGGAACGCTGACGCTCGCCGTATGGAGCGCGCCGGACTTCAATCCCTTCTTTCGAGTTGTGACCCAGGTGATGTCGCGCCACCTCGCCTCGCCGCCCGAAGACCCTTCTGCTCCCGGGGCATTCAGATTTGCCGGCCAGGGTGAGATTGCGGGCCTCCTCGCTCAAGCCGGAGCTCAGCGCGTGCGAGAACGCACCCTGGACTTTCATATGGCAGCCGCAGTCAGGCCTGAAGACTTCTGGACTCTTCGCTCTGAAATGAGTGACACGCTCAGAAAAAAGATTGCAATGCTGACTTCCAATCAACTGGCCCGCGTTAGAGAAGAGATTCTGGAGGCCACTCAAGGGTACTTCTCAGAGGGCGTGATACGCTTTCCGGCTCAGGTATTCGTCGCGACAGGCGACAGAAGCTAACCCGGGCTCGTTGAGTTCCGCAGCATGCGGTCGCAGCGAGGCTCACGTGTTTGCTCCTTCGTGGTATACTGTAACCGTTTTGGGTAACCGTAACGGACGATTTGATCATTGCTGCAGCCATCATTGAGGCGAGCCACATATTATCGATCTTAGAAACGAAAGGACACCATTACTATGGCAATTCGATTAGGTGACACTGCGCCGGACTTCACGGCTGATACAACCGAAGGCCCGCTCCACTTCTACAATGCAATTGAAGGAAGCTGGGCGGTCCTCTTTTCTCACCCCAAAGACTACACTCCAGTTTGCACCACCGAACTAGGCGAGGCTTCTCGTCTCAAGCCCGAGTTCGACAAACGCAACGTCAAGATCTTTGGGCTGAGCGTCGATCCACTCGATTCACACAAAGGCTGGGCTGGTGACATCGCAGAGACGCAGGGCTCCGCGCTGAACTTCCCGCTGATCGCCGATCCGGATCGCAAAGTCTCCGACCTGTACGAGATGATTCACCCAAACGCCAGTGACACATTCACTGTAAGGTCGGTCTTCGTAATCGGGCCCGATAAGAAAGTGAAGCTCACAATCACTTACCCGGCGAGTACCGGGCGCAACTTTGACGAGATACTGCGAGTGATCGACTCATTGCAGTTGACCGCCAAGCACAGCGTCGCCACGCCCGTGAACTGGAAGCACGGCGAGGACGTGATCATCGTTCCAGCGGTGAGTGACGAGCAGGCGAAGGAGAAATTCCCGGGCGGATGGAAGACGCTCAAACCTTACCTGCGAATTGTTCCGCAGCCAAAGTAGGTGCCAGGTGCGAGTTCTGAGTTCTGAGTTCTGAGTTCTGAGTGCGCTAAGTCCTTGCTGGTCGACTCTCGCAGCACTCGGAACTCAGCACTCAGAACTCAGAACTCATTTTCCAGCCCACGCCATCCCGTCAGGTTCCCGTCCTGGCTCAATTGTTCCTACCACGGTCAGTGCCTTCAGATCGATCACCAGTACTTTGTTAGCGCCTGTCGAGGCAACAAACGCCCGGCTGCCATCGGGAGTAATCAGTATTCCGACGGGTACCGACCCGATCGAGATTCGCTTGATCTCTCTTCTCGAAGCCCGCTCGAACACAACCACGTCGCCGCCCTCTGAATCACTCACCAGTACGCGATTACCGTCCGGCGTGAACTTCACGCGAATGGGAGCGCGTCCCACTTTGAGCGTCTCTTTCACTGTGTCGACTGCGGTGTCGATGATTGACAGCCCGCCATCCTGCCTGTGTCCAACCCACAGTTCGCGGCCATCGGGTGAGAGGTCCATGCCCTCCGGTCCCTTGCCGACCGGGATCGTCTTCAACACGGGATTGCCGGGCACGCTGCCGAGTTCGATCGAGGTCACGGTGCTCGAACCGACGTTTGCGGTGTAGGCCTTCTTTGAGTCAGGCGTGATCACAACCATGTGGGTCCCGTTTTGTCCCGTGCCGACGATCCAGTCCACTCGCTCGGTCGCAGGGTCGTATCGGGCAACGGCGAGGCTGCCCTGAATGGTGAAGTAGATCTTGCCTCCCGATTGTGAGATCCCGTGCGGCCTGAGCAGCGGGCCGAGGTCGATTCGTTTGATCTCTTTTCGTGCCGCGATATCGATGACTGAGATGGTGTTCCCGGGCTTGGGACCAGTACCGTAATTTGCTACGAAGGCAAGGCGGCCGTCGGCGGATGCGGTCAGTTCATGTGGCGCTTCGCCGGTCGGGACTCGCCCGACTACCTGTAAGGTCGCAGGGTCGACAATCGCCAGCGTATTGTCCGTTTTGTTGAGAACCAGCAGGCTGGCCCGGTCGGATTGATTTCCCGCCAGCAGGGACGAGCCAGTGAGGAGCATCACAACGGCGAGCAGTGAACTGAACACGAGGCGACTACAAGTTGAAGTGGCCATAACTTGAGGTTCTCCGGTAAAGATTGAAAAGCGAATGGCATTCTTATCGTTTCCAAAGTTGATTGCAAGGCCGAGGCTGTGATAAGGCGCAGAGGGACACAGCAAAGCGACCATTGGGCACAACCGAACCTCTGAGTTCCTCTCGATAGCGGGGAAGCACAGCTGAGGCAAAGAGGAGCCTGCGAAGAAACCAATTGAGATCTTGCTGGGCGGAAGTAAAAGATTCCGACTTTCTATTCTGGCGACTCATCTTACTTTCAGGTTGATATTCATCGAGACGACAGGGTTCAGGAAGTGATCGAACCCGAACGCCGGCATTGATGATCGATTTGGCATCGGTGTGAAGTTCAGCCGATGCCCTGGGCTGGGGTCGCGGTTTTTGATAGGCCAACCATCCGCACTCGCGCCATCCAGGCTGCGGCCTCGGCCACTCTTCCAGTCATGCGGGGCTACTTCGACCAACCCACTGTTCGCTTTCTTGGCAAGTTTTCTGCTCCCCATATTGGAATCGTGGAATCGAGGGCCTGACCCCATTCCATCCAATCTGGGGTCAGGCCCTCGATTTCTCGATTTTGCGATTCTTAACGGCCTAGAGAGCCCAGAGCCTTCCCGCGGGCATCAGAAAGGCAGCGGCCAGCATCAGTCTTGTAACAGCATGACCACAATGTTTATAGTGCTCATACAGGAGGTTTAAGAAAGATGAGCAAGCGATACACTCAGCGGTATGTCCTGGTCGCAGCAATCGGAGCAATTTGCATCGCCTGGTCCCTGATCACCGGCGTCGATGAGACAGCCGGGGCATTTTCGCCGGAGGACCCCGCCTCAGGCCAACCATCGCCGTCCGAACCGCTTCCCGCCGTTCAGTACAAAATAGACGCGAGCCAGAGCCGGTTCATGGTGAAAGTATTTAAGGATGGACTGCTATCCGTGCTCGCGCACGATCACAATGTCGCGATACGTGACTTAAGAGGCGTCGCCCAGTTTACTCCCGGTCCGATCTCCCCCGCGTCTCTTCAACTCACGATCAAATCGGAATCACTAGCGGTCACGGATAAGGTCAGCGCCAGCGACCGTCAGAAGATTGAGAAGACGATGCGCGAAGAAGTTCTCGAGATCGACAAGCATCCGGAGATCCTCTTCAAGAGCACCAGGATAGATATCGACAAGTCGGAGGAAGGGCAGTTTCAGGCAAAAATATGGGGCGAGCTCACCCTTCACGGCGTGACCAGGAGCGGACTGATCAACGCAGCGGTAACTATGAGTGATAACAATTTGCACGCCAAGGGGAGCTTCCCGCTACGTCAATCCGAGTACTCCATAAAACCGGTCTCCGCCGGGGGAGGCACAATAAAAGTGAAGGACGAACTGAGGTTCACTTTCGATATTGTCGCCCACCCGTAGTCTGAAAAAGACAATCGACGATGGAAACGGAGCTGCTCGTCATGAACAGCTCCTGAGATAGTTCGCTCACCGGATTGCTTAAGCGTTGCTTCGCTCGATGCTGGTCTCGTCAAGCAGCTCTCGAACCTTGCGCCCGAGATCACCCAGGCCATAGGGCTTATGGAGGAACGTTACTTTCTCTGGAAGATCGCTGGAGTCGACTATCTGGGGGCTATAACCGGTGACAAACATCGCCGTGACATCTCCGAATCCCGCCCGTATGTGCCTGTAGGCGTCAAGCCCGCTCATTTTCGGCATCACCCAATCGAGGACTAAGAGGTCGATCTGTTCCCGATTGGTGTCATAGATGCGCACAGCCTCTTCGCCGTCTTCGGCCACGAGTATCCTATAGCCCAGCTTCAGCAGCGATCTCCTGGTGAGCTCCCGGAGCGCTGAATCGTCCTCGGCCAACAGTATCGTCTCAGTG
>DASYSA010000105.1:0-6834 GCA_036003885.1 Blastocatellia bacterium | reverse complement strand
AGAAGAATATGCTACTCAAGAATTGACATTTTGAGCGCTGGTCGATGTGAGTAGTTGAAAGTGATAATCGCGTCGATAAACGAACCGAAGGAGCCGGGCACGAATTTCACGAATTTCACGAATGACCGCGAATTAATTCGTGTGATTCGTGGCCCGGCTCCTTATGCGCGGTTTGACGCCCTCCGCAGACATCGCTTATAGTCGAGGCTGGCACAGCAAGTCGCGCGACCCATTTTGATATGAATCAGCTCGGCAAGCTCGTCGTCTCCTTTCCAAAAACCACCATCGCCCTCACAATAGCGGCCACCGCGATATTAACCGCCGCCATTGCCTGGTGTGGCATAGGATTCGACGGGTCTCCACAGACTCTGACCCGTAATGACGACGCCCTTCATTTTTACAATGAGGTACGCGCCAGCTTCGGCGACGATCGGGTCATCGTAGTCGCTCTCACAACCGGCGACGCGTTCACTCCGGAGTTCATCCACAGACTCGAGCGGCTCACGGCGCGCCTCGAAACCGTCCCGGGCGTCGAAGAAGTCATGAGCCTCTCAAACATCAAGGCTGCCCGGACGGGCGAGGGCGGCATTGTCATCGACAGGCTGGTGCCGAGAAACGCACCCGCCGACCAGCTCAAGGCTATCAAAGCGACGGCCACCCGAGACCCCCTCTACGCGCGGCATTATGTATCAGAAGACGGCCGTACCGCCGCGATAAACGTCTTCATCAAACCGCTTCTGAGCGAACCCCAGAGCCGCGCGGTCGCCGAGGAGATCGAACTGGTGGCGAGAGCTGAAGCAAACGGAGATGATCTCCTGCTTGCGGGAGTACCCATTCTGGACGCCCGCGCCATACGCAACATGGTTCGCGATATGCTCGTCATTTCGCCCATCGCGGCGCTGTTGTGCTTCGTTGCGTTCCTTTTCGCCTTTCGAAGCTTCTGGGGCGCAGTACTGCCGGTGGCTGCCCTGGTGATCGGGTTGGTGTGGACTCTTGGCATAATGAGTCTGGCAGGGCGCCCAGTCACTTTTGCGACGCTACCTCTGCCGACCACGTTGCTGGCAGTTGGCGGCTCTTACATCTTTCACGTTTTGAACCAGTACCACGTCTCACTGTCACACGCGGGCATCAATACGGATGCCGCCACCGCTAGATCAGCCTGGCTTGCAGGGCTTCAATTCATCGGCCCGGCTGTGATCGTGTCGGGCACTGCGACGATGGCAGGGTTCGGGTCGCTCGCGTCCAGCACGATCCCGACCGTTCGCGACATGGGAGTCTTTGAAGCCCTGGGCGTCGGGTTCATGCTCCTGCTGTCCATCTCGTTCGTTCCGGCAGCTCTCTGCCTGCTCCCGCCGCGCGCACTGTGCAAGGCCTCGTCCGATCGGAAAGACTATGCGACTTGGCTCAACGGCGCGCTTCGCCATATCACGGCATGGATACTGTTTCGCAGGCGAACGGTACTTGCCATTTTCCTTGTTTTGACTCTCCTTATCGGCGTCGGCGCATTGTGGCTGCACGCCAACACTGACTACTTGCGGATCTTCCCCTCGCACAGCGAGACGGTGCAAGCGGCGGAAAAACTGCACGAGCGATTATCCGGCGCCGCAGCCGTGCAGCTCGTGGTCAACGGCAAACCAGGAGCGGCCTCCCAGCCGGATTTCCTCCTCGCAGTCTCGCGGCTGGAAGAGTTCGCACTGAGTCAGAAGGGCGTGGACGCCGCGATCTCGGCTGCCGACATCGTCAAACGATTGAACAGCCTCCTGGACGCAAAGCGGGCGGAGGAGATTCCCAAAGATGCCTCTCGGCTCCAACACATCTTTGACGACTTCCTATCTCAGGATGAGTCGATCTCTCGCCTGGTCAACAGCGACCGGTCGGCCGTAGTGATCGTATTGAACACCAACCTCTATAGTTCCAACGAGCTTCGTGACCTGACAACAAAGATAGTTCAGTGGTCAGCGGCTAACCTTCCCGCCGGCAGCTCGGCCCGACCCACCGGCTCTACCGTTCTCCTGAACGACGCTTCCGATGCTATCGCCGCCTCGCAAACCGATAGCCTTGCGATTGCGCTGGTGTCGATCTACCTGATGATGGTTATTCTTTTCCGGTCGTTCGCCACCGCCTTGCTCGCGCTGATTCCGAACCTGTTGCCAATCATCTGCTTCTTCGGATTCCTCGGATGGACCGGCATCTATCTCGACATAACCACCAGCCTGGTGGCCAGCGCGGCACTGGGTCTCGCTGTCGATAACGCAGTTCACACCATCAGGCGCTACCGCCAATGCCTGTACAATCGAGGCGGAGCCAACGAAGAGAACGAAGGATGGGCGATGTGGCTGACTCTGCTCAGGACGGGCAAACCGATGGTGCTCGCGAACGTGATGCTCACCGCTGCATTTCTGATCTTCGTGCTCTCGTCGTTCGTGCCGGTTCGAACGGCGGGACTGCTGTGGGCCGTCACGATAATGGCGTGCCTGGCTTCGGACCTGATCTTCCTTCCCGCGCTGATGAAGAGCTGGCCATTCGCTCGAGTCACACCCGGCAGGATTCAAATTGTCAGCAGTCCCGTCATGAAGCAAACAATCCCCGGCCCCCAGGAAGGCGAGTAACAATGAAGACGAAGCCGCACCAGGTCATCGAACATACAACCTCACACATTTCGTTTCGCTCTGTTCGGTCGGGGCCGGGCGTCTGGGCTCTCGCAGCTTGCATACTTGCGGCCCTCGTCGCATGCAAGAGCGACCACGGCCCGAACGCCGATCGAAGACCGTCCGACACGAACCCTAATGCAGCGCTCGACACGCCAAAGATCGTCGAGCGGTTTCGCGCGGTCAATACGCTGGACCGGCGCGTCGAAAAGATGAAGGTGAAGATCCACGAAGCGGATCAATCATCGCGCGAGGTCCGTCTGACCATCTATCGAAACCGCAAACCGGATGGCGGCCAGGCCATGTTGATCGAGTTTACCGCTCCGGTCGAAGAGCGAGATCGCAGCTCTCTGATCTCCATCAGCCCGGAAGGCGACATCGAGGCTGCGCGCTATGCGCAAAGCGCGGACAGCTTCGTCTCGTCGAAGGGGGCCACGACCGAGGATTCGCTATTTGGATTGTCGCTTCAGGAACTGGTCGACGGTCAGCCAGAAAAGTACGACTTCACCGTTGTTGGGGAGGAGACCCTGAAATCGTCGCCGGTCTATCGCCTTGAGGGGAAGCTCAAAGGGGGCGCCGAGTCGAGATTCCCTCGCATAGTGCTGATGATACTGAAAGAGAACTACGCCACGGTGCTCGCAGAGTTCTACGATAATCAAAGCAGTCTGGCCCGGCGAATGGAGGTGGACGCCTTCGAGCAGATTGGCGAACACCCGGTGCGAACTCGATTCACGATAGACAACATCGCCAAGCGAAGGAAGCTCGACTTTGAGGTGTTAAGCGCAAGCCTGGGCGAAGGAATTCTGAAAGATTCACTCTTCACCAGGGAACACTTGAAGACGATAAGTTTGAAGTGAGGAAGATGAAGAGAATGGGAGAATGGGAGAATGGGAGAGTGGGAGGGTGGGTGAAAGGTGAATGTGAGAAGGGGAGCGGCGAATGGGACAGCGAGAGGATGGAAAATCGGAGAGTCAAATACCGGAGAGCCGCTTGCCGATCTCCGATTCTCCGACTCCGCCACTCTTCCATTCTTCCACTCTCCCGCTCTCCGATTCTCCCACTCCCCCACTCTCCCCTTCTCCCCTTCTTACGCTCGACCGCGTCGACGATCTCTACCGCCGGCGCGGACAGCCCTGCGCCGTCGAGGAATCAGTCTCACTCCTGACCAACTTCAGCGACGCGACCCAGCTCTATGAAGTCCAATGGCGTCTGTCGCGCTCTCTCTTCTTTCTGGGCCAGTGCGCGGAGGCCTCCGATGAGAAGCAACAATTTCACTCAGATGCAGTGCACGCCGGTAAACGAGCCACCTCCTTAAGTCCCGGCCGCGTAGAGGGTCACTTCTGGCTCGGTGTCAACCTGGCGCTCTTTGCCGAAACGTCAGGGGGTTTGAGAGCTGCGTGTGCTCTGCTTCGGGCCCGGCGAGAACTGAAACGATCAGCAGCAATATCTGAGAGCTATCACGGCGCAGGTCCTTTGCGTGTACTGGGGCGCCTCGAGCACCACGCCCCGATCTTCCTGGGAGGCAGCCGCAAGAGAAGCCTTGGCTATTTCGAGCGCGCTCTTGCCGCGACCGCGAACAGCGTGACGATGATCTACGCGGCCGAGTTGCTGCTGCTGATTGGAGATCGCCCCCGTGCATCCGATCTGTTGCAGAAGATAATATCGCTCCCTGTCGATCCTGAATGGGAGTTTGAGAATATTCGCGATCGAAAGCTTGCACAGTCGATGCTGGATAATCCAGCTTCCGGACTTTGATGTGGGCATTGAGTGTTTGAGGCGCGCGAGAGTGCGTCAGGAGATCACTCAGCCCGAAGTACAGAGAACCCGGATATTCGAGGGAATTCTTTGCGTTGCCTTTGCATCTTTAGCGCCTCCGCGATGAACCCATGTCGCGGCGTCACTCGGCATCGCGATTGACAACGCTCTCGCCGAAGGGGGATGATGCCAGAGGCGACACCTCGAAGCCATTACAGAGCCAGCAGAAGGCTATCCATCAGCCAACTCCCCGGAGGTGAAAAGAATGAGTCTGAAACGCGTTGTTGTGACCGGTATGGGCGCGGTCAGCCCGAACGGCATTGGCCGCGAAGCCTACTGGAAAGCCACCGCCGGCGGTGTGAGCGGCACCGGACCTATCACGCTCTTTGACGCGTCGAAGCTCTCCTGCAAAGTTGCCGCCGAGGTAACGGATTTCGACTTCGACCGCTACGTCTCCAAAAAAGACAAAGACCGGGTCCAGCGCGCTGTTCCTATGGCATTTTACGCCACCGAAGAAGCCGCCGAAGATGCGGGCCTCAGCTTCGAGACGCTGAGCGAAGCCGAGCGTGAGCGTATCGGCGTTATCGTCGGCACCGGCGCGGGCGGCATCGAGTTCGCCGAGCGCCAATACAAACAGTACTACGACCGCGGTGACCACGACTCAGCCTATCGCCGCGTCAGCCCCTACTCGATTGTTGCATCGTTTGTAGGCATGCTCTCGAGCGAGATCAATATGGCTTTTCGGCTTCACGGCATGAGCCACGTGGTCTCTACCGGCTGTACGAGCTCGACCGATGCAATGGGCTATGCGACAAATGCGATTCGCCTCGGCCAGATTGAGACTGTAGTAACCGGAGGAATTGAAGCCTGCATAACCTTCGGCCTGATGACCGCCTTCTGCCGGATGGGGACTGTCACCACACGGTGGAATAATGAACCGGCCAGAGCGTCGCGGCCCTTCAATGGAGACCGTGACGGGTTCGTCCTGGGCGAAGGCGCGTGGGTATTGATCTTCGAGGAGATGGAACACGCGCTGAAGCGAGGAGCTCACATCTACGCCGAAGTCGGCGGATACGCTTCGACCTGCGACGCATATCATCGCGTTCAGATAGCTCCCACGGGCCACGACGCGGCTCGCGCTATGCGGCTTGCGGTCGAGGGCGCGGGTCTGGCAATGGATGAAGTTGACTACCTGAATCTGCATGGGACGGCTACCAAGATCAATGACAAGACCGAGTCCGCCGCGGTACGAATAGCATTCGGAGATCGTGCGCGAGAGATCCCGGCAAGCTCTACGAAGTCGATGATAGGCCACCCGCAAGGCGCTTCAGGAGCGGCGAGCGCGGTGGCGACCCTGATGGCAATGAAACACGACTACGTTCCGCCGACTATCAATGTAGAGACGCCGGACGCTGAATGCGATCTCGACTATGTGGCGAACGTTGGCCGCAGCCAGCGCATCGATACAGCGTTGTGCAACTGCATCGCATTCGGCAGCAAGAACTCCGCTCTGGTGTTCAAGAAACTTGCTAACGACGGAGCGTAAAAGGCGACTCGCGACGCCGCACGAAGTAACCGGGCCTTTACCTTATTCTCTTCGTGGCCATTCGTGTTTGCGGCAAGCAGGTTTAGGTCGTCCGCTGAGCAACTACCCTGGACGTCGAAACGCTGAGCGATTGTTATGATCAACAACTTTGCGGCAGAATACAGGCGATACAGGGCGATCGGCGAGAAAGCGATGGTACAGGTTTCTGATGAAGCCCTCAACCAGACTCTCGGTCCCGACAACAATTCGATAGCGATGATCGTGCGGCATATCAGCGGTAATCTGATCTCTCGATTCACCGACTTTTTGACCAGCGATGGCGAAAAGGAATGGAGGGACAGAGATTCTGAGTTCGGGGATCTTAAGTATGCCAGGCTGGAAATAGATCAGATGTGGGCTCGAGCGTGGGCGGTACTGGAGAGCCAGCTTACAGCGCTCAAGGACGAGGATCTGCAGAAGACGGTTTCTATCAGGGGGAATCCTTTGACCGTGCACGAAGCATTTTGCAGATCGCTGGCGCACACCTCGTCTCACGTCGGTCAAATAGTCTTGCTGGGCAAAGATATTGAGCGGCGGAAACTGGAAGGCAATCAGCATTCCAAAGGGAGCGTCCCACGAGTACAATCAGAATCCAACGATGGAGAAGATTCCGGAGTGAGTGGAAAGGAGTAGTCGGAGGGACCACCGCCCCGGGCAACTCGAGGCGAAGGCGTGAACGATGCGGGAAGTAATTCAACAGTATTCGATGCAAGTGCAAGGGCCGGGTGGCACGAACTACTTTATCCTTGCGTGTGGCCAGGCTCGTGAAGATGGTACATGGGAAGGCTGGATCGAATTCCATCCTGAGGGAGCCGGCGGACCCGTACTGCGCACTGGCCGCGAAAC
>DASYSA010000104.1:0-26061 GCA_036003885.1 Blastocatellia bacterium | reverse complement strand
GTAAGCGCCTCGATCAATTCGCAGAGGAGAACATATTCAAACCGCTCGGGATGAACGATACCTTCTTCAGTCCGTTGTCCGCCGCCAGTGGTCCGTTGGCGGGGACCGGGGGGGAGCGAGCAGCGGGTAACGAACCTGGGAATGGGCAACAACGGGCCACTGACCGCGGACAACGGACTAATGAACGCATCGCTCCGACTGAGAACCGCGAAGGTCGCTGGATGCGCGGCGAGGTGCACGACCCGCGCTCCTACGAGATGGGCGGCCTCGCGGGACACGCTGGGCTTTTTTCAACTGCCGACGATCTGGCGATCTTCTGCCAGATGATCTTGAACGGAGGGGAGTACGAGGGAACGCGCGTTCTGGCGCCTTACACCATCGCGCGAATGTTGAGCGCTCACTCGCTGCCGACGTCTCAGATGCGCGGGATCGGATGGGACATCAACACATCATACTCATCCAATCGCGGCGACCTCTTTCCGGTGGGAACATTCGGACACACCGGTTTCACGGGAACAAGCATCTGGATCGACCCGGCAACCGAATCGTTCGTAATCCTGCTGACCAATCGCGTGCACCCGGACGGCAAGGGCGACGTCACGCGGCTCCGCTCGTTTGTCGCCTCTATCGTCGCGGGGTCGGTGATCGGACCGCCGTATCCGCCGATATTCGATCTCGCAGCGGCGCCGCGCACCGTCGAAGCGCCTCGCGCGCCGATTACTCGGGGCTTGCCATCGGGGCCCCTGCACCCGGTGCTGGCCGGAATCGACGTCCTGGTTCGCGACGGCTTCAAGCAACTCGAGGGCAGGCGCATCGGCTTGATTACCAATCACACCGGCCGAGACCGCCAGGGCCGCTCGACGATCGATCTGCTCGCGAGCGCAAAGAATCTCAAGCTGGTTGCGCTATTTTCGCCCGAGCATGGCTTGCGCGGCATCGAAGACGCAGTCGTTGGTGATTCGCGTGATGAAAAGACGGGGTTGCCGATCTACAGTCTGTACGAGCGCAATCGCCGCCGTCCGACTGCTGAAATGCTGAGCGGTATCGACGCGCTCGTATTCGACATACAGGATGTGGGAGCGCGCTTCTACACCTACATTGCGACGTGTGGGTACGCGATGGAGGAAGCGGCAAGGAGCAAGATCAAGTTCTTCGTGCTGGACCGGCCCGACCCCATCAACGGCTACGATATCGAGGGTCCGTTGGCCGAAACCGAGCTAACTTCGAGGCCTGAGTTCTCGTTCATCGCCTATCATCCAATCCCGGTGCGCTATGGAATGACCATCGGCGAACTCGCGCGATTGTTCAACGAAGAGCGCAGGATCGGGGCCGACCTCACTGTAATCAAGATCGAAGGCTGGCGGCGCGCGGATTACTATGATGGGACGTCACTCTTGTGGATCAACCCTTCGCCCAATATGCGTAGCTTGACCGAGGCGCTACTCTATCCCGGCATCGGGCTGCTTGAAACGACGAATGTTTCAGTGGGGAGGGGAACCGACACGCCCTTCGAACTGATTGGCGCGCCCTGGATGGATGGGCAGAGACTTGCCGAGGCGCTCAATCGCGCGGCCCTACCGGGAGCGCGTTTCGTGCCGGTTCGCTTCACGCCCAAAGCTTCGAAGTTCTCGGGCGAGGAGTGTGGCGGCGTGAACATTCTGATTACCGACCGTGGCTCCTTTCGTCCGGTCGCGACCGGCATAGAGATCGCGTATCAGCTCAATCGACTTCATTCTGATGCGTGGAAAGCCGACGACTTCATTCGCCTGCTTGCCAACCGGCCGGCCCTCGCGGCGTTGAAGGAGGGCAAGTCGGCTTCGGAGGTAGCGCAGACGTGGCAGGCGGGGCTCGCCGATTTTGCCCGTACCCGGCAGAGGTACCTGATGTATTGATCGTAGCTTTGATTCGCAAGAGGGGTCCGCTGCAGTGGCGCAAAGAACGCACGGGAGTTCGTAGCTCTCAATCTGCGGCGGGCCGCTATCCATGAGACGAAACAACAACGAGGAAACCGGGACCCTCCGGTCAACCTTTCCATATGTGGAGGAGTAAAATGTTGAACACCAAACGACTGCTCACTTTATTTTCAGCGATTCTCTTCCTGGCATCAGCCGGGAGCGCAAGGGCGCAAGAGACGACCGCGACCGTCAACGGCCAGATAACCGACACTGCCGGCGCGGTTGTTCCAAAAGCTGAGATCATGCTGACTAACATCGGGACCCGCGAGGTCCGCTCAACGAAGTCTGGAGAGGATGGCTACTACTCACTTCCCTTCGTCTTGCCCGGCTTATACGACCTTTCGGTCAAGGCGCAAGGCTTCAAGGAGTTTCAAAACAGGGGTATCGAACTCTTCGTCAACGACCGAAAAGCCATCAACATATCTCTGGAGGCCGGCGCGCTCAGCGAGATGGTAACGGTGACCGCGGAGGTCCCGATAATTCAATCTTCTCCCACGGTCGGGGACGTTATTGAGAACGCGCGCGTCGTCGAGTTGCCGCTCAATAATCGCAACTTCACGCAGCTTGTCACCCTGGTCCCCGGCGTCACCGATGCCACCGAAGCAGAAGACACAGGCTTGACCGCAACCGTTAACATCTCAATCAACGGCACGCGCCGCAACGCGGTTAACTGGCTTGTTGATGGCGTCTCCAATACCGACATCGGCTCCAGCATCACCCTGCTGTCGATTCCGACAGTCGACTCGATTCAGGAATTCCGGGTGATCACCTCCGTGCCGACGGCTGAGTTTGGAAGGGCGGGAGGCGGAGTTGTGAATCTCGTGACTCGCGGAGGGAGTCGCAAATTTCATGGCGGAGTCTATGAGTTCATGCGCAACGACAAGCTGAACGCCAACAGCTTTCTGAACAACGCGGCCGGCACCAATCCACTAACCGGGCAACCAATCTCGCGACGGCCAATTCTACGCTACAACAACTTTGGATGGAACTTCGGCGGACCGGTCTGGATACCGAAGCTCTATCCTCGCGGAGGCGACAAGACGTTCTTCTTCTTCTCGCAAGAATTCCGGCGCATCATTCGCGCGCCTGCTGAGACCTTCGTGACGGTGCCGACGCTGCGCGAGCGGCAAGGCGATTTTTCGCAGTTCGTGAACAACCGCATATTCGATCCTGTCAGTGGGGCGGAGTTCACGGACAAGCGTATTCCGACTGGCCGCATCGACCCGACGGCGCTATCCATCTTGAAGCTTTTTCCCGCGCCGACGATTGCCTCGTTGACTCCCGGGCGCGACCCTGATCGCATAAGTGCGACTGCGCCTAACGTGAGCAACACACGACAGGAGACGATGCGAGTCGATCACACCCTGAGCGCGAATAACCGCCTTGCAGGCCGATACACGCACGACCTCACCGAAAAGGAGGATGCGAACGGATTGTTCAACAATGCGGGCGTCACGATTCCAGAGCTTGCGACGACCGATACCAGCGTTCCCGGACAGATTCTGTCCTTTAACCTGACCAGCACATTCGGGTCGAACGTGGTTAACGAGTTCTCGTTCAACTTCTCGAGCAACACTATCGCCACGACGCTCGTGGGAAAGTACACTCGAGCGAACGTGCAGGTCCCCAACAAGGAGTTGTTCCCCGAGAACAACCTCAACCTGCCGCCCACAATTGTTACGGGGCGGGGCACGGTTGGCGCTTCCCAGTTGTTCAACGTTGAATTCCGAAACTTCAACCCCAAGGACAACCTGACCTTGGTGCGCGGGCCGCACACGATCAAAGTAGGCGGGGACGTAAGCTACGAGCGAAAGAACGAGAATGCGGCGAATCCATCCCAGGGGAGTTTCACCTTCAGCGGGATCCAGACCGCGAAAACCGGGGTCTCGGGCAGCGGGCTGGCCTTCGCCGACTTCTTGCTTGGACGCGCCTCATCTTATAGCGAGGCGGAGCGCGATGTGACCAACCATTTGAGGTTCGGACGGACTGAGTTCTATGGGCAGGATACGTGGAAGTTGAAGTCCAATCTTCAACTCGACTACGGCCTGCGGTATCAGTTGCTCCGACAGCCCTATGATGCCGAGAACGTATTGACGGCGTTTTTCCCCGAGCGTTACAACCCCGCAGCGGCGCCCGCGTTTGCCAATGTGCGTGGCTCGCTGATCACCAGCGGCACGGGGAATCCGCTGAACGGAATTGCGATTGCGGGCGGCGCCTCACCCTTCGGTCGTCGGGTTCAACAGCTCGATAAGAACAACCTTGCGCCGCGATTTGGTTTTGCCTACAGCCCTGCCGCGAAAGAGGGCGTCTGGTCGAAGATCACAGGCGGGCCGGAGCATTTCATCATTCGCGGCGGCTACGGCATCTACTACGATCAGGCGCTGGTGGGCATCGTGGAGCAGAACACGTTCACCAACCCGCCGTTCAACAACTCGGTGAGTCTTTCGGGCACTGCGACAAGCCCGCTTCCGTACGACAACCCTTCGGCAGGTGCAGCGGCATCGCAGGTCGGTTTGCGGAGTTTGATAACCACGACTGCTCCGTTCATCACGCCGATTGTGCAGCAGTGGAACCTGACCTTGCAGCGGCAGTTGGGAGCGAAATCGGCGGTCGAGATCGGCTATGCAGGTTCGGCTGGGAACCACTTGATTCGGCCGGTCGATTTGAACGCACCGACTCCGCAGGAGATCGTTGCAGCGGCGAAGGGAATCGCAGGCTGCGATCCCGCGCTGGCCGCTACGAACAATCCAAGCAACTGCATCAACCTGGCGAGGCCGTTTAAGGGCTACACCAGCATCACCGATCGACAGACGACGGCGACCTCGCGTTACCATGCCTTGATAAGCTCGTTCAGGCTGCAGCCCGCACACGGGCTTTCAACGCAGGTGTCGTACACGTTCTCCAAGAATATTACCGACGCGACCAACGATCGCGATGCCATCGACCTTCCGCAGATTCGGACGAACTTCGCGATAGAGAGGGCGCTGTCGCGGTTCGACCGCCCACATGTGTTCACCGCCAGCTACAACTATGAGGTGCGCTATGCAAAGTCCGGTTTCATGGCGATGCCGGTGTTGAATCAAATATTGGGGGGCTGGCAGATAGCAGGAATAACGACCTGGCAGTCGGGATTGCCTCTAAACCGCGTTCTGCAGGTTGCTGCAAGCACCGCCGGTCCGCGCGGCAACCGGCCCAATCGAGTCAGCGATCCGTTTGCCAACATCCCAACCAACGTGGCGGGGGCGAATCCGTACTTCCTCAATCCGCTCGCGTTTCTTCCGACCGCCATCGGTGAGATCGGTAGTGAAGGGCGGTCGACGCTGCGCTTCCCGAACTACTTCAACACCGATTTGAATCTGGCGAAGAACTGGAGGGTGAAAGAGAGCGTCCGCATTCAATTCCGCGCGGAGTTCTTCAACATCTTCAACCGGACTACCTTCAATGACGTATCTCAGACGCTACCCGATCGGCTCCCAACCGACGCGGCGTTCACGAGTCTGACTGAGTTCTTGAAGACCGGATCGATATTCGGACAGTTCATAAGGTCGAGGAGACCGAGAGAGGTTCAGTTTGGATTGAAGCTGAATTTCTAAGCTGTGTGGCGGGCAACTCTCCGGGCCGGCGCGGTTTGGGCCGCGGCGGCCCGGAGTTCACATTTCAGGCAGGCTCAATCTGGAACAACCAACCTCTAACCCCCTCAAGATGCGAGAACCTTCGTGTCTCAGTAGCAAGAAAGACAGGTTTTCAGCATCGCTACGCTAACGGCGCGAAGCGGGCTGTTTCCTCCCACTCTCCATTCTCTTTTCAAGCTTTTTGCGCTGCTCCTGACTCAACCTTTGTGCGGTTTCGAATTCCGTCCTGGCATCGTTGCGTCGCCCCGCTGCTGTGTAAGCCCGGCCTAACAGATAGTGTGCGTCCATCCAGGCAGGAGCAATTTGCACCGCGCGCTCCAGTAGCTCGATTGCGCGCGAAGTGTCGCCCTTCTTGAGCAAGGCTTTGCCGAGCACCTCGAGAGCCGGCCTGAAATCCGGAACGAGGGCGACCGCCTTATCGAGCATTGCGATCGCTTCATCGGTAAGCCCGTTGTCGAGATAGATTTTTCCGAGCTGATACCTTGCGAGCATGAACTCGGGGTTGATCTCCAGCTCTCGCTCGAACTCGGCGGCAGCTTCGCCGGTTTCGCCCTTCTTCAACAACGTGAAGCCGAGCGCGTAGTGAGTTTCAGGAAGCTTCGGATCCAGCTCGATGGAGCGGCGGAACTCCAAAATGGCTCTCTCACTCTTATAGGCATTATCCAGCGCTTCCCCGAGCAGCTGATGGGCTTTGGCGTCATTGGAGGAAACACCGATCAATTCCTCAAATCGTGCCGCAGCTTTATCGTACCGCTTCAATCGCAGGTAAGCCTGGCCGAGGGCGAGAAGAAGAGCCGGGTCGGCGGTGTTCTTTGCGCGGAGCGTCTCGAGTTCAGCCGCAGCCTCCAGGAATCGTTCGAGCGCTATTAGCGACAACGCGACCAACTGTCGAGCTTGATTGTTCTGAGGATCGATCCTAATCACCCGTCTTAAAGACGTCAGTGCTTCTTCATGGCGGGATGCGCGAAAGTAAGTGATGCCGAGATTGAGCGGTGCTGCGGCCAGGTTCCTGTCTTTCTGCCCGGCAAGCGTGAAGATCCTTATTGCATCTTCAGTCTTCTCCTGCCGGTTATAGACGACTCCGAGGTTGACCATTACCTCAACCCACGAGGGCGCAAACTCCAGGGCTCTCTGATAGCTGGTCTCGGCTGTCTTCCAATCGCCGCGAGTTTCTGCCTCGCGTGCTTCTGCTGCCAGACGCCTGGCCTCCTCGGGAATCGCTTTCTGAGCACGTGAAGCCGCCAGCGAGGGCGCTCTCGCCGAGGGCGCGGGCGTCTGTAAGGTCAGAAGCAGAAGCGATAGGGCTATGGCGAGTTCCATCGGAGCAATCACAACTACTTCGTTATTTTACAGCCTTTGCTTATGTCGGGGTTATCCTGACGAGCGTTCAATGGCCCGAGTACAACTCGATCACGCGAGTGAGCGCCCGGCGGCAAACAGCGCAGAACGACAGGCTGCGCGTGAACATTATGCAGTCAACTTCCGGCCGGTAATAGCCTTTGGCCTCGTACATCGCTCCTTCGAAAGCGCCAACTTTTCCGAAGAACTTCTCGGCGGCGAAAAATCGAATCTCGAACTCGCGGTTCTCGCGAAAAAGCGCTTCCATCTCTGCTTCGGGTCGGCCGTCGGCTCGGATCTGGGCCCTTCGCTTCTGATATTCGCGAGAGCGGGCCTCATAGGTCTCCTTCTCCCACGTCGTCGGGATCGGAGTTCCCGGGGAGACCAGGTCTTTCCACTTGAGATTCTTCGGGTCCAGCAGCGCGGTAACGTTAGGCTCCCACGGCTCGGTCTTCACAGCCACCGGCGAGTAG
Organism: Blastocatellia bacterium; assembly: GCA_036003885.1. GTDB lineage: Bacteria > Acidobacteriota > Blastocatellia > UBA7656 > UBA7656 > DASYSA01. The sequence continues at coordinate 18,663 of DASYSA010000104.1, read as the reverse complement.
GCGACAGGCGATGTGTAATACTCGTCGGCCAGGCCGGCAAAGTGATGGCCAAACTCATGAACGAAGACGTACGGGGCCTGTTCGCTGTCCGCGGCAACCGTGCTGTACAGCCCGAATATTCCGCCGCCGCCGTAGGTGCGGTTGTTCACAACGATCTCGACGAACTCGTAAGGCGCGAACGAAGCGATATCGCGGACGGCGCGATTGTCGAACGTCAGCACATATCGCTCAGAACCGAATGCGTCATACATTGCTCCAAGCGGCGAGCGGCGATGTACTCCGCCCGAAGGCCGTGAGATTCCCGACTCGGCGGCAGGCGGGCACAGCGCCCACACATTGAAGTCCTTGCGCCGTTCCTTGAATGGTGGGGTTGCGAAGAGCATTTCGTTCAGCCGGCGCGCGTCGCTCTCAAACTTCTTCATCTCAGAAGCGGTATAGCCGTCGCCGAGAATAAGGAAGTCCACCTTCGAAGCAGAGTCGCCGTTCTTCTCGATCTCGATCAGGGGGCCGGGAGACCTGGGCTTCGAGCTGTCGATGAAGATATCTTTCGGATCGATAATCGTGAGCCATATTTCGCGAAAGGCGTTGGCAGCATCGCGTTTCTTCAGGACGACGTGGACCGGCGATGTGGGAGCAGGGAAGCGCACCGATTCGTGAAACGTCTGGTTTGCGCTTTTGGCTTCATCGGTCGTCTCCCACTCGCCGAAGATCGACGCGAATCCGCGCGAGTACAGGACGCGATTCGTGCCGCGTTCGATCACCTCGAAGAGATACTTTCCCAGGTTGGTATCATCGATCACCTTTTGCGGATTGCCGGGCCAGGGGAGCGGTTCGATAACGACTCGATCCAGGCTGAAGATCTCCTGCGAAGCGTTTCCGGAGTGATAGTAGTCGAGCCGCATGGTCGAGGGCGCAGCCTGTGTGGCGGTTGCGAATAGCGCCAGCACGGCGGTCAGCATTGCGGTAATCGAGAGCTTCTTGATCATGTGCGGCATTGTAGCAGGTGTCAGGTGCCAGGTGTTAGGTGTGAGGGGCACCTGCCCCGCATTGATTCTCGCTTAACCCTCACTTAGAATTCTGCTGGCCACTGACCGCTGCCCCGCTCCACTGGCCACCGACAACGGACCACTGACAACGGACCACTGACAACGGACAACTGACCATGCTTAAGCTGTCAACGCCACTATTCCAGCTTCACCTTCACGAGATTCCTCGCGTTCCAATGAAGACAGCTCAAAAGGTCGCACAGGGCCTTGCGGCTACGCTTGGCACGGCAGACTTTCGCGGCGTCACAGTCGACGACCTGCTCAACTACCTGCCAATGCGATACGAGGATCGTTCGAATCTTGCGCGTATCCGAGACCTCGAGCACAACATGCATGCCACCATCGAGGTCGAAGTCAGAGTCGCGGGCACCTATGCCGTGAAAGGCGGCAGATTGCGCATCTTCGAATTCTCCGCAGTCGATGAAACCGGTCAGATACGCGCCTTCTGGTGGAACCAGGCTTATCTCCAGAACTCGTTTCCTCGCGGCCGCCGAGTGTTGCTCTACGGTCAATGGAAGCGGGGGCGGCGCGGCTCGTTCGAAGTCGAAAATCCGGACTACGAATTCATCGACGATGACGATCCAGCGGAACCCATTCACACCGGCCGCCGCGTCCCGGTCTATCGAAAGCTCGGAGACATTCGCACGAAGCAGCTTCGCTCGATCGTGCATCACGCCATTGAACGGGTCGACCTCTCCGAAATGCAAGAAGTGCTGCCGGCGGACCTCCTCGCGAGGGCCGGTCTCATCTCGCGGGCCGCTGCGTTCCGCCAGGTTCACTTCCCCGCCGATGACGTCCCTGTCGAGCTATACAACCGTTGCGAGTCGCCGGCGCATCGGCGGCTGATATTTGAGGAGTTCTTCTGGCTCGCGCTGGCAATGGGTTTGCGCAAGCAGGGGCGGGAGCAGTCTCCAAAAGGAACGGTGATCGAAGTCAACGATAGGGTTCGCGACGCCGTGCGAGCGGTGTTGCCTTTCAAACCAACCAATGCGCAGAAGCGAGTTATGCGCGAGATCGTCGCCGACATGACCAGCAATAAGCCGATGAACCGATTGTTGCAAGGCGATGTAGGCTCGGGTAAGACGATTGTTGCACTCCAGGCTGCAATTGTTGCGATCGAGAATGGATATCAGGCCGCTATCATGGCGCCCACTGAGATACTCGCCGAACAGCACGCGAGGAATGTGAAACGCATGCTGGCCGGCACTTCGTACAGCGTGGAACTGCTCACTGGCTCACTCCAGGCGGCGCGGAAACGGGGGCTCCAGCAGTCGATATCAGAGGGCGAGGTAGACCTGGTCATTGGAACGCACGCGCTCATACAGGATGCGGTTCAATTTCATAAGCTCGGGTTAGTGGTAATCGACGAACAGCACCGTTTCGGCGTGCTTCAACGGGCTGAGTTGATCAAGCGAGGTTATAACCCCGATACGCTGGTGATGACGGCGACGCCGATTCCGCGCTCTCTTGCGATGACGGTTTACGGCGATCTCGATCTGTCGATCATCGACGAGATGCCACCTGGACGTAAGCCCGTAATCACGAAGGTGCGAAGCGAAGATGCGCGCAACAAGATCTACCATTTTCTGGATGGAGTCATTCGAAAGGGCCGGCAGGTCTACATCGTCTATCCGCTGGTGGAGGAATCGGAGAAGCTCGATCTGCTCAACGCGAAGCAGATGGCTGAGCACCTGCAGGGAGATGTTTTTCCCAGGTTCCGAGTCGGCTTGATTCACGGCCGCATGAAACAACCGGAAAAGGACGCCGTGATGGAGGAGTTCCGGCGAGGAGAGATACACATACTTGTCGCAACTACCGTGATCGAGGTCGGGGTCGATGTGCCGAATGCCAGCGTGATGCTCGTTGAGCACCCGGAGAGGTTTGGCCTGTCGCAGCTCCATCAGCTGCGCGGACGAGTGGGCCGGGGAGATGAGCAGGCCTATTGCATACTTCTGGCTGGCGACAAGCGAACATCTGACGCTCGCGAGCGGCTGGCGATCATGGAAGAGACGAGTGACGGATTCAAGGTGGCCGAGAAGGACATGGAGCTTCGCGGACCGGGCGAGGTGATGGGTACTCGTCAGGCAGGTGTGCCTGCTTTCCGAGTTGGAAACATCATCCGGGACCAGGCTCTGCTTGAGATTGCAAAGCGCGAAGCCGATCGCATCCTGACAGTGCGGCAAAGCAGTCGCGAGGCTGCGCGATTGATTCAGATCGCGCGCGAGTTGAGTGAGTACGGCCTGGCGAGTGTTGGGTAGAAGTCGCGAGCATTAGCTGGGCTGAAAGCAGTGGTTGAGCCGTCCAAGCTGAACGTTGCTTGCATCTCGGGGCGCAAGCAACGTTCAGCGACACGAAGCGGGGGGCTGTGGTTAGTACCCGACGGGGATCAGCGCGCGGAGGGTCGTTTATGGCCTCGCGGCTGCTGATGACGACGACCCGGTACCGGTCGCCGTCGTGCCATTGCTGATTGTTCGAGTCAGCAATCGTACTTCAACTCGGCGGTTCTGAGCCCGCCCTTCAGGAGTCTTGTTGTCTGCTACAGCGCGAGCCGTCCCAAGGCCGAGCACATGCATTCTGAACAAGGGGACATTGTGCTGCTCGGCCAGGTAACGCCTTACGGCATCGGCCCGCTTCTGCGTCAGTTCGTAGTTGTAGGCCTCAGTTCCTTTGGCATCAGCGAATCCTTCCATCTCGAGGATGAAGTTCTCGCGATCCTTGATTCGAGCGGCTAACTGGTCGAGAGCCGCTCTTGTTTCGGGCGTTAATTCGTAGCTGTCATACTTGAAATTAACAGTAGCTGTATTTTGAACCGTGTACCGATCAAGGTTGGTCCGCAGATCGGAGACCGATTGTTCTGTGGTTGCGACGCGAGTGTTGGCCTCATTTGCGCGCCCCAGTGCAGCGTCCGCCTGCGATTGCGCGCGATCGGCGCGGCCGCGAACGTCCTTAACGTCTTCTCCCAGATGCGCGATGTCCTGAGTGTTGCGTCGCGAGGTCTCCTCTAACTCACCAGTGCGCTGTTCAAGCGGTGTGACGCGTTCATTAATGCGGTTGCGCACATGTTTCTTGGTGGCGCAGGCGGCCGAACCAAGGACAACGAGCGCGGACAGAGTTAGAAATGTTGTGAGTTTCTTTTTCACGTTCTTATGCTCCCACGGGGTGTGATTAAGGCGGTGCGACAAAACAACATCGCACCGCCTCCTTCCGTGGTCGCCGCCCACACAAACAGCAGCCACGTAAGAACCCAGATCTGTACGAACAACCCAAGTGCAAGCGGGATGCCGCAATCCGGAAAAGCTGTAAGTACATGGCCTGTAAGGGTTAATCAAAGGGTCCGCACGGAGGAAATGCGCGATTCAAAGGTAAAGATTACCGGCGTGCCGTGTAAAATTTCCGTGATGAAAGGCTTTACAAGGTGACTGTAAACAAGACTCGCCAGAGGGTCGATCCCTCCCCCAATCCCTCACGTTTCGAATCCAACAAAGATAGGTTCGGGTGAAAGGCTAACCCCGAATGCGTCTCTGACCCGGGACCTGATCTCATCTGCCAGCTCCAGCAACTCACGCGCAGTTCCATTACCTCTATTAATGATTGCAAGAGAATGCCTTGTAGAAATTCCTACGTTTCCGTGAACGTAGCCGCGCTTGAAGCCCGCGTTTTCGATCAGCCAGGCCGCCGATAGCTTGACGGCTCCGTCCGGCATCGGATATCGAGGCATCTGGCTGTTATCCGAAGTGAGTTTCAGTGCGCACTGGTTGATCTGCTCGAACTCCTTTGGCGAGACCACTGGATTCATGAAGAACGACCCGACGCTGCGAGAGTCGGGATCGTTCGCATCGATGACCATCGACTTGCGCCGGCGAATTGCCAGCACGGCGTGTCGAACCTCAGTCAGGACCGGCTCTTGAATCCCTCGCTCGTCAAGATACCGCGTCAACTCGGCATAGCGAACGGACGGCTTCCCATTGACTGTCAGGCGATATGTGACGCTGGTAATGATGAAGCGGCCAGAGTCGCGACTCCTGAACCGGCTGGCCCGATATCCAAACTCGCAATCTTCGCGGCTAATGCTTATCAACTGGCCAGTCCGAGTATCGAATGCATCCAGTGACACGAAGCTCTCGCTCGTCTCCTGGCCATAGGCGCCGACGTTTTGAATCGGTGTCGCGCCCACTCTGCCTGGGATTCCTGAGAGACACTCAATACCGGCCCAGTTGTTCTCGACGCACATTTCAACCAGCGCGTCCCATTCTTCTCCTGCCCCCGCGGTAACGAAGACGTCCGTGCCGTCGAAGCGCGTTTCGATCCCTTTGATGCTGAGGCGCAGAATCAATCCGCGAAAGCCGGAGTCGGACACTACGATGTTGCTTCCTCCTGCGAGTACAAACAGAGGAACGCTATGAGAGGCGGCCCAGGCGACTCCGGCAAGCAGCGAAGCGACGCTTGTGACTTCGGCAAAGTGGGTGGCGGGCCCTCCTATGCCGAGAGTGGTGAACGGAGCGAGAGGGATGTTCTCAAGGATGGTCATTTGTCATTCGTCATTCGTCATTTGTCATTTGTCATTCGTCACTTGACAGCTTCGCCGGTAGCCAGACACCTTATAACCGACCAAATGACAACTGACAAATGACAAGTGACGAATAACAACTGGCAACTGACAAATGACGAATATGGAATCGACAGTGACACAGCGAGAAGTTCGTACGGATGAAGCCACGGTATACGCGGCCCGGTGCAACGATCTGGTGAAACGGTATGACGACGTGACCGCCGTCGATGGGCTGGACCTCGAAGTGCGCGCCGGCGAGTGCTTCGGCCTCCTGGGGCCGAACGGCGCAGGCAAGACTACAACCATAGAGATCATGGAAGGACTGACCATGCCCGATGGCGGGACGGTTGAGGTGCTTGGGCAGGGATGGGGACGCGGAGATGACCGCGCCTTGCGGGAGAGAATCGGGATACAGCTTCAGGAAACACAACTCGCCGAAAAGCTCACTGTCGAGGAGACCGTCCGGGTGTTTCGGAGCTTCTACAAGAGAGGCCATACAATCGACGAAGTCATTCGAACTGTCGAACTCGAAGAGAAGCGGCACGGCCGGGTAGGTAAGCTGTCGGGCGGCCAGAAGCAACGGCTCGCCGTTGCCTGCGCTCTAGTCAGCGACCCCGACCTGCTCTTTCTCGACGAGCCGACCACGGGGCTCGATCCTCAGGCTCGATTGAAGCTCTGGGGCATAATTGAGATCTTTCGCGCCGGAGGCGGCACGATAATCCTGACCACTCACTACATGGAAGAAGCCGCTCGATTGTGCGATCGCGTTGCAATAATGGACCACGGCCGAGTAATCGCGCTCGGGACACCGGCAGCGCTGATCGATTCTCTGGGCGCCGACCAGATCATCGAGTTCAGCGTTCAGGGCGAATTCCAGGATGGGGGACTCGCCGGGCTTCCAGGTGTGGGCGGCGTGCGGTCCAGAAATGACGGCTACTCACTTACCGTTTCAGAAATCGGAACGGCCTTGCCCGCGCTATTGGCGGAACTGAAGAGGCAACAGGTAGAGCTGGTCACATTGACGACGCATCAGGCGACACTGGAGGACGTTTTCGTGAGCCTGACAGGGAGGGTCTTGCGAGATGGCTGAAGTCGAGAGTGAACTACCAGCGGATCTGAAGCGTGAGCACGGGGCTGCCACAGACTTGGGAGGCCGCACTCGCAGCGGCGACCGGCCGGGGAACGTGGAACGGCTCCATCCCCTGATCGAGTTGACCCTTTCCAGGGTGCGCGAATTCATTCGCGAACCCGAGGCGGTCTTCTGGGTCTTCATCTTTCCAGTACTTCTTGCCTTCGCGCTGGGTATCGCATTCCGAAACACAGCGCCACAGGAGATTCGAATCGCGGTCGAGGATGGGGGCTTGCAGGCAGACTCGAACCGGGCAACCGAGATCGCCGGAGCGCTTTCACGTTCTCCCGAGATCGAGGCAACGGTGCTTAGTCCTGAGGCGGCCGCGAAGGCTTTGCGAACGGGAAAGATCGCTCTGATTGTCCGAACCCAGAGCGGGAGGTGGGGAGGAGCGGCATCCGAGGCAGGGAGTGCAACGCTTCCGGAACTTGAATACCGCTTTGATCCGACTCGACCTGAGAGCCGGATAGCGCGGCTGACGGTTGATGATGCGCTCCAGCGGGAACTGGGCCGCAACGACGTCGTCGGAGCGCGCGACGAAACGGTTACCGAGCCTGGCGCTCGCTATATCGACTTTCTGATTCCGGGGCTCATCGGGTTGAACTTGATGGGCAGCGGGATGTGGGGACTCGGCTTTGCGGTGGTACAAGCGCGCACGAGAAAATTGTTGAAGCGATTGGCGGCGACGCCGATGCGCCGGTCGCATTACCTGTTGTCGTTCATGCTCTCGCGGATGGTCTTTCTGTTTCTCGAGGTGGCCGCCGTGGTCGTGTTTGCGTGGCTGGTCTTCAAGGTAAACGTGCAGGGGTCGATGATCGATCTGGCGATTGTGGCGGTGATCGGAGCAGTGACCTTTGCGGGAATAGGGCTACTGGTGGCTTCGCGGCCGAAGACGATTGAAGGCGTTTCTGGCTGGATGAACCTCGTAATGTTGCCGATGTGGCTGGTGTCCGGGACCTTCTTTTCGGCATCGCGCTTTCCCGATTTTCTACAGCCGCTCATAAAAGCCCTGCCGCTCACAGCGCTCAATGACTCGTTGCGGGCAGTGATGAATGAAGGGGCGTCGATCAGTTCGAGCTGGCCTCAGGTTGCAGTGTTAGTAGCATGGGGATTGGTCAGCTTCGCCATCGCCCTGCGAATATTCCGATGGCAGTAGAGTGAAATGCGAAATGCGAAATTCAAAATGCGAAATTTCACACTTCGCATTTTGAATTTTCGCATTTCGCATTTCTTAGACCCTGGATCCTCTCCTGTAGACCCGTGGAGTCACGCCGGTGACGGACTTGAATATCTTGGTGAAGTGACTCTGACTCTGATAGCCGACCATCGCGGCGATCTGACTAATCGGCAGGGCGGTTTCCGCCAGCAGTTTGCGAGATCGCTCCAGTCGCAGGTTTGCAAGGTAAACATGTGGACTCACCGAAGTTATCTGCTTGAATAGACGCGCGAAGTGATACTCCGATAGATGCGCGGCTGAGGCTATTTCTTCGAGCGCAAGTTCACGAGAGTAGTTGTCGTGCATGAACTCGATCGCCCGGCGCAGCCGCCGATCGACCGGGCCCGCGCGCGATAGCTCGATACGCGCGGACTTGCGTACGGTCATGTGCGAGCGGAGCAAATGGATAGTAAGCTGGCGCACCAGAGCGTCCAGCATAGCACCCTGCCCAACCTTCTCGTCCTCCATTTCGTGAGACAGGGCACGAGCAGTCTCAATCAACAATTCATCCCGAACAGCGCTCGTGCGAAATACGACCTCGGCGCTGGTGCGCGTCAATCCCAGTTCGGTGACAAGCTCATTCACCAGGCCGGAACTAATGCCGATCGAGACGAACACTATTTCGCGAACGCTCGCCGAATGAACCTGCCCAACGTCTGTGAGCGCCGTTTGGCCTGCCGAGAGATCAAAGTCTTTCTCGCCGATCGTCGCCAGCATGGTACCTGCCAATACCGCGGTTACGGTGAGCGAAGAGTGCGAATGCGGCCCGAATTCGCAGGCAGAAGACGCCGTATGGCGCACGACGAATTGGGGGCGCGAGACGATCCGCTGCGTCTCCCGCAGAACGTCCGGGGCGCCTGGCTGTTGACGATCCACAGCGTCGTTTAGTTGGTCTTGCCTGGGCATCATTTGCGGTTTGCGGACTGAGATGACTCTCCGCCACGACGCCCGAACATCAGCGGCCGCCGCGGCGACTGGATAGCATCAATCAGGCGATTCGGGAAGTTCGTCATTATCGAGTCGACGCCGAAAGCAATGAGCCTGCGCATCAGGATCTTGCTGTTGACGGTCCAGGCCGAGACCGCAAGACCCGAGTCGTGCAGAGCCGCGACGGTTCTCCGGTTGGCCAGGCCGAAATGAAGGGCTACCTCGTCGGCCGCGACCTTTGTCGCAGCTTTGATGATCCCGTGCGGGGTGGCAAACGTGCGTCCGGTCATTGGAAATGTAGCTGCCGTTCGAAGCTGGGGCGCGATCACTTTCGCAAGTCTAATGATCTCATGGTCGAATGATAGCAGCGTTATGGAATCGGCGAGGCTACTGCTTCGCACGAGCGCCATCGTGCGGTCAAGCAGAAGCTGTCGCCTGGTGGGATCAGTCTTCAGCTCGATGTAGACTCGCCCGGGCCTTGCGGGAGCGATCAACTCAAGGACCTCCGCGAGAGTTGGAATAGCCTCATGGGATAAGCCCGCGCGCCCGTTGTCCGCCGCTATAGCTGCCTGCTCCGCCATCGCGCGAATGCGTGGCCGTAGGGCCAACCTTCGCCGGAACCATGCGCCTGCGTCGAGTTGCGCGAGCTGGTTTGCCGTGAATCGCTTCACCGGCCCAACGCCGCCCGTTGTGCGATCTACGCGCCGGTCGTGGATCACTACAGGCTGGTTGTCCGCCGACAACTGTACATCCATCTCGACACCGTCCGCACCGAGTGCCATGGCGAGTCGGAACGCTGTGAGAGTGTTCTCAGGGGAAAGACCCGAAGCGCCCCGGTGGCCAATTACGAGTGGAACGCGAATGGGATCCTCGGAGTGTCGATTGTGAAGAGCGCGAGTGTTCAACGGTTATTTGACGGAAGCCCCGGCCCGTTCGACCTTCGGGACTTTCTGGCAATCGGCGCAGACTCCGAAGATTCGATGGCTATGGTGGTGGGGTCTAAACCCATACCGGCTCACAATCTCGTCCTGGAGGGCCTCGATCTCTTCTGAATAGAACTCGATGAGGGCGCCGCATTGGGTACAGATGAGGTGATCGTGGTGAGTGTGTTTGTAGTCGTGCTCGTAGAGCATGCGGCCATCGTGAAACTCCAGCTCGCGCGCAAGTCCGCACTCCTTCAAGAGCTTCAGCGTACGGTAGACCGTGGTGAATCCGACAGACGGGTCTTTGGCTTTCACGAGCGAGTACAGATCTTCACTCGAGACGTGGCCCTCAGTATCCAGAAACACGTCCAGTATCAGATCCCGCTGCGAGGTTCGTTTCAGATGCTCGCGGCGAAGGTGCTCGTGGAATATCTGCGTCTCCTCGCGCTCCATAAATCACTGCCTCATGCTCTCGGGAGTATACACCCGTGATCCAGGAAATTGCGAATTTCGAATTTCGAATTGCGAATTTCGCATTCCGGATCAATTCGAAGTACGCGATCCTTCCTTTGGGGTGATCCGCTACTATTGTGGCGAAAATACCCATGTGTGGCAGTTGGCTGCCCCAGATGTCCCGTGTCCGATGTCTGGAATGAGAAGGAACACGGTGCCTGCCTTCTAAGTCGCACGCCGATACGGTTTAGTTTGCTGCCTCCGTCGCCCTTGATGGAATGGTCTTTGCAACCATTCACCCCGGTACTGCACCTCGAGGATTGTTCTGCCGCGTCTGGCCGATCCTGAGCCAATGAAGACCGGGTGTATTTGGCGCGGCAAGAGCTGCGACTTACCCAGCAGCACTGCGAAAGAGTGGACCACCGATGAAATTCCAAACTCCAGGCTTGGAGTGTGACGGCCCGATGAGGCAAAGAATATTAGTCAGGATACTCTGTTTGACGCTGGCCGCCACGGTGCTTACGCCGATCAACACGTCCAATGCGGCGGCAAAAGAAGCGAGCGAGTATGAACTGAAGGCCGCAATTCTGTACAACTTCGCAAAGTTCGTGGAGTGGCCGGCCGAAGCCTTTTCCGACGACAGCGCGCCGGTTGTCGTCGGGGTTGTGGGGGACGATCCATTTCAAGGATCGCTCGATTCCGTAGTCGGCAAGACTGCGAATGGCCGCCAGATCGAGATTAGGCGGCTGAACGCGAGCCAGGACCTCAGGTCCTGCCACGTACTCTTCGTTAGCTCATCTGAGAAAACGCGCCTGGGCCAGATCGTGGCGAGTGTCGATGGCGCCAGCGTGTTGACCGTCGGCGAAATGGAAGGGTTTGAAAGCAATGGAGGGATGATCAGACTTACGATGGAAGGCAGCAAGGTCAGGTTTGAGATCAACGCCGGCACGGCCAGACGCGCAGGACTGAAGATCAGTTCGAAGCTCCTGTCGCTAGCCAAAAGCGTGATCAACTAACGGGTGTAGTTCAGTATGAAAGCTTTCAGAAACATTCCAATCAGACGAAAACTGACGGCAATCATCATGCTGACCTCCAGCATCTCGTTGCTGATCGCCTGTGCTGCGATCGTTGCCTACGACCAGGTTTCAGTGCGCAAGGTGATGACGCGGAACCTGTCGGCAGTGGCCAGGATAATCGGCGCAAACAGCACTGCCGCCATGGCTTTTGGGGACCAGGCTTCGGCGGAGGAGATTCTCTCGTCCCTGCGAGCCAAGCCCCACGTCGTGTCGGCTTGCATCTACTCAGAACACAATACGCCCTTTGCCACTTATGTTCGCGGCGACTCGGCCGGAGACTCTAAGCCGCCGGCCGTTCGGGAGGACGGCACCTATTTCGAAGGAGACCGGTTCAATCTGTTTCAGACCATTGTCTTGCAGGGCGAGCCGATAGGGACGCTCTACATAGAATCCGACCTTGGCGAGTTGCATTCCCGTTTGCGCCAGGACGAAATCACCGTAGCCATCGTACTTCTCGCATCTTTGCTGGTGGCCTTCCTGCTGTCTTCATGGCTTCAGCGCTCGATTTCGGCGCCTGTCCTCCGTCTGGTGGAGACCGCGAGGGCAGTGTCGGAAGAAAAGGACTACTCGATACGCGCGGTCAAGGATAGCCAGGATGAATTGGGCAAGCTCATTGATGGGTTCAATCACATGCTGGCCCAGATTCAGAACCGAGACGGCGAGCTGCAGGATGCTCGACATGGTTTGGAACTGCGAGTCGCCGAGCGCACGAGGGAACTGCGGGACGAGATAGCGGAACGCACCCGCGCCGAGGCGGCGATGCGGGAGAGCGAGGAGAAGTATCGAGCGATTCTCTGGGATGTTGAGGATGGATTCTACGAAGTGGATCTGAGTGGCAACTTTACGCTTGCCAATCGCGCGCTTTGCGAGGTTTTCGGATACACAGAAGCCGAGCTGTTTGGAATGAACAATCGCGCCTACACGGATGAAGCAAATGCCCGCCTGGTCTACAAGGCCTTCAACGAAGTCTTTCGAACGGGACAGCCGGCGAGAGTCGTCGACTACGAGATCACCAACCGGACCGGGCAGAAGATATTCGTGGAGACTTCAGTAACGCTGATCAGGGATTCGAACGGTGAGCCGAGCGGATTCCGGGGGACCCTTCGCGACATCTCCGAACGAAAGCGAGCGGAGGATGAGTTGCGGCGAGCCAAACAGGTTGCCGAGGCCGCCAGCCGAACCAAGAGCGAGTTCCTGGCTAACATGAGTCACGAGATTCGCACTCCTATGAACGGCATCATCGGAATGACTGAACTCGCCCTCGATACCCAACTCTCTGTCGAACAACGCGAGTACCTCGACCTGGTGAAACTTTCGGCCGACTCAATGCTCAGTGTGATAAACGACATTCTCGATTTCTCAAAGATCGAAGCAGGCAAACTCGAGTTGGATCCGGTCGCCTTCGATCTTCAGGAGATCTCCTGCGACACGATGAAGACGCTGGCCCTGAGGGCCGAGCAGAAGGGGCTGGAGTTGACCTGCTACGTGCCGCCCGAGGTTCCGACGGCGTTGATCGGCGATTCCGGACGGCTGCGTCAAGTGCTGGTCAATCTGGTTGGAAACGCCATCAAGTTTACCGAGCACGGTGAGATCAATGTTGAGGTGAGATCGGAGAAGCAGACAGAAGACGATGTGCTGTTGCTCTTCATCGTCCGGGACACCGGCATCGGCATCCCGGCTGAGAAGCAGGAAGTGATCTTTGAAGCCTTTGCTCAGGCGGACGGCTCTACCAATCGCAGGTATGGAGGCACAGGTCTTGGCCTGGCGATATCGTCCCAACTCGTTGCAATGATGGGAGGGCGTCTATGGGTTGAAAGCCAGGGGAATTTCGAATTTCGAAATTCGAATTTCGAAATTGCCGATCCGCAACCGGCAATCCGCCATCCGCAATCGGCGGGGACCGGCAGCTCTTTCCACTTCACCGTCGCTTTCAAGATGCAGCAGGGCGCACTCCCCGGGCTGGTGACTCAGCAGGCAGAACTGCAGGGGACGCGAGTGCTGGTAGTCGATGACAATGCAACCAACAGGCGCATTCTTGACAGTTTGCTTACTCACTGGCGGATGGAGCCTGCAATGGCAGGAGGAGGTCAGGCGGCGCTCGATATGCTGTCAAGCGCCAGCGCTTCGGGTCGACCGTTCGCGCTTGTCCTGCTTGATGCCGACATGCCCGATATGGACGGCTTCGAGACTGCTATCCGGATAATGGGCAATCCCGAATTTGCCGGAACTACCGTAATGATGTTGTCGTCTGCGGACCAGCAGCGCAGCAACGTTCGCTGCCACGAAATTGGAATCGCCAGCTACCTTATCAAACCAATCAGACCCAACGAGTTGTTGAGTGCCATCAAGTCCGCCCTGGGAATGCGGGCAGTGGAGGAGAGTAAAATGCCGACCATCACAGCGAGCTCACAAGCCGAGACCGTGAAGCGGATACGAGTGTTGATTGCTGAGGACAACATTGTGAACCAGAGGCTCGCGCTGCGCTTGCTCGAAAAGAAGGGGTACGACGCAGCCGTAGCCGACAATGGACTGAAGGCGCTGGCCCTGCTTGCCGAGCAGCAGTTCGACCTTGTGCTAATGGATGTGCAGATGCCGGAGTTGAATGGCTTCGAAGCCACTGCTGCGATACGGCAACAAGAGGAGACCACCGGCAGGCACATTCCCATCATTGCGATGACCGCCCACGCGATAAAAGGGGACGAGGAACGGTGCCTTGCTGCGGGTATGGACGGCTATGTGTCCAAGCCAATCAATTCGGAGCACCTGTTCGGCCTCATCGCCAGGCTGGCGCCGCCGCCAGAGTCAGAAAGAGTCGAACCTGATGATAATAATGTAGTCGATCGATCGGCAATGCTCGCGCAGGTAGACGGAGATCCAGAGTTGTTGAGCGAGCTTGTGACATTATTCCTCGAAACCTATCCTGTGCTTCTCGGCGAGCTGCGCGAAGGGATACGGGACGGGTCCAGCAGCCGAATAAAGGAAGCCGCTCACAGTCTCAGGGGGGGCGTTAGCAATTTCCAGGTGACCACGGCTGTGGATCTGGCACAGAGCCTGGAACTAATGGGACGCAATGGTGATCTCCAGGGCGCCGAAGACAAATTCACGAGGCTCGAAGCGGAGATGCGACGGATCGGCGCTGCGCTTGCAGCGTTCCGCATCGAAGTCGCGGCTTGATGGCAATGGGAGACGATGATTGAACGAGCGAACAAGGAGAGCAGTCTGGGTGTGATCGAAGACGAAGCCAGGAAGGCTGTGGTATCGGGACAGAATCGCATCCTGGAGATGCTTGCTATGGGCGCGCCGCTACTGGAAGTGTTCGACTGGCTCAGACATATGGTGGAAGACGAGGCAGCCGGCGCAACCTGTTCGGTTACTCTCCTGGGCCAGGGAAGTGAGAGCTCAAGCTCAGTTTCCGCGCCCGGCCTCCACGGAGATTACGAGGCCGCGCCAGACAACGCGGACGTGAGTTCCAGGGTTTCACCGGCCGGGATCGCCGTTCATCGAGGAGAGAATGCCATCATTGCGGCCAGGGCTGCCGATACGGGCGATACGGGATTGAGCCCTGCGGTAGGAGCCACCTGGCTCACGAACATCTGGTCTTCCACCGGTGAGGTGCTTGGGACCTTCGAAGTCAGTTTTCGGCCTCCTCGCGATCCGAGTTCCAGCGAAACAGAGTTCGTCGAGATGGCCGCGCACCTGGCCAGCATTGGAATCGAGCGCACACGGGCAGAGCAGGCGCGGCGCGAGAGTGAAGAGCTGTTCCGTTCGTTGACCGAGACTGTTTCGGCGAGCATCTTCATCTACCAGGGCGCACGCGTCGCATACTTCAATTCGGCTTTGGAGCGCCTGACGGGATATAGCCGCCAGGAACTGTTGACGATGACGACCTGGAATCTTATCCACCCCGACTGTCGCGATGCCGTCAAACAGATCGCACCTGGCCGGCAAAGAGGCGAAGAAGTACTCGATCGATATGAGACCAGGATGGTAACCAGGAGCGGCGAAGAACGATGGGTTGACCTCTCTGCCGCCTCGATACGGTTTCAGGGTCAGGAGGCTGTGCTGGCCACCGTTTTCGACATAACCGAGCGGAAGCGAGCAGAGGACACGTTGCGGGCGTCGGAGGAACGCTACCGATTGCTCTTTGAGCGTAACCTGGCCGGTGTATATCGGAGCGCGCTGGATGGCACGCTCATCGATGTTAATGAAGCCGGCGCGAAAATACTCGGCTATGACTCTCGCGAGGCCGCACTCTCTCGGTCAATATGGGAATTCTATTTTGATCCCGAAGAACGACAGGGCATCATTAAGCTCCTGCTCGAGAACGGAAGCCTCAGCAATTATGAGTGCCGGGGTAAGAAGAAGGACGGGAGCCAGATCTGGGTGCTTGCGAATGTGAGCATGCTCCGCGATGGCGCGTCTTCGACAGTCGAGGGAACATTCATCGACATAACCGCCCGTAAGCAGGCCGAGAAGGCTCTGCAGGAGAGCGAAGAGCGATATCGCTTGCTGTTCGAGAGCAATCCGCATCCGATGTGGGTCTTCGACGTCGAGAGTCTCAACTTCCTGGCGGTCAATGACGCAGCGATCGAACACTACGGATACTCACAAGACGAATTCCTTGGAATGACAATCGCAGACATTCGGCTTCCCGAAGACCTGCCCGGCCTTCTTGAAAGAGTCTCTAACGCCCCACGGGTGGTCGCCAACCTGAACCGCTGGAAACACAGGAGGAAGGACGCAAGCGTCATCGACGTTGAAATTTCGTCTCACGTGTTGGATTTTGGCGGCCACTCGGCCCGGCTCGTTCTTGCCCACGACGTCACTGGCCGCAAGCACGTTCAGGAGGCGCTGGAGAAGAGCGAAGGGCAGTTCCGCTCGCTGGTTGAGGATGGCTCTGACATCATCCTGGTCATCGACACAGACGGTTCCATAAAGTACGTGAGCCCGTCAATCACCCGAGTGCTCGGGTATCAAGTCGCGGATCTGTTCGGCGCCAGCGCGTTTCAGTGGATTCACCCTGAGGACTTCCCATTTGTACGGGCGTCTTTTGAGCAAACTATCTCTGGACAGAATCAAAACATCGCAATTGAATTCAGGATCCGACACCAGGATGGATCCTGGCGGGTGATTGAGTCCATGAGCCGGCCCGTCGCCTATGGCTCCGGCGTTTCCGGAGTCGTGGTCAACTGCCGCGACATCACTGAGCGCAAGCGCTCCGAGGAAGCGCTGCGAGAAAGCGAGCGACAGTATCACTTGTTGTTCAACCGCATTGCCGATCCGATGTTCATCTTCGACGGCGAAACTCATCGGTTCCTGGATTGCAACGAAGCGGTTCACCGTCTGTACGGCTACTCGATGGACGAGTTGCGCTTGATGACGCCGTTTGACCTTCACGTCCCTGAAGACTTCGACCGTCTCGACCGCAACATTGGCACTCACGTGGCCAGGAACGGCCGGAGGATAGACGTAGAGATTCTCTCCGACGAAATCGAGTATCAGGGCCGCCGCGCCTGGGTCAGCATTGTCCGTGACGTAACTCTGCGACAACGGGTAGCCACGGAACTCCAAAAGGCTAAGGAAACAGCCGAGAGCGCGAGCCGGGCAAAGAGTGAGTTTCTGGCCAATATGAGCCACGAGATTCGAACTCCGATGAATGGCATCATGGGAATGACCGCGCTCGCGCTCGACACTGAACTTACGCCAGAGCAACGCGAATACCTCAACATGGTAAGTCTATCGGCTGACGCCCTTCTGGACGTTATCAACGACATACTCGATTTCTCGAAGATTGAAGCCGGAAAGTTCGAGCTCGATCCGATCGACTTCGATTTGCAGGAAGGTCTGGCAAACGTGATCAAAACCCTGAGGGTTCGCGCCGACGAGAAGGGCCTCGCTCTTATCTGCAACGTAGGCCCCATGGTGCCGGGCAGGCTGATAATGGATCCGGGGCGACTGCGGCAAGTGCTGGTGAACCTCATCGGCAACGCCATCAAGTTTACCGAGTCCGGCTGCGTGGTTGTCCAGGTGGACACAGAAGCTCAGATAGGCGCAGAGGTGTTTCTGCATTTTGCGGTAAGCGACACCGGGATCGGGATACCCGAGGACAAGCAACAGGTGATCTTCGAAGCCTTCGCCCAGGCCGATGGTTCCACTACGCGCAGATATGGCGGCACAGGGTTAGGCCTGGCGATCACAACCCAGCTTGTAGAACTGATGGGCGGACGCATATGGGTCGAAAGCCCGGGGGACTGCGGATTGCGGATAAACGATTGCGGATCGCGGATTGCGGATCGCGGATTGGGGATTGCCGACTCAATCCCGCCCAATCCGAAAGTCGAAATTAAAGATTCGAAATTCGACAGTCCCAATCCGCAATCCGCAACCCGCAATCCGCAACCCCCCGGATCCACGTTTCACTTCACCGCACGATTCAGCTTGAGCAGCGGAGAGACGAACGGTTTGCCGGATCTTGAGTTGGAAGAGACTACTTGCGTGCCTGCGGTTGGCAAGTCATTGTGCATACTGGTTGCCGAAGACAACGCGGTGAATCAAAGAGTCGCGAAGCGGATGCTTGAAAAGGGCGGCCACACGGTGATGATTGCGGGAACCGGGAGAGAAGCGGTGGCGGCGGTGGAGTGCGCGGAGTTGGATGTAATTTTTATGGACGTGCAGATGCCTGAGATGAATGGATTCGAGGCGACTGCCGCTATACGCGAAAGAGAGCTGAGCACAGGCACTCATATTCCTATCATTGCGATGACTGCGTACGCTATCACAGGTGACAAGGAGCGCTGCATTGCAGCAGGAATGGACGCTTATGTCTCGAAGCCAATCAGGGCCAGGGAGTTGTTCGAGACTTTGTACCGCGCGGTGGAGACTCTCGAAGCGAAGCGATTGTCCAGCGTGGACGGGGCGGTTGCCGTCGATTGCTTCGAAGGTGACCAGGAGCTGGTGCATCAAATAGCGCAACTCTTCCTCGACGACTATCCGGTGCGGATGACTGAGATAGCAGAAGCAGTCGCTCAGCGGGACAGCAGCAGGCTTGAACGAGCAGCGCATGCGTTGAGGGGCAGCGCGTCGAACTTCAATGCTCAGCAAGCGGTTGACGCTGTTGGAGCTCTGGAGATCATGGGCCGTAGCGATGACCTGACAGGCGCTGAGGAAGCGCTTGTGGTGCTGAGGCAAGAGATGATGCGGCTGTGCGCGTCTCTGTCGGCACTGGCCACGGTCCAGGATCTAGGATCTAGGATTTAGGATCTAGGATTTAGGATCCTAAATCCTAAATCCTAGATCCTGGCTCCTGGCTCCTGGATCCTAAATCCTATACAATCCCACCGCACC